>JAOPXM010000111.1 GCA_025965125.1 Nocardioides sp.
CCACAACCTGGTGATCTCCAACGTGCCCGGCCCGCCCATCCCGCTCTACTTCATGGGCGCCCAGATCGTCGGGCTCTACCCGCTCGGCCCGGTCTTCCACGGCGCCGGCGTCAACATCACCGTGATGTCCAACAACGGCCACGTCCACGTCGGGATCATCGCCTGCCGGGAGTCGATGCCCGAGGTCGACGACCTGGTGCAGCGCCTCCCGGCCGAGCTCGCCGCGTTGAAGGCAGCGGTTGCCGCGCAGTCCGTCCCCGCGCCGGCCGACACGTAGGTCAGGCGCCGCGGGACCCGTAGAAGTCCCGCCGCCGGGCGTTGACGGTGCTGGTCGCCTCCAGGAGCGCCGGGACGAACAGCTCAGCCTCGAGCACGCAGGCGACGTGGCCGGCCTCGATGTCGTGGATCGTGGCTCCGGGGATGGCCCGGGCCAGGGCCACCTGCCGCCGGGGCGGGATGACGCGGTCCTTGCGGAGCACCACGACGGCGGTGGGTACGTCGATCCGGCCGAGCCAGGGTCGGGAGTGATGTCGTCCGAGCGCCGTCACCGCCTGCGCCACCGCCCAGGGACTCGTGCTGCGGAACTCCCGCAGCGCCCAGTCCTGGAGGTCGGAATTCTCCATGTCGACGCCCTCGGCGGCCGCTCGCGCCGCCCGGCTCGCCGTACGGGACCGGGCCACTCCACGTGCTCCGAGCATGGCCGCCCCGAGCCCGCCGAAGAACAGCCGCTCGGTGGTGGTCATCTGGAACCGGTCGGTGGTGGCACACAGGACCAGGCCCTCGATCTTGTCCGGGTGCTGCCGCCAGACCCGCTGGGCGACGATCGAGCCCATGGAATAGCCACCGACGATCACGTTGCGCAGGTCGAGCGCGTCGATGAGGGCCGCGACGTCGTCGGCGCAGTCGGACAGCGAGAACTCCTCGCTCTGGATGCCCTGGCCGTGCCAGCGCTGGTCGAGCGTCACGACCCGGTACCGCCGCGAGAGTGGCTCGATCGCGGGAAACCACGTGAGCAGCCCGGTGCAGGCGAGCGCGTGCAGGAGCACGATGGTGGGTGCGTCCGGGGAGGGGCCGGGCGTGTCCGTCACGTACGTCGTACCGCGTCCGGGCAGCTCCACGAGGTGACCCGAGGGGATCCGGGCCCAGGGCAGGTAGACACGCTGGCGCAGCCGTTCACGCGGGAACAGCGTCGTCATCCGCCCTCGCTCTCGACGTCGGTCGTCTCGTACGGTAGAACACGTTACAGTTTTGTGGTTGCAGGTACCCCACTTCGGCAGGAGACACGCGTGGCATCCGACGGATTCGTTCCCGGGGACCAGGAGTCGATCGAGGCGGTGCGCTCGGTCATCACCGACGTGCTCGGGCGGGCCAAGCACGACCTCGCAACGGACTGGGCGGCGCTCGCCGCCGCCGGGATGCTCGGCCTGGTCGTGCCCGTCGAGCAGGGCGGCGAGGGCCTGGGCATGGCAGAGGTCGGAGTCCTGCTGCGCGAGACCGGCGCGCGCGCTGAGCACCTGCCCGTCTGGGAGACCCTCTGCTGCGGGGCGTTGACGCTGGCCTCGGCGGGCACCGCCGAGCAGCGCGCGGCCCTGCTGCCGGGTGTCGCAACCGGCGACGTCATCCTCACGCCGGCCCTGCGCGAGGCAGGTGGTGGAATCCCCCTCGTCCCGACGACGACGTTCGCCGACGGCAAGGTGACCGGCCGCAAGATCGGCGTCACGTACGCCGAGCAGGCCACCCGGCTGCTCGTCACCGCAACCGACGGTGACGACGTCGTCGTGGCCCTCGTCGACGTGAGCGACCCGGGCGTCACGCTCCTGTCGTCGCCGTCCTCCTCCGGGCGGCCCCAGCACACGGTGGTCCTCGACGGGGCAAGGGCCGAGCTGCTCGGCGACGGCGCCGCGCGGGTCCTCCGCGAGCACGCGATCGCCGGGCTCTGCCTGACTGCTGCCGGCGTCGTGTCCGGTGCGCGTGACCTGACCGCGACGTACATCAAGGGGCGCACGCAGTTCGGACGCTCCCTGGCCGAGTTCCAGGCGGTCGCGATGCAGATCGCCGACGTCTACATCGCGTCGCGGACCATCGACCTGGCCGCGGAGAACGCCGCCTGGCGGATCGGCGAGGGGCTCGACGTGATCGACGACCTCGCGGTAGCGGCGTACTGGATCTGCGCGGAGGGTCCGCAGGCGCTGCGCACCTGCCACCACCTGCACGGCGGCGTGGGCGTCGACGAGACCTACCCGCTGCACCACTACTTCTCGTGGGTCAACGACATCGCGCATGCTCTGGACGGCCGGGTCGACGACGTGCACGTCGAGGACCCGACGACCAAGAACCTCGAGCTCACCGCCGAGCAGCGCCGGCTCAAGGGCGAGCTCCGGACCTACTTCTCCGGCCTCGCCGACGACGACGCACACCTCGACATGGGCAAGGACCGGCACGGTCCGACCTACCAGCGCGTGGTGCGGCAGATGGGCACCGACGGCTGGATGGGAATCGGCTGGCCGAAGGAGTACGGCGGGCACGGCCTCGGCGAGATTGAGCAGACGATCTTCGCCAACGAGGCCCAGCGCGCCGACGTCCACCTGCCGGCGGTGACCCTGCAGACGGTCGGCCCGACGCTGATCAAGTACGGCACGGAGAAGCAGAAGGACATGTTCCTCAAGCGGATCCTCGAGGGGGACGTGCACTTCGCGATCGGCTACAGCGAGCCCGACGCGGGCACCGACCTCGCGTCGCTGCGAACGACCGCCCGCAAGGACGGTGACCACTACGTCGTCAACGGCCAGAAGATGTGGACCACCGGAGGCCATCAGGCCGACTACCTGTGGCTCGCGGTCCGCACGGACCCGGACGCCCCCAAGCACAAGGGCATCTCGATCCTGATCGTCGACACGTCGGACCCGGGCTACTCCTGGACACCGATCATCACCGCAGACGGCTCGCACCACGTCAACGCGACGTACTTCAACGATGTTCGGGTGCCCGTCGACATGCTGGTCGGCGAGGAGAACCAGGGCTGGAAGCTGATCACGACCCAGCTCAACCACGAGCGGGTGATGCTCGGGCCCGCCGGCCGGATCGAGGGACTGCGCGACCGGGTGGCCGAGTGGGCGACCAAGGCCGGCGTCGTCGACCGCGCCGACGTCCAGGCGGTCCTCGGGCAGGTGACCGCGGTCTTCCGGGTCAACGAGCTCCTCAACTGGGAGGTCGCGAGGGCCGCGGCGCTCGGAGAGATCTCGGTGGGCGACGCATCGTCGTCGAAGGTGTTCGCTGCCGACCAGGTCCAGCACCTCGCCGCGTCGCTCGTGGGCATCGTCAACCGGTATGGCGACCCGTCCGACGCGGAGACCTCCCACCTGCTGTCCTACCTGGACGGGCAGGCCAAACGAAATCTCGTTCTCACGTTCGGCGGCGGCGTCCAGGAGGTCCAGCGCGAGCTGATCGCGATGTTCGGCATGGGCCTGCCGCGGGTGCCGCGATGAGTGCGGTGGCGGCCGAAGGGGCGCATGAGCGGATCTTCGCCGAGGCGGAGCGGATCAAGGCCCTCGGTGAGGCGGCGGAGTCCCAGGCGCCTTACGCCGTCAACCAGGCGACCATCGGCACCTGGCTGGATGCGATGGGCTACGACAACGAACGGTTCCGGAGCGGCGAGGCCCCGCCGTCCATGGCGCAGGTCTGGACGATGCCCGGTCTCGGTCGCAAGCGGCCGCCCGAGGACCCGCTGAGCCAGATGACGGACTTCCTCACCGCCGAGGGCTACAGCGCGGTGCTGGGCACCAATTGCGAGCAGAGCTACGAGCGCTACCTGCGGGTCGGGGAGGACGTCCGGGTCACCAGCGCCCTCGACTCGGTCGCCGGGCCCAAGAACACCGCGATGGGCGAGGGCTTCTTCGTGACCTCGCGCAACACCTGGTACGTCGGCGACGAGGTCGTCGCGACGATGCTGTTCCGGGTGCTCAAGTTCATCCCGAGGAGCACCGATGGTTGAGTCCCACGTCGTACGCCCCATGATGAACCGGGACTCCCAGTTCTTCTGGGACGGCACCCAAGCGGGCGAGCTGCGGATCCCGAAGTGCAACGCCTGCGGGGCGAAGCGGTTTCCGCCCGGCCCTGCGTGTCAGTCGTGCGACGCCTACGACCGGGGCTACGACGTGGCCGCAGGCGCCGGCACCGTCTTCTCCTACGTCGTGCACCGCCACCCACCCGTCCCCGGCAAGGAGCTGCCGATCGTGATCGCGCTCATCGACCTCGACGAGGGCGTGCGGATGGTCGGCGAGGTCGTCGACGCTGTGTCGGACTCTGGGGACGCCGAGATCGAGATCGGGATGACGTTGCGGGTGGACTACCGCCGCATCGACGACGACCTGACCCTGCCGATCTGGAGGCGAGCATGAGGACCCTCGAAGCGGGGCAGCTGCTCCCGGAGTGGAGCCTGCCGATGACGCCGACGACGATCGTCAGCACCGCGATCGCGACCCGCGACTGGCAGGACGTGCACCACGACCGGGACATCGCCCAGGCTGCGGGGTCGAAGGACATCTTCATGAACATCCTGACCACCAACGGTCTGGTCGAGAAGTTCGTCGCGGACTGGGCCGGGCACGACGTCGAGATCAAGGGCATCGCGATCCGGCTCGGCGCGGCGGCGCACCCCTACGACACGCTGACGTTCTCGGGTGAGGTGGAATCCGTCGAGGACGGTGTAGCCACGATCACGGTGATCGGCCGGGTCTCCCTCGGCGACCACGTCACCGGCACCGTCCGGGTTCGCGCGTGACCGGGCTGAGCGGCAAGGCGGCAATCGCCGGCATCGGTGCGACCGAGTTCTCCAAGGAGTCCGGGCGTTCGGAGCTCCAGCTGTCGGTCGAGGCCGTCCGGCACGCGCTCGCCGACTGCGGGCTCACGGCAGCGGACGTCGACGGCCTGACGACGTTCACGATGGACACGTCCTCCGAGATCGCGGTCGCCCGCGAGCTCGGCATGAAGGAGGTGCGCTTCTTCAGCCGGATCAACTACGGCGGGGGCGCTGCCTGCGCCACCGTGCAGCAGGCGGCCATGGCCGTCGCGACGGGCGTCGCGGACGTCGTCGTCTGCTACCGCGGGTTCAACGAACGCTCGGAGAGCAGGTTCGGCCAGTTCAGCCTCGCCGCCGCGACCCAGGTCAACACCAACGGGCTCGACAACGCGTGGAGCTACCCGATGGGCCTCGGCACGCCGGCCGCGACCGTCGCCATGCAGGCGCGTCGCTACATGCACGAGTACGGCGCCACGTCGGAGGACTTCGGTCGCGTGGCGGTTGCCGACCGACGGCACGCGGCCAACAACCCGAACGCGTTCTTCGCAGGCAAGCCGATCACGCTCGAGGACCACCAGGCGTCACGGATGATCGTGGACCCGCTGCACCTGCTCGACTGCTGCCAGGAGAGCGACGGTGCGGTGGCGCTGGTGGTGGTGTCGGCGGAGCGGGCGAGGGACCTTGCCCAGAAGCCTGCCGTGATCGCGGCTGCCGCACAGGGCAGCGGCGCCGACCAGTTCGTGATGACGTCCTACTACCGCAAGGACATCGGTATCCCCGAGATGGGCGTCGTCGGCCGCGAGCTGTGGCGTCAGTCCGGGTTGGGTCCCGATGACATGCAGCTCGGCATCCTCTACGACCACTTCACGCCGTACGTCCTCATGCAGCTCGAGGAGCTCGGGTTCTGCGGCCGGGGTGAGGCGCCCGGCTTCATCGCCGACGGGGCGATCGAGATCGGCGGTCGGTTGCCGTTGAACACCCACGGCGGCCAGCTCGGCGAGGCCTACATCCACGGCATGAACGGCATCGCCGAGGGCGTCCGCCAGATCCGCGGCACGTCGGTCAA
>JAOPXM010000126.1 GCA_025965125.1 Nocardioides sp.
CGGCACCTGGCAGCAGTACTACTGCGCGACCAAGAGCGTCGAGAGCGGCGGGGACCCCGCCCAGCTGACTGCTCCGGCCCTGAAGGGTGACTACGGCTCGGTGATCCCGTCGCTGAACGAGATCAGCGACCCGCTCTCCCCGCCCTTCGACCTGTCGATCCCGGACCTGTACCGCTACGCGATCTGGAAGCAGGACTTCCAGAAGAACGGCCCGGCCGACTTCAACATGGTGTGGCTCTCGGATGACCACACGGGTGGCCCGGTGTCCGCGCGTTCGGAGGTCGCCGGCGGCGATCTCGCGGTCGGCAAGATCGTCGACACGATCTCGCACAGCCGGTACTGGAAGGACTCCGCGATCTTCGTGGTCGAGGACGACAGCCAGAGCGGTGTCGACCACGTCGACGGCCACCGGGCCCCGATCCAGGTCATCAGCCCCTGGGCCACGCACGGCAAGACCGTCTCGACCTACTACTCCCAGATCTCGATGGTGCGCACCATCGAGCAGATCCTGGGCGCGGAGCCCTTGAACCAGAAGGTCGCTGCGGCGACGCCGATGTTCGACGCCTTCCAGAAGAAGCCGGACAACACGCCGTTCACAGCCGTGCCGAACCGAACGTCGCTCACCGAGAACATCGCGACCCCGCCCGCGTGTGGTCTCGACACGCCTGCAAACGGTGGGCCGGCGGCCAAGGCGGCACCGGTCCCGGCCAAGTACGTCTCCTACCAGGTGGCCTGGGCGAACTGGGCGAAGAAGCAGCATCTCAGCGGCGCGCACGCTCGGCCCGACTTCGCCAACCCGGAGCAGATGAACCGCTACACGTGGTACGACGCGCACCACTGGGACCTGCCGTACCCGGGTGACCCGAAGATCTACCTCCCCAACGACGTGCCGGGGGCGGCCCTGCCGGGCTCGGAGGTCGATTGACCCGTTCGTCCACGCGCTGATCTGACGGACACCCAGGTGGCCCACCGGGAAGACCCGGTGGGCCACCGCGGGTCAGGGACTCTGGCTGCTCACCCACTTCGCCGCTGCAACCTGTGGTCAAGGTGGGTAACCGACGGGTGCGAAGATCACGTCGTGACCATCGTGACTGCGGAGGCGTTGGCGCCGTTGCGGCCACGGTTGCTCGCCTTCTGCTATCAGATGTTGGGGTCGCCGTTCGACGCCGAGGACGCCGTACAGGACGTGATGGAGCGGGCGTGGCGATCTCGGGAGTCCTACGATGCCGCGCGAGCATCGCTGTCCACGTGGTGCTACCGGATCGCGCACAACGTGTGCGTGGACCGGTTGCGCGGTGCACCGCGTCGACCGCTTCCGCGCGACCTGCAGGACCCTGGCATCGAGATCGGCGCTCCGCTGGTGCCGGCACTCGACGTCCCCTGGTTGATGCCGGCACCGAGCGCCTGGACCGCGACGTCAGAGGTGGGAGCCGCGCTGGAGCAGGGAGCCGATGTACGGCTCGCGGTCACAGCGATGCTCCAACTGCTTCCCGCCCGCCAGCGTGGCGCGTTCGTGCTCCGTGAGGTGCTGGGCTGCACTGCCGCCGAGACCGCCGCCGTACTGGAGACGAGCGTGACCGCGGTCAACTCCGCACTCCAGCGGGCGCGGGCAGCCTTGGACCCCGGCGCCGGCACCGCCACTGCCCGCGGGCCGCTCGATCCGCAACGGATCGAGGGCTACGCCCGAGCGATAGAGCGGGCCGACGTCGAAGCCCTGGCCGCACTGGTGGCCGGCGACGTCGTTCTGGAGATGCCGCCGGTGCGCGCCTGGTCGCGCGGCCGCCGGCCGTACCGAGAGTTCATGGACCACCTGTTCGCCTGGCGCGGCACCGAGTGGCGGACCCGCCTGGTCGGCGCCAACGGACAACCCGCACTCCTGCTCTACCAACTCACACCCCAGGGGCTGACCGCGCATACCCTCCAGCTGTTCGACGCGGACGCGCACGGCGCCATCGGCCACGTGCTCGTCTACCAGGACCCGCGGCTGTTCGCCCTGTTCGAGACAGAGCGGCGATGAGTTTGGCTGGTCCCGTTCGTAAGAACTGGTGACCACTCGGAAACTCATGGAAGGACTCGTCCCATGGGACGCCTCATCGTCATCCAGTTCATCACTCTCGACGGCGTCGTCGAGGACCCCGACGGCAGCGACCATTCCACCTTTGGCGGCTGGGCCATGCGGCACGGGCCCCAGGGCGTGGCCGGCGACAAGTTCCGACTGGGGCCCATCCTCGAGCACGGAACACTGCTGTTCGGGCGGCGCACCTGGGAACACTTCAGCACCCTCTGGCCGCACCGCGAGGACCCGTTCTCCCAGGCCATGAATGCCGCCGACAAGGCGGTGGTGACGCACCGGGAGATCGACCCGGCGACGTGGTCGAACTCCCGCGCCACGGACCGGCCGCTGCTCGACTGGGTTCGCCACCACGTGGCCACCACGGACTTGGTTGTCATCGGCAGCCAGTCGGTCGTCGACGAGCTCACCGAGGCGAACCTGATCGACGAGTACCGGCTGCTCACCTTCCCCACGGCCGTAGGCTCAGGCCGGCGCCTGTTCACCCAGGGTCGCGAGCTCGAGCTGGTCCGGACCGAGCACGTCGGCCCCGCGGTCCTGTCCGTCCTCAGTACGCGAGGAGCGTGATCGCGGCGACCAGGTTCTTGGCGGCTCGGTGGAGGTCGAAGAATCCGCTCGCGAAGCTGCCATGTCGCCCCTGTCGCAATGAGCTCGCCGCTCTGCCGATGAGCGAACGTGTCCGAGTGCGCCGCTACGCTCGCGTCCATGTTGATGCCGCTCGCTGGACGTACGGCGGTCGTTACAGGTGTCAGCCGTAGGCGTGGCATCGGTTTCGCGGTTGCATCTCGACTTGCGTCGATGGGTGCGTCCTTAGCCGTCCATCATCACCTTCCGCATGACTCGGACGAGTACGGAGTCTCCGAGGATCTTGCTGAACTCCTCGCAGACCTCCGGGCTTGCCTCAGTGAGGGCGCAAACCTTGTCGACGTGGCTGGGGATCTGGGCGAGGTCGAAACAGCTGAGGGACTGATCCCCGCTGTGAACGGCATGCTCGGCCATGTCGATGTGCTGGTTTGCAACCACGCTCACGGTGGTGACGTTGTCGGGCTTGCCGACCTCACGGCGGCGGCTCTGGACCGGCATTGGGCCGTGAACACGCGTGCGACGCTGTTGCTCACGAAGGCCTTCGCCGCCCAGCACAACGGGCGTACGGGCGGCAGGGTGATCTGGATGACCTCAGGGCAGACTTTGGGGCCGATGAGTGACAACCTCGCCTACGCGGCCTCGAAGGCTGCCTTGGCGGGAGCCACGTGGTCCGTGGCAGACGACCTGGTCGGTAAGGGGATTGCGCTGAACACCATCAACCCCGGTCCTGTGAACACCGGTTACCTCGACGGTGCTCCGGCAGCCCTCCTAGAAAGGTTCCCGCGACGCAGGCTCGGGGAACCGCAGGATCCTGCTCGCTTGATTGCCTGGCTCGTCAGCGACGAGGGCGAGTGGATCGTCGGACAGGTGCTCAACTCTGAAGGTGGATTTCGTCGCTAACCATTCGCGGACGGAGCGGCCGGATCAGCCGAACTACTGACACAAGTGCTGAGCCGCGGTTGCGCTGAGCGTGGTCCCGCGCTGTGCGCTCGACTTGCCTCAGTACTTTGGCAACGCGAGTGGCTCCACGCGAGGGCCGAACGGCGAGACACTCGCCGTCAGCCCCCGGCGACCGCGCAGATAGGTCGTCCCTGGGGCCCGATGTCGAGAAACCCCAGCCCGCGTCGTCTCCGGTGTGTATGCGGCCACAATGGTCGCGCCGTACCGAAGGAGACAATCATGGCCAAGTACCTGCTGCTCAAGCACTACCGCGGCGGCCCGGCTCCCGTCGTGGACTTTCCCCCGATGGACCAGTGGGCGCCGGCGGAGGTTGACGCGCACGTCCAGTGGATGCACGACTTCGCGACCAGGTTGCAGGAAACAGGCGAGTTCGTGAACCACCAGGCGCTGTCCGCGGAAGGCACGTTCGTCCGCCACGGCGGCGAGGGCCGGCCACCAGTCACCGACGGCCCGTTCGCGGAGACCAAGGACCTGATCGCCGGCTGGCTGATCATCGACGTGGAGACCTACGAGCGAGCCGTCGAGGTGGCGGGCGAGTACTCGGCCGCGCCGGGTCCGGACGGCGAGCCGATCTGTGAGTGGCTGGAAGTGCGTCCGTTCCTCGGCTCCGCGCCCACCGTCGCGGAGTGAACGAAACCCTGCTGCGGGAGCTGATTCCCGCGGTCACCGGCGTCCTCGTCCGTCGCGGAGCCGACTTCGCGACGGCCGAGGACGCCGTGCAGGACGCACTGCTGCGGGCGCTGGCCACGTGGCCGACGGAGCCACCGGCGGATCCGAAGGGCTGGTTGATCACGGCCGCCTGGCGCAAGTTCCTGGACGCGACCCGGGCGCAGAGTTCTCGCGTTGCCCGCGAGACCCGGGTGGCGGCCGAGCCACCGCCAGGCCCGACGGAGGACACGGCCGACACCTTGCAGCTGTACTTCCTGTGCGCCCACCCTTCGCTCACGCCGGCCTCGGCGGTGGCGCTCACCCTGCGAGCAGTGGGTGGTCTGACGACACGCCAGATCGCGCGGGCGTACCTGGTCCCCGAGACCACCATGGCCCAGCGCATCAGCCGGGCCAAGCGCACCGTGTCGGGCGTGCGCTTCGACGAGCTCGGAGACGTGGCCACCGTCCTGCGGGTGCTCTACCTGGTCTTCAACGAGGGCTACAGCGGTGAGGTCGACCTCGCCGACGAGGCGATCCGGCTGACCCGCCAGGTGAGGTCGATGACCCAGGACGAGGAGGTGTCCGGTCTGCTCGCGCTGATGATGCTGCACCATGCACGCCGCGACGCGCGGACGACACCCGACGGCGCCCTCGTCCCGCTGGCGCAGCAGGACCGGTCCCGGTGGGACACCGAGCTGATAGCCGAGGGCGTGGCGATCCTGCAGGCGGCTCTGGCGCGCGACCGGCTCGGCGAATATCAGGCGCAGGCCGCCATTGCCGCCCTGCACGCTGACGCGCAGACGGCGGACGAGACCGACTGGGTGCAGATCGTGGGGTGGTACGACGAGCTCGACCGTCTCACGGACAACCCCGTCGTCCGTCTGAACCGTGCCGTCGCGGTCGGCGAGGCGGACGGGGCGCAGGCCGGCCTGGCCGCACTCGAACTGGTGGATCGGGCGGTTCCCAGGTACCCGGCTGTCGAGGCGTACCTCCGGGAGCGCGCCGGCGACCTCGCGCTCGCGGCTCGGCTGTACGGGGACGCGGCCCGCGCTGCCACCAACATCGCCGAGCGCGATCACCTCACCCGACAGGCAGCTCGGCTGAACGGCGTGGTCCGAGGTTGATGCGAGCTCCTCCGCGGACCGACGTGGAGAACCTGCTTCCACCTGTCAGGAGATCGCGACCCGCACCAGCTCGATGATCCGCGTCTCCACCGCGGGGGTCCATTTCTGAAGCGCGTACGACACCGGCCACAGGTCGCCGTCGTCGAGGTTTGCGGCGTCCTGGAAGCCCAAGGTCGAGTACCGGTAGTTGAACTTGCCCGCGTCCTGGAAGAACACGACGACCTTGCCGTCCGCGTTCGCGTACGCGGGCATCCCGTACCAGGTCTTCGGCGACAGCTCGGGGGCGGTGGCCGTCACCGTGACATGCACGCGCTCGGCGAGGCCACGATCCTCCGGTTCCATCTTCGCGATCGCGTCGAGGACTGCCTGGAGGCCATCGGCCTTCTTGGCGCCCTCCTTGCCCTCGGTGCGCAGCTCGGCGGCGCGCTCCTTCATTGCGGCGCGCTCCTCGGCGCTGAAACCGTCGGACTCGGTCTTCTTCGCGGGCATTCTCGGGTCTCCTCTTCGACGCTGTGCGGTCCGGCGTGGTGCCGAACGCACGCAGAAGGCTAGGCCCGGCCAGATCGTGGCGCTTCTCGATTCCTGATCGGATCGGTGGCCAGACGGGACGCGCTCGAGCGGCCGCACCACATCCCCCGAAAGCACCTGCACTCCGGATCTGGCGCTCGGAGGGGGCGCATCCCCGGCACCCCGATGTGCCACCTTCCGTCCACAGAGGTGGGGCCGGAACCCCTTGTACACAAGGGCCTTCCTGTCTGTCGTCAAACAATCGTGACTGTCGGTGGGCCCTGATTTGCTGTATCCATGTCAGTCCACACGCTTCCTCGCCCGGCAGTGACGCCGGCCGTGGAGCATGCGTGCGCAGATCTCGACACCGCGCGTGAGGTGCCGCTGTCGATGATCGATGACAACGACCTCGAGGCCGCGATCCAGGCGGCCGCGGGCCTGGAGTCCCAGACCACCGCGTTCAAGCTGGGCCTGCTCGCCGAGGCCGACAAGCGCCGGACCGCGGGGCGGTACGCCGCGACCGGCACCGATGCCTGGGCGGCGGCGCTGACCGGCGACACCCGCGAAGCAATGAACGGCGGCATCCGCCTGGCACGCCTGTTGCGGACCAAGTACGCCGCGACACGCGAGGCGTTCGCGGCCGGAAAGCTACGGGCGGCCCAGGTTCGCGTGATCGTCAACGCCGCCGAACAGGCACCCACCGAGGCGACCCCTGATCAGGTCGCGGCCGCGGAGGAGATCCTGGTCGGCAAGGCAACCGGGGAGGGCACCCGTTCGGGCCGCCCGATGAACGCCAAGCGGCTGCGACAGGCGGCGCGGCGCATGTTCGACCCGGTCGACACCGACCTGGCCAACCGGCACGAGGCGATCCTCCTCGGCCGCGAGCACCGCCACGCCGAGGCGGAGACGTTCCTGGCCCTGCACGACAACGGCGACGGGACCTTCTCTGGCAGGTTCACCATCCCCGAGCTCCACGGCCACCTCTTCCGCAACGCCCTGCAGCGTTTCACCGCTCCCCGCCGTCTCGGCCGCGATCGCCACGGCAACACCGTCGTCGACGAGTCCGCTCCCGAAACCAACATCTACGAGCTCCACGGCGTCGCCTTCTGCGAGCTCCTCGAACACCTCCCCTCCACCGGGCACGCCGCCAACGGCATCACCACGCTCGTGACAATGGAGCTCGAGGCGCTGCTGAGTGGTCTCGGCACCGCCCGCCTCGACACCGGGACGAGGATCACCGCCGGGGACGCCCGTCGCATGGCCTGCAACGCCGGCCTGGTCCCCGTCGTGCTCGGCAGCGGCTCCGTGGTCCTCGACCTCGGCCGCGAATCCCGCCTCCACGACAAGCACCAGCGTCGAGCACTCGCCGTCATCCACGACACCTGCGTCATCGACGGCTGCGAACGCCCCTTTGCCTGGTGTGAGATCCATCATCCGCATCCGTGGTCGCTCGGCGGGAAGACCGATCTCGACAACGCCCTCCCGCTCTGCTTCTTCCACCACCGTCGGACCCACGACGATCGATTCAGCCTGCACCGCCACGAACACGGCGGCTGGCGACTCCATCCACGCAGATAGGCCGAGCAATGTCTCGGGTCTCGCCCTGGTCGCCCGAGCGACCCAAGCGACTCAACCCTCGTGGAAGGCTCACTGTCGGTGCCGTGAGCAAGGATGAGGGGGTGTCCGATCCACTCGCGCAGTTCAGCGAGCCGACCCGCACCTGGTTCGGGGCGGCGTTTGCCGAGCCGACGCCTGCCCAGGTGGGCGCGTGGGCGGCGATCGGGGCGGGCCGGCACGCGCTGGTGGTGGCCCCGACCGGTTCCGGCAAGACCCTGAGCGCGTTCCTGTGGTCGATCGACCGGTTGCTCAGCCAGTCGCGTCCCGAGGACAGGTCGAGGCGCTGCCGGGTGCTCTACGTCTCGCCGCTCAAGGCACTGGCCGTCGACGTCGAGCGCAACCTGCGCTCCCCGCTGACCGGCATCCGACACACCGCCGACCGGCTCGGCACCCCCGTGCCCGATGTGACGGTCGGTGTCCGCTCCGGCGACACCCCGGCGGCCGAGCGCCGCAAGCTGGTCAGCGCTCCACCCGACATCATGATCACGACTCCCGAGTCGCTGTTCCTGATGCTCACCTCACAGGCGCGTGACTCGCTCCGCGGCGTCGAGACCGTCATCGTCGACGAGGTCCACGCCGTCGCGGGCACCAAGCGCGGCGCCCATCTGGCCCTGTCACTGGAGCGACTCGACGCGCTCCTCGAGCGGCCGGCCCAACGCATCGGCCTGTCCGCGACGGTCCGACCCCTCGACGAAGTAGCCCGGTTCCTCGGCGGCAATGCCCCCGTGGAGATCGTGGCGCCCCCCTCGACCAAGCAGTGGGACCTCAAGGTCGTGGTGCCGGTCGAGGACATGACCGCCCCCGACGAGTACGACGAGGAGTCGGGCGACCCCCAACGCTCGTCCTCGATCTGGCCACACGTCGAGGAGCACGTCGTCGACCTGATCGAGACCCACCACTCCACGATCGTCTTCGCCAACTCCCGACGTCTCGCCGAGCGGCTGACCGCACGGCTCAACGAGATCGCGTCCGACCGGGCGGCGGCTGCGGCCGGGGATTTCGAGACGGGCCCCAGCGGGCCTTCCTCAACCACCGGAGGCACACCGGCTCAGGTCATGGCCCAGTCCGGAGCCTCGAGACGGCTGCCGGAGCAGCCTCCGCAATCACCGGACAACGCCCCACCGGTGATCGCGAAGGCACACCATGGCTCGGTCTCCAAGGAGCAGCGGGCCCTCATCGAGGACGACCTCAAACGCGGCCGCCTGCCCGCGGTCGTGGCGACCAGCAGCCTCGAGCTCGGCATCGACATGGGCGCCGTCGACCTCGTCATCCAGATCGAGTCGCCACCATCGGTCGCCAGTGCCCTGCAACGCGTCGGCCGAGCCGGCCACCAGGTCGGCGAGGTGTCCCGGGGCGTGCTGTTCCCCAAGCACCGAGGCGACCTCGCGCAGACCGCGGTGGCGGTCGAGCGGATGCGCTCCGGCGCGATCGAGTCGCTGCGCGTGCCCGCCAACCCCCTCGACGTGCTGGCCCAGCAGATCGTCGCCGCCACGGCCCTCGAGGCCTGGCAGGTCGACGACCTCTACGATCTGGTCCGCCGGAGCGCACCGTTCAGCGCGCTGCCACGCTCGGCGTACGACGCCACCCTCGACCTGCTCAGCGGTCGCTACCCCTCCGACGAGTTCGCCGAGCTGCGACCGCGCATCGTGTGGGACCGCGTGACCGGCAGCCTCACCGGCCGTCCGGGTGCGCAACGGCTCGCCGTCACCAGCGGCGGCACCATCCCGGACCGCGGCCTGTTCGGAGTGTTCCTGATGGGCGGCGAGGGGCCCGGCCGACGGGTCGGGGAGCTCGACGAGGAGATGGTCTACGAGTCCCGGGTCGGCGACATCTTCGCTCTCGGGGCCACCAGCTGGCGGATCGAGGACATCACCCACGACCGTGTGCTGGTCACGCCCGCGCCCGGCATCCCCGGCCGGCTGCCCTTCTGGAAGGGCGACACCCTCGGCCGCCCGGCCGAGCTCGGCGCAGCCATCGGCGCGTTCACCCGCGAGCTCGGGGCCATGCCGCCCGACAAGGCCAGGGCTCGCGCCGAGGCCAACGGCCTGGATGCGTACGCCGCCGACAACCTGGTCACCTATCTCACCGAGCAGCTCGAGGCGACCAACGTCCTGCCCACCGACCGCACCTTGCTGGTCGAGCGGTTCCGCGACGAGCTCGGCGACTGGCGCCTGGTGGTGCACTCCCCGTTCGGCACTCCGGTCCACGCGCCGTGGGCGCTCGCGATCAACGCCCGCCTGCGCGAACGGTACGGCGTCGACGGCCAGGCGGTCGCCTCCGACGACGGCATCGTGATCCGGATCCCCGACACCGACGCCGAGCCTCCCGGTGGCGACATCATCGTGTTCGAGGCCGACGAGATCGACGACCTCGTCACCCAGGAGGTAGGCGGTTCCGCGCTCTTCGCCTCCCGGTTCCGCGAGTGCGCCGCCCGGGCGTTGCTGCTGCCCCGCCGGGACCCTGGCCGGCGCTCGCCGCTCTGGCAGCAACGCCAGCGGTCGGCCGCCCTGCTCGAGGTGGCGTCCAGGTACCCGTCCTTCCCGATCGTCCTCGAGGCCGTCCGCGAGTGCCTGCAGGACGTCTACGACCTGCCGTCCTTGGTTGCCCTGATGAGGAGCGTCGACCGACGCGAGGTCCAGGTCGTCGACGTCGCGACCCACTCCCCCTCCCCGTACGCCCGCAGCCTCTTGTTCGGCTACGTCGCCCAGTTCGTCTACGAGGGCGACTCCCCCATCGCCGAGCGCCGAGCGGCGGCGCTGTCGCTCGACCAGGGCCTGCTCGCCGAGCTGCTCGGTCGCGCCGAGCTGCGTGAGCTGCTCGACCCGGAGGTCCTGGCCGAGGTCGAGGCCGAGCTCCAACGCCTCGCTCCCGACCGGCGCGCCCGCGACGCCGAGGGCGCCGCCGACCTGCTCCGCATGCTCGGTCCGCTGACCACCGAAGAGGTCGCCCTCAGGTGTCTGGAGGGTGCTCCCGTCGGAGAATGGCTGGCGGCACTGGCCGCGTCTCGTCGCATCGTCGAGGTCCGCATGGCCGGGGAGGCGCGCTGGACCGCGATCGAGGACATCGGCCGCCTCCGCGACGGACTCGGCGTACCCGTGCCTGCGGGCACCCCCGACGCGTTCACCGACCCCGTCGAGGACCCGCTCGCCGACCTCGTCTCCCGCTACGCCCGCACCCACGGCCCCTTCACCACCGACCAGGTCGCGGACCGGCTCGGCCTGGGCGCCGCTGTCGCGCGCCACACGCTGCAGCGCCTGGCCGCCCTGGGCCGTGTCCTCGACGGCGAGTTCCGGCCCTCCGGCTCCGGCTCGGAGTGGTGTGACGCCGAGGTGTTGCGCAAGCTGCGCCGGCGATCCCTGGCCCGGTTGCGCCAGGAGGTCGAGCCGGTCGACCCCGAAGCACTCGCCCGCTTCCTCCCGGCCTGGCAACACGTCACGGGCTCCACGGAAGGACGCCGAGGCGGTCTCCGCGGCGTGGAGGGCGTGCTGACCGCGATCGACCAGCTCGCCGGCTGCGCGGTGCCGGCCTCGGCGCTGGAGCCTCTCGTGCTGGGATCGAGAGTCCGCGACTACGAGCCCTCCTACCTCGACGAGCTGACCGCCTCCGGCGAGGTGATCTGGGCCGGCCACGCCGCGTTGCCCGGATCCGACGGCTGGGTCTCCCTCCATCTCGCCGATCAGGCGCCGCTCACCCTTCCTGAGCCGCAGCCCTTCGAGCACTCCGAGCTCCACCAATCGGTCCTCGACGCGCTCGCACCGGGCGGCGCCTGGTTCTTCCGTCAGCTCGCCGGCGCAGTCGCAGCGACCACCGACCAGGCGTTGTCGACGGCGCTGTGGGACCTCGTCTGGGCCGGCCGCATCAGCAACGACACCCTCACCCCACTGCGCGCGCTCACCCGCGCCGGCGGCGGCTCCCACCGCACCCGTCGTCCGCCGCCGCGGCCCCGGATGGCCTCCACCACCGGCGGCCGGTCGCGCCTGCCCACGCGCACCGGACCGCCGGAGACCGCCGGCCCAAGCGTCTGCCCAAAACATCGCGGCAGGCCGACCGAACTGGCGCGAGCGGTTGCGACGCCGAGGAAGGTAGACCGTGAAGAAGCGGAGG
>JAOPXM010000197.1 GCA_025965125.1 Nocardioides sp.
AGGGTGTGCTGGCCCTGCTCCGTGACGGGCTCCGGCATCGCGAGTCGCTTCCACTCGCCCCGGTCGGCGGAGGAGCAGCCGGTCATCAGGACGGCGGTGACACCGAGCATGGCCAGCAGGAAGATCCGGCGCCCGGGCCGGGTGTTCCCGGCTGCGCGCCTGGGGAGTTGCAGACCCACGAACGAGCCTTCCTCTCAACGATCACGAATAGGTCGAACACTATCGGAATCGGCGCCCAACTCGGCGGGTGGGGCACCCGGTAGGTTCGGCGTGTGACAAATGCCTCCGGGCAGTCTGAGGTACCCGTTCCGGCCTACCTCGACACGGCGTCCTCCGAGCCCCTCCACCCCGCTGCGCGAGAGACGTTCCTCGTCGCGCTCGACCAGGGGTACGCCGATCCCAGGCGACTGCACCGGCCGGCCCGCAACTCGCGACTGCTGCTCGACAACGCGCGCGAGGTCGTCGCGGACTGTCTGGGGGTCCGCCCCGACGAGGTCACCTTCACGCCCTCCGGCACCGACGCCGTCCATCGTGGCCTGCTGGGACTGCTCGCCGGCCGGGCCCGCGTCGGCTCGACGCTGGTCCACTCGGCGGTCGAGCACTCGGCGGTGCTCCACGCCGCCGACTGGGCCGAGCGGGTCGAGGCGGTGGCGGTGCCGGTGGACCGGCTCGGTCGGGTCGCTGTCGAAGACCTGGCGAGGGCGGCCGCGCACCCCGGTGTGGCGGCCGCCGCCGTCCAGTCGGCCAACCACGAGGTGGGCACGATCCAGCTCGTCGACGAGATCGCCGAAGCCCTGGGCGAGGTCCCGCTGTTCGTGGACGCCTGCGCCTCTGCCGGACGGCTGCCGCTGCCCGGCGGCTGGGCAGTCGCCGCCGCGTCGGCGCACAAGTGGGGCGGCCCCGCCGGCGTCGGCGTCCTGCTGGTCCGCAAGGGTGCCCGCTGGCGCAACCCGTTCCCGGGCGACGACCGGATCGACGAGCGGAGCACCGGTTTCGAGAACGTGCCCGCCGCCCTGGCCGCTGCAGCCGCGCTCAGGGCCGTGACCGCCGAGCGCGACGAGGTCAACACCCGCCAGTCGGCCCTCATCGACTCCGTCCGTGCGGCAGCCGCCGCGATCTCGGACACCGAGGTCGTGGGCGACTCCACCGACCGGCTCCCCCACCTGGTGACGTTCTCCTGCCTGTACGTCGACGGCGAGGCGCTGGTCCACGCCCTCGACCGGCACGGCTTCGGCGTCGCCAGCGGCTCGGCGTGCACGGCCTCGACCCTGACCCCCAGCCACGTGCTGGAGGCCATGGGCGCCCTCACCCACGGGAACGTGCGGGTGTCGCTGAGCCGGGACACCACCTCGGCGGAGGTCGCTGCGTTCCTCAGCGTGTTGCCCGAAGTGGTGCGCGACCTCCGGGCCGAGGTCGGAATGTGAACACCCCGAAGATCACCCCGGACCTGGAGCTGGACTGCCGTGACCTCCTCTGCCCGCGTCCGATCATCGAGCTGGCTCGACACGTCGCCGACGTCGAGATCGGACAGCTGATCGGGGTCGTCGCCCACGACGTGGCGGCCAGGACCGACGTGCCGGCCTGGTGCCGCATGCGCGGCCAGGAGTACGTCGGCGAGGACACCGCCCCGGACGGTGCGCCGCGCTACGTCGTACGGCGGGTCAGCTGATCGCGGTGAGGTGCGGGGCGACGTTCGAGGCGGCCTCGGGACCGTAGGACTCGTCGACGCGAGCCAGGAACTGCTCGGCGGTGAACGTGTACTCCTGGGTGCCGACCGTCTCGACGACGTACGCCGCCAGCACGCACCCGACCTGCGCGGCACGCTCCAGACCCACACCCCAGGCGATCGCGGCCAGGAACCCGGCCCGGAACGCGTCGCCGACACCCGTGGGCTCGAGCGCGGTCACGTTCTTCGCCGCGGGCAGCGTGATCGTCGGCTGGCTGGCCCGGAGGATCTGGACCCCCTCGGCGCCGAGCGTCGTCACCTGGGTGCCGACGCGGGACAGGATCTCCTCGGCCGACCAGCCGGTCTTCTTCTCGATCATGTGCGACTCGTACTCGTTGGAGAACAGGATCGTCGCGCCGTCGATGAGCTGGCGGATCAGGTCTCCCTCGCCGAACGCAAGCTGCTGGCTCGGGTCCGCGATGAAGGGGTAGCCACGCTGGCGGCACTCCTCGGTGTGCCGCAGCATCCCGTCGGGATCGTCCGCGCCGATGAGGACGTACTCGGGCTCACCGACCTCGGCGACGATCGGCTCGAGCTCGATCAGCCGGGCCTCGGCCATCGCGCCGGGGTAGAAGGAGGCGAACTGCGCCATCGTCGAGTCCGTGGTGCACACGAACCGCGCTGTGTGGCGGGAGTCGGAGATGCGCACGTGTGAGCAGTCAACCCCGTGCCGCTCCAGCCAGGACCGGTAGTCGGCGAAGTCCTCGCCGGCAGCACCCACGAGCACGGGCTTGAGCCCCAGCCGGCCCAGACCGAAGCACATGTTGGGGGCGACCCCGCCGCGCCGGATCTCCAGGTCCTCGACGAGGAACGAGACCGAGAGCTTGTCCAGCTGCTCGACCACGAGGGAGTCCGCGAACTTGCCACCGAAGGTCATCAGGTGGTCGGTGGCGATGGAGCCGGCGATCAGCAGCGACATGACACGGAAGACTACCGGTGGGTACTCGTGGGTTTTCCTCCGAGTAGGCCCTAGCGTCGAAGGATGACCGAACCCGCGCCCCGGCTCGCCTACGACGACCTCGCGACGCCCGAGGAGATGCTCGCCGACTGTCGCGTCGTGGGCGGCACGCTCGGCCTCGAGACGCCGCTCGAGAGAGCCGCCCGCCTGGCCGTGCAGCCGGCGCCCAGCATCCACTTCGACGAGTTCGCCAACGATGCGCCGAAGCGCGAGATCCGCATCTCCGAAGCCGCGGCCCGGTTGGCCGACGCGCTGCAGCTGCACCTCGACTGACTGGTTCGACCCAAGACGCACGACAGCCCCCGCCGGAACCCGGCGGGGGCTGTCGTCTCAAGTCAGGCTGGTTCGGATCAGTGGAACGAGTCACCGCACGCGCACGAACCCGTGGCGTTGGGGTTGTCGATCGTGAAGCCCTGCTTCTCGATGCTGTCGACGAAGTCGATCATTGCGCCGTTGAGGTAGGGCTCGCTCATCCGGTCGACGACGACGGACACGCCGTCGAAGTCGGTCACGACGTCGCCGTCGAGGCTCCGCTCGTCGAAGAAGAGCTGGTAGCGGAGGCCGGAACAACCTCCGGGCTGCACCGAGATGCGCAACGACAGGTCGTCGCGACCCTCCTGCTCGAGAAGGCTCTTCACCTTGGACGCGGCCACATCGCTCAGGTTGATCTGGTCAGTGCGGCGTTCAGTGGTGGTCTCCACCTGCTCGGTCATGTCTGTGCTCCCAGATAGGTGCGGGGGTGGCTGGTACTCGTCTCAATGGTCGCACACCACGGGTTATTCCCCGGGTCGGGCAGGCAACTGCCCGCGAGAGGCTCTCATCCCCGCGACCAGGTGCGGGCCACCCGCTCCGCCAGCTCGGCCAGCGCCCCCGCCGGGTCGGCGAAGGCGCGCTCCGCTCCCACGAGGTCGACGAGGGAGTACGCCGACTCCACGCCGAGTGCGCGCATCTCACGTGACCCGACCAGCACCTGTCCGGCCAGGGCCACACACGGCCGCAGGGCTGCCTCGGCCAGGGCCGCCACGCCGTACGGCACCTTGCCGGAGCGGCTGGAGAAGTCGAAGGAGCCCTCACCGGTGACCACGAGGTCGGTCGCTCGCGCCCGCTCGGCCAGCCGGGTCGCCCCGGTCACGACCTCGATGCCCGGCTGGCGCGAGGCGCCGAGGCAGAGAAGTGCGAAGCCCAGGCCGCCCGCGGCACCCGCCCCCTTCTCCAGGGAGGTGCGTCGCCCCGTCGCCGCAGCGAGCTCCTCGAGAATCCCGTCCAGCACCGGGAGGCGCTCCTCGGCGATGCCCTTCTGCGGGCCGAACGTCTTCGTGGCACCGAACAACCCGGTGAGCGGGCTGTCCACGTCGCTGGCGGCCACCAGCTCGACATCGGCCAGGAGCGTGCGGGCCGCGGAGAGATCGACACCGGACACACCGGAAAGTCCCGCGACGCCTTGGTCGAGGGGCCGGTCCGCGGTGGCACCGAGCGCCCCCAGCAGCCCCGCTCCCCCGTCGTTGGTCCCGCTCCCGCCGAGGCCGACGACGACCCGCGAGGCTCCTGCGGCCACGGCCGCGACGACGAGCTCCCCGACGCCGTACGTGCTCGCCGACTCGGCCCGCTCGCCTCCGGTCAGGTGCAGCCCGCACGCCTGGGCGCTCTCGACGTACGCCACCGGTCCGACGAGCAGCACCGTTGCGGGCACCGTCTCCGCGAACGGGCCGCGCACCGTTGCGGCCAGGAGCGACCCTCCGAGTGCGGCGTGCAGGACGTCGACGAATCCGGGTCCCCCGTCCGACATCGGCGCCAGGTCGAGCTCGTCCTCCGGAGCGTGCCGAAGCCAGCCGGCGGCGATCGCGTCGGCCGCCTCGACCGCGGTGAGCGTGCCCGCGAACTTGTCCGGGGCGACCAGGATGCGCATGCACCCATCCTCGCGGGACGCTCCGGTTCGTCTACCGTCGCCCCGTGAGCGACGTGATCTTCCGTCCGATGCGGCCCGACGACGTGCCGGCTGCCGAGCGGCTCAGCGCCGAGGGGTTCTACGAGCTCGACACCCGGATGACCCCGCCGGCCCGGCCGGCGCCCGAGCTGCGGCCGGCGAGCCGCAGCGCGAACTGGAACATCCGGACGCTGCACTTCCTCGAGACCGACCCGGGCGGTTGCTGGGTGGCCGAGGACGACACCGGCATGGTCGGCATGATCACGTCGTTCAACCGCGAGCTGATGTGGTGCCTGGCGACGTACGCCGTCCGGCCGCGCCTGCAGGGCGCCGGCATCGGCACCGGCCTGCTCACGGCCGCGCTGCACCACGGCCGGGGATCGTTGCGGGGGATGCTCTCCTCGTCCTCGGACCCGAGGGCGGTCCGCCGCTACCGGCTGGCCGGCTTCTCGTTGCACCCGCAGATGTTCCTGACCGGCACCATCGACCGGTCCGCCATCCCGATGATCGACAAGGTGCGGGAGGGCTCGGCGGGCGACATCGAGCTCATGGACTCGATCGACCGCCGGGCGCGCGGGGCCGCGCACGGACCCGACCACCCGGTGATGCTGGGCTTCTGGAGGCTGGTCGTGTCGGACACGACCACCGGATCCGGCTACGCCTACCTCGACGACGCCGGACGGGTCCAGCTCCTGGCAGCGACCAACCGTCGTACGGCGACCCGCCTGCTCTGGGCGGCAGTGGCCGACGCCGGTGACGAGACCACCATCTCCCACATCACGGCCGCGAACGAGTGGGCCATCGACGTCGGCATCGCCGCCCGGCTCGAGCTCCACCAGGAGGGCTACCTCGCGTTGCGGAACCTGCGTCCGCCGACGCCGTACCTGCACAACGGCGCCCTCTTGTAGCGACCTACGATGGGGGCATGACGACCGTCGACCTTCCGCTGCTCCCCCTGGGACGCGGCACCGACCGGGTGTCCGAGCGCGGCGTGGAGTGCCCCGGCGACCTGCCCGCGGTCTCCGACCCCGACCTCGTGGCCCGCGCCAGGGCCGCCAAGGCGGCGCTCGGCGACCGGGTGTTCGTGCTGGGCCACCACTACCAGCGTGACGTGGTCATCCAGTTCGCCGACGTCACCGGCGACTCGTTCAAGCTGGCGCGCGACGCAGCGGCACGTCCGGCCGCCGAGTACATCGTGTTCTGCGGCGTCCACTTCATGGCCGAGTCGGCCGACATCCTCACCGGCCCCGAGCAGAAGGTGATCCTGCCCGACCTGGCCGCCGGCTGCTCGATGGCCGACATGGCCCGGCTTGCGCAGGTCGAGGACGCGTGGGACGCCCTGGCCGACGCCGGGATCGTCGAATCGGTCGTGCCCGTGACGTACATGAACTCCAGTGCCGACATCAAGGCCTTCTGCGGCCGCAACGGCGGTGTCGTCTGCACCTCGTCGAACGCCGAGGTCGCGCTGGAGTGGGCTTTCGAGCAGAAGGCGCACGTCGAGGGTGGAGCGAAGGTCCTGTTCCTGCCCGACCAGCACCTCGGCCGCAACACCGCCGTGCTCAAGATGGGCCTGACCCTCGACGACTGCGTCGTGTGGAACCCCCACCGTCCGAACGGCGGGCTGACCGCCGAGCAGCTGCGGGACGCCAAGATGATCCTCTGGAAGGGCCACTGCTCGGTCCACGGCCGGTTCACGGCCGCGGTCGTCGACGACCTGCGCGCCACGATCCCGGACGTGCAGATCCTGGTGCACCCCGAGTGCGCGCACGAGGTAGTGCTCAAGGCCGACCTGGTGGGTTCGACGGAGTTCATCATCCAGACGATTGAAGCCGCCCCTGCGGGATCCAGCTGGGCCATCGGCACCGAGCTCAACCTCGTGAAGCGACTCGCCGACGCCCACCCGGACAAGCACATCACGTTCCTGGACAAGACCGTCTGCTACTGCTCGACGATGAACCGGATCGACCTCCCGCTCCTCGTGTGGGCGATGGAGTCCCTGGTCAACGGCACCGTGGTCAACCAGATCCAGGTCGACCCGGACACCGAGCACTTCGCCCAGATCGCGCTGCAGCGGATGCTCGACCTGCCGGGCAAGACGCACAAGGACTGACTAGCTCCTGAGCCAGGCCAGCACCGCCAGCACCCGTCGGTGCTCATCCGGGGTCGGCAGCAGGTCGAGCTTGGTCATGATCCGGGCGATGTGGCTCTCGACGGTCTTCAGGTCGATGACCAGGGCTGCGGCCACTGCCTTGTTGGACATCCCCTGGGCCATCAGCTCGAGCACCTCGCGCTCGCGGTCGGACAGCCGGGCCAGCTGGTCGGCCAGTCCGGTCCGACCGAGCAGGTGCGCCACCACCTCGGGGTCGAGCACGGTGCCGCCCGAGTCCACGGTGTGCAGGGCCTGGACGAGCACGTCGACGTCGACGACCCGGTCCTTGAGCAGGTAGCCGAACCGGTGGGGATGAGCACGTGCCAGGTCGGCGACGTATCTGCTCTCCAGGGACTGCGAGAGAAGCAGGATGCCCAGGTCCTCGTGCCGCGCCCGCAGCTCGACGGCCGCCTTGGCCCCTTCGTGGGTGTACGTCGGGGGCATCCGGATGTCGACGATGGCGACGTCCGGCAGCTGCTCGTCCACGGCGGCGATGAGCTGCTCGGCGTCCGCCGCCCGGGCGACGACGTCGATGCCGGCCGCGGTGAGCAGTCCCGCGAGCCCGTCGCGCAGCAGCGCCGAGTCGTCGGCGATCACGACGCGCACGGGAACACCGCCTCCAACGTCGTGCCGTCGCCCGGGTCCGACCGGATCTCGAGGACACCGCGGGCGGTCTCCACGCGATCTCGCAGGCCACGCAGCCCGGGTCCCTCCGCGTTGGCACCACCCTTCCCGTCGTCGGCGACCCGGAGGCGCAGGGTCCCGTCGTCCAGCACTGCAGCGACCCGGATCCTCGAGGCGTTCGCGTGCTTCTGGGCGTTCACGACGGCCTCGCCGATCACCAGCCAGGCGGTGAACTCGAGAGCGGCATCCAGGCGTGGGACATCGGCCTCGACGACCAGCGGCACCGTCGAGTGTCGCGCCAGGTCGTCGAGGGCTGCCGCGAGCCCGCCGTCGATCAGGGCAGCGGGGTGCAGACCGTTGGCGAGGGCCCGCAGCTCACGGACCGCCGCCCTCGCGGCCTCGGCGCCGTCGGACAGCGCCTGTCGCATCCGCACGTCGTCACCGCCCAGCTGGGCCGACTGCAGCTCGAAGGCGAGAGCCAGCAGTGACTGCTGGGCTCCGTCGTGGAGGTCGCGCTCGATCCGGCGCCGCTCACGTTGCTGGGCGGTGGCCAGCCGGCGGCGGGACGCGCCGATCTCGGCGAGCTGCCTGGCCTGGTCGGCCAGCAGCCGACCGTTGTCGAGCTCGGCGGAGGCGAGCGAGGCGCCCGCCGAGATCGTCCCGGGGTCCGTGCGCACGGGATCGAAGCCGATCCGGGCGATCACCCGCCCCCGCCGTTGCACGTCGACGGTCGCGGGGTTGTCCGCGGGCGGCCGGCCGCTGAACGTGACCCAGGTGCCCGACGCCGATCCCGGATAGGCGATCGTCAGGTGCTCGTCGCCGAACGCCCGGCGGAACAGCTCCTCCAGGTCCACCCCCGCTTCCTCGTCCGCCAGGCCGTCCAGGATGACCCGTCGCGCGTCGTACCGGCGCCGGTTGAACCTGCGGTCGATCTGGTCCTGGAGGCCGCGTCGCAGCGGCGCGGCGAGGGCGGCCGCGACGATCGCGCCGATCGTCGCCGACACCGCCGGTGAGACCTCCCAGGTCTGGAGGCCGCGTGCCCCCATCCAGACGATGAAGCCGTACACGAGGATCAGCAGGGTGGTGAGCAGGACGTAGGTGACCGTCGCTGCCAGCAGCCGTTCGACGTCGTAGAGGCGGTATCTGACCACCGACAGGCCGGCCGCCACCGTGATCAGCATCACGAACCCTGAACTGGCGACGACGGTCCACGCCGAGGAGTTCGACCTCGCCGCGACGAACGCGTAGATCACGAAGAGCGGCAGCGGGACGACGACGAACG
>JAOPXM010000164.1 GCA_025965125.1 Nocardioides sp.
AGGTCCGGATCCGGCTGCCGCACCTGACCACGCTGTGCCAGGGCGACGCGCAGCTGCCGGAGCTGGCCCGTCAGTTCGTCAGCGACCCGCACACCTGCCTGTTCGGCACGCTCAGCCTGTGGCAGGGGCTCGACGTTCCTGGCGAGACCTGCCAGCTGGTGCTGATCGACCGGATCCCGTTCCCGCGGCCCGACGACCCGCTGATGAGCGCGCGCCAGAAGGCCGCCGACAAGGCCGGCGGCAACGGCTTCATGCAGGTCGCCGCCACCCACGCCGCGCTCCTGCTCGCACAGGGCTCGGGCCGGCTGATCCGCACGATGACCGACCGCGGTGTCGTGGCCGTGCTCGACCCCCGCCTGGCGACCGCCCGCTACGGCAGCTTCCTCAAGGCCAGCCTGCCGCCGATGTGGACCACCAGCGATCCGGCCCTGGTCCGCAAGGCGCTCGAGCGACTCGCTGCCACGGCCCAGGACTGACCGCCTGGCGCAATGCGGCCGTGGCGGCCCTGGCCCTGGCTTCGGTGCTCACCGCCTGCCCGTCTGAACCACCGCATTACCGGGTCGGCGCACTCATCCGGCACTCTGGTCTGACCGATCGGTTGGACGTCGGGAGTTAGTCCACGGGCGCCAACCGGGACGCGTACGGTCCGACTCATCCGGCACCCTGGCTCTCTTGTTTCGCGGCAGTCCTGTCCCGGCCATTGGCCGGAGTCCAGCATGACTTCCAGACGTCACACGTTCATCGCGATGGCGGCGACTGTCCCCCTGAGCGGGCTGGCCGCCCTGGCCCTGATCGTGGCGACGAGCACCACGCCCGCATCGGCCGCCCCCAACCCCGTCGGACTCGGGGCCGCGACCTCGTTCGCCGTCCTGGCCGGGACCACGGTGACCAACACCGGACCCAGCACGGTCAGTGGCGACCTCGGAGTCAGCCCCGGCAGCGCCGTGACGGGGTTCCCGCCCGGGCTGGTCGTGAACGGCGCAGAGCACTCCGCCGATCCCGTGGCCCAGCAGGCACAAAATGCCCTCACCGCGGCGTACCTCGACGCGGAGTCACGCATTCCGGACACCGACATGACCGGCCTGGACCTCGGCGGCAAGACCCTGGTCCCGGGCGTGTACAACGCCACCAGCAGCATGTTCCTGACCGGCACGGTCACCCTGAACGCCCAGGGCAACCCGAACGCCGTCTTCATCTTCCAGGCCGTGTCGA
Source organism: Nocardioides sp. (assembly GCA_025965125.1). Classification (GTDB taxonomy): domain Bacteria; phylum Actinomycetota; class Actinomycetes; order Propionibacteriales; family Nocardioidaceae; genus Nocardioides. The sequence continues at coordinate 1,213 of JAOPXM010000164.1, forward strand.
CGCTGGTCACCGCCGTCGACAGCCGGGTCGTGCTCGTCGGGGGCGCCCTGCCCTGCAACGTCTACTGGCAGGTCGGCAGCTCGGCCACCCTCAACACCGGCACCCAGTTCGCCGGCACTGTCATGGCCCTGACCAGCATCAGCGCCCAGACGGGCGCGAGCGTCCGGGGTCGCCTCCTGGCCCGGAACGGGGCGGTCACCCTGGACCGCAACTCGATCCTGGCCTCGGACTGCGCAGGCAGCCCACCGCCGGTCACGGTGACCCAGACGGCGACCGAGACGGTGACGGCGACCGCAACGGTCCCCGGTCCGGCGGTCACAGAGACCACGACGGTGCCGGGTCCGACGCAGACGGTCACGGTGACCGATGCTGCGGTGCCGGGTCCGACCCAGACGGTCACGGTCACGGATGCTGCGGTGCCGGGTCCGACCCAGACGGTCACGGTGACCGATGCTGCGGTGCCGGGTCCGACCCAGACGGTCACCGCGACGGGTGCTGCGGTGCCCGGCCCGACGGTGACGGTGACGGCAACTCCTGGCGCGAACGCGACCACGACGGTCACCGCGACGCCGGCGCCCGCGGCGACCGTGACGGTCACTGCCACCGCCGCGGCCCCCACCACCACGTCCGGCTCCACCCAGACCCCCACGACCTCCCCCACGAGCTCCACCGAGACACCCACCGGCTCGACGTCGACCAGCACTCCCGGGACCGGCAAGCCGCCCATCCCCACCGGGCACCCCGGCACCGGCCGTGACCCCGAGTCGGGTGCCGGCACGCCCTGGCTGGTCCTGGGGATCGTCTTCCTCCTGGGTTCCGGCGGAGCGGCGGCCCTCGGGTCGGGTGCGTCCCTGTCGCGCCGGCAGCGGCGACCGTGAGAGGCAGCGCCCGGATCCCGACGTGGTGGGCGGTGGCCATGGTGCTGCTGCTCGCCGGGGTCGCGTGCCTCATCATGTGGAGCGCGTGGTCATCACCCGGGCCGAGCAACGGTGCCGCCCCGGAGACCGAGCCTCGCTCGCCCGCGAGCACCTCGGCCGGCACGGGCCGACACGAGCCCGCCGCGGCTCCCGCCCCTGCCCGTCCTGTCGCCCTCACGATCCCCGCGATCGCCGTCCGGAGCACCCTCGAAGGACTCGCCATGAACGGCGACGGCACGGTCGAGGTGCCGCAACATCCCGGCAACGCGGGGTGGTACCGGCTCGGGACGCGACCCGGGGCCCAGGGCTCCGCGGTCATCCTCGGCCACGTCGACTCGGTGCGCGGCCCCGCTGTCTTCTACCGGCTCGCCACGTTGCACCGGGGCAACCTGGTGAACGTCCGGCTCGCCGACGGTTCGTCGGTGCGGTTCCGGGTGCGGTCGGTGAGGCTGTACCCAAACGCGCGCTTCCCGGCCGAGAAGGTGTACGCCGCCCGTGGCGGCCGCTTCCTCAACCTGGTGACGTGCGGTGGCGAGTACGACGCCAGCCGCGGTGGCTACCAGGCGAACGTCGTCGTGAACGCCCGCTGGGTCAGCACCAGCGCGAGCTGATGCCGCTCAGCCCTGCGCGCCACCCTCGAGGGGCGGCGCGCAGGGCGACCGGCCCCATGGCCTACCTGACGGCACCCTTGATCTTCGCGACGAGGTTCTCGTCGACCGGCTTGCCGGAGCAGGAGTACGGCGAGTTGTCCCAGCACGGGTCGAACCGGGCGCTGGCGTTCACCAGGGTGAAGTCGACCCACGAGACCGTGCTCTGGGCGAACGGAAACACCTTGGAGCCGTTGCCGTTCTGGTTCAGCGGGATCTGCGACGTCTGCACCCCGCCCCCGACGAGGTGCACCGAGACGATCGCCGCCGGGCTGGTGCTCTTCGACGCCAGGTCGACGGTGAGCTTGAGCTCCTGGGTGGTGGCGTCGGACGGCTCGAAGTACATCGAGGCGGAGGACATGTGGTCCAGCTTCGTGGTGTACCAGCCCTGGCTGTGCCCGAACGTCCGGTACGGCGCCACCGGGTAGTCGTTCGCGGCGCCTTCCTCGTAGTTGGCGCCCGGGTCGAGGTTGGCGTCGGCGAACTTCGTGAACATCTTGGCGAACGACGTGCCGCGCTCCTTCAGCACGGCGCTGATCGCCTGGGCGGAGTACTGGTCGGCTCCGCCCTTGGAGGCATCGGCCTTGATGAACATGTCCAGGATCAGGGAAGGCAGGCCACCGCGAAGAGCCGGGAAGCGCTCGGTCAGGTAGCGGAAGAAGATCCAGTCGCCGTAGTGGTGCGAGCCACCGAACAGGTCCAGCGACAGCTTGGGGGCACCCAGCGGACCCGACGGGAGGTACTGCAGGTTGTCGTCGACGTCGTCGTACAGCTCGTCCTCGGCCCAGGTGGCCGTCGCCTCGAGGAACCAGCTGTCCTCGAGGTAGTCGTAGGCGAACTGGGTGGCGTGGAAGTACTCGTGCGCGACGGTCACCTGGAGGTTCTCCGACGGCGTGTTCGTCGGGAACTCGGACGGCGAGTAGTCGTTGTCGAGCGCGCAGTACGCCGAGGTGTCGTAGGGGCCGGTCCTCGGGATCAGGTCGTCGGTGTTGCAGTAGCCGTACAGGCCCTGGCTGCCGAGGTTCTGGATGTAGATGTCGGGCTTGCCGTTGCCGCCGCGGGTGCCGTCCTTCTTGACGGCCCGGTAGCCGGCACTGGTGTAGCGGCCCTGGACATCGCTCAGTGTCTTGGCCACGAGGTCGATGTAGTCCGAGAGGCCGTTGGCGGGGCTGACGTCGTCGGTCGTGACCATTGTCGGCGACCAGTGGATGCAGAAGGTGCTCCAACATCTCACCTGGGCGTTCGGGACGCTGGGCCGCGCGAAGTAGGTGGCGGCCCTGGCCCGCTCAGCGGTGGGCAGCGAGGAGCGAAGCAGGTTCAGGTCGCGGAGTGCGAGGGTGGCGTCGCGGCGGGGTGCCTGTCCCGCGAAGACCTTCTGGACGCGGTCCAGCGCCCGTCCGGCCTGGACCTGCCGGCCCGACGGCTGCGCTTTCGCGTCGGTCGGTGCGGACGGGCGTGCCTGGGCGACGGGTGAGGTGAGCATGGCCGCGACCACGCCGGTGGCCAGCAGGACGAGCAGTACGCGGCGGCCGAGCAGGCCGCGCAGGAGGGAAAGCATGGAGGCTCCGTCTGAAGGGGACAGTGCCTCTCAGCCAACCTGAGAGCAGCCCTCCGGGACATGGCCCTTCTGGGGCATCTTGCGGGCCTGTTCCCAGTGCCAGACGCGGTCGGCGAGCAGGAAGCCGGCGCCGATGACCATCCAGCCGACGATCGCGTCGACGATCCAGTGGTTGCCGGTGCCCACGATCACGACCGCGGTGACCAGGCAGTGCGCCCAGCCCAGCACCCGGACCCAGGGACGGACGGCGTTTCGCTGGACGACGATCGCCACCCAGAGCGCCCAGCCGGCGTGCAGCGAGGGGAAGGCCGCGAGCTCGTTGGTCAGCTGGCCGACGCCGCGCGGTGCGGAGGCGTCGGCACCCCACCAGCCGTCGGCCGCGTGCAGGTTGAGGATGTCGACGTACCCCTCGAGGAAGCGCGGCGGCGCGGTCGGCGCGAGCAGGTAGATCGCCAGGGCGAGCAGGGTGGCGATGACCAGCGCTCGGCGCGCGGGCACGTAGCGGCCGGAACCGAGGCGGTAGAGCCAGATCAGCACGACCGCGGTGACGACGTAGTGGGCGGTGGCGTACCAGTAGCTGCCGAACAGCCCGAGCAGCTCGAACTGCTCGAAGACCTTGTTGATCGGCCGCTCCCAGTGCAGCCCCATGAGCTCCTCGAGATGGAGCAGCTCGTTGGCCCGATGGAGTGCCGGTGTCATCGCGTTGCTGGCGAACATGCGCGACGAGGTGTAGGCGACGTAGAGGGTGAGGATGAGCGCCAACTCCTGCAGCCCCCGCCTGAGGCGGGGGTAGCGGGGCAGGACCATGGGCAGGCTCACAGGACAATCCTGCCAACAACCTGTGGATCGTGCATCCGTGTTAACCCCTGAGTCGCACCCATGTCACACGTCAGGGGTAACCCCGACCTGCGATCAAACCCGGCGGAGCACCGCCGTCACCTTGCCAAGAATGGTCGCATGTGTGCCGTCGATCGGCTCATAGGCCTCGTTGTGTGGCAGCAACCAGGTCTTCCCGTCCTTGCGCTGGAACGTCTTGACCGTGGCCTCGCCGTCGATCAGCGCGGCCACGATGTCGCCGTTCTCCGCAGTCTGCTCCTTGCGGAGCACGACGTAGTCGCCGTCGCAGATCGCGGCGTCGACCATCGAGTCGCCGGCGACCTCGAGCATGAACAAGGTGCCCTCGCCGACCAGGCTCTTGGGCAGCGGGAACACCTCCTGGAGGTTCTCCTCGGCCAGGATCGGGCCACCCGCGGCGATCCGCCCGAGCAGCGGCACGTAGGAGGCCGGGGGCGCCGCATCGCCGATGCCGGTCTCGTCGTACGACGTCTCCGCGACCGCCGAGATCGAGCGCCGTGCGGCCATCACCTCGGGCAGGAAAACCTCAAGCGCCCTTGGGCGATTGGGGTCTCGCTTCAGGAAGCCCTTCTCCTCGAGCACCTTGAGCTGGTGGGCGACGCTGGAGGAGCTGGTGAGTCCGACCGCGTCGCCGATCTCGCGCATGCTGGGTGGGTAGCCGCGCTTCTCGATGCAGTCCTTGATGTGCGCCAGCACCTTCAGCTGGCGCGGCGTCAGACCGGTGGCGTCCGGCGGGCCGTCGGGCAGCTCCGCGACCTTGCGCGGGGCGCCTGTCTTGTTCGTGGCCATGCTGCTGCCTTCCGGTTTGCGTGCACCCCGGGGACGCCGGGCTCGGTGAACTCACGGTAACGACTGCCGACCGCCGATTCAAACATCTGTTCGAACGGCGTGTCGCCTCGAATAGTGGTCTAGGCATTTCTCATCACGGTGCTTGACTCACGCCATGAGCCAGACCAGTTGTGTCGTGACCGGAGCCGCCCGCGGGATCGGGCGCGGGATCGCCGAACAGCTCGTGGCCCGCGGCCACCGCGTCGTGGTCACCGACATCGACGGGGAGACCGCAGCCCGTACGGCGAAGGAGATCGGCGCGGTCGAGGGTCTCGCCCAGGACGTCCGGGATCCGGCCTCGCACCGCGAAGTCGCCGCGGCGGCCGCACGCCACGGCGTGCTGACCGCGTGGTTCAACAACGCCGGCGTCGGGTACGACGGCAGGCTCGTCGACCTGACCGAGGAGCAGATCCGGGCGCTGGTCGAGGTCAACCTGCTCGGCATCCTGTGGGGCACCCGCGCGGCGGTCGATGCGTTCGGCGCCGGCGGGGGCGACGTCGTGATCACCGCGTCGCTGTCCGGGCTGGGGCCGGTGCCCGGCCTGTCGACGTACGCCGCGACGAAGGCCGCCGCCGTCTCGCTGGCCATGTCGGTCAACCTGGAGACACCGGCCAACATCCGTGTCCACGCGCTCTGCCCCGACGGCGTCGCCACCGACATGCTCCATGACATGAGGTCCGACGGTCTGGCCAAGAAGCTGGTGTTCTCCGGCGGCCGGATCCTCACCGTCGAGGAGATCGCCCGCGAGGCCGTCGAGCTGATCGGCAGCCGACGGGTCATCAGGACCGTCCCGGGCTGGCGCGCCGCGATGATGCGCGGCTCCGCGCTGGTGCCGTCCCAGGCGGCCGGCGCCCTGCGCCTGTTCTCCGCCCAGGGCGGACGCAACGTGCGCAAGAACCGCTGACGAGGCGGCAGGGGCGGGTTCGAACATTTGTTCGCCCGGGGTCTTGAAATCATTCGAACACCTGCTCTACTCTCGTACACATGTTCGATCGAACGTCTGATCGACCGGCCGCCAGGAAGCACTGTCGGTGGTCGCCGATAGACATGAGATCAGAGCAGCACGAGACCCGAGGCTGACCGCCACTTCCCCAGGAGGTCCCCATGAGCACGATGATCCTGACCCCGGCCGACGTCCGGACCCGCACGGCCCGTCCGACGCCGCCTGCCTCCGTGCGGCTGACCCGTCGCGGTCGGTTCGCGGTCCTGGCGCTGGCCCTGGTCACCGTGCTCGTCGTCGGACTGTTCCTGGCCGCCGGCTCGGTCGCGACCGAGCACCCCGGCACCCCCGAGCCGACCCGCGTGGTGATGGTCGGCTCCGGTGACACCCTGTGGGACATCGCGGCCGACATCGCCGGCAGCGGCGACGTCGTCGCCATGGTCGACCGCATCGAGGAGCTCAACGCCCTCGACACCGGCATGGTCGCGGCCGGCCAGCGCCTTCGCGTGCCACTGCACTGACCACACACAAGACTGACCACACGCAAGACTGGCCACACACAAGCTTCGCCAACCGCCTCGACCCCGGTTGGCGAGCCGGGGAAGACAGGGGCGGGGCCACGTGGCCCCGCCCTTGCGGCATCTCAGCGCGTTCGCTGGTTGAGCTCCAGAACCACCGGTGGCAACTACCCTCACGGCCATGCCCGCCGGTTACTCAGGAACCCCGTTGGTGCGGAAGCTGGGGATCAAGGACGACCACGTGCTGTTCCTCGACGGTCTCCCCGAGACCCTCGACCTCGGCGACACGGGCGCCGCGACCGTCGTACGCCGCCTGCCGGCCTGCGCCGACGTCACCCTCACCTTCCACACCCACCTCGACCCGCTGACCAGGCGACTTCCGGCGCTGTTCGAGCACACCTCGACGGCGGGCATGGTGTGGGTCTGCTGGCCGAAGAAGTCCGCCCAGAAGGTGCTCGGCCTGGCCTCCGACCTCGACGAGAACATCGTTCGCGACCTGGGCCTGAGGCTCGGCTTCGTCGACGTCAAGGTCGCGGCCGTCGACGAGACCTGGTCGGGCCTGAAGTTCGTACGCCGACTGGCTGATCGCTGAGCTAACGCGCGGCGCGCTTCCCGCCGGGCGCGTTCGACGGCTTGGGTGCCTTGCCGGCCCGAGGGTCCGAGATCGCCCGGTGCCCGCCGGTGTGCTCGGGATCCTGCGTGACGAGGGGGACGGGGTCGGGAACGGCCTTGGGCTGCCCCGGCACCGGCCCGCTGGTGATCCCGAGCGCCCGGAGCAGCCAGACGATCAGCATCAGCCCGATGAACAGGCAGGCCACGGCGCCCACGGCGGCCATCCCGAGGAACCACCATGCGTTGTCCTGGCCACCTCGCGCCTGCGCGCCGAAGTCGATGGCGGCGTACACCAGGTAGCCCCATGCCACGACGGCCAGGGTGACTCCCAGGGAGAGACCGAGCAGGCCGGGTCTGAACGACGCCCGGGGCTTCGCGCCCCGCCTCGAACCCCCGTGCTTGCCGTGCGTGCTCCCCACGGCGGCCATTGTGGCCGATCCGCCAAGCAGGGGAGGCG
>JAOPXM010000195.1 GCA_025965125.1 Nocardioides sp.
GGGATGCTCCGTTCGCGCAGAAGAAAGAGTGCGTCTCTTAGATTAGGCTCACCTAACCAACTCCGCAATCCGGGACACCAGATTTTCAGCCCTGGTCGAGCTCTCCCACCGCCCTGGACTCGAGCTCGAGCCGGTACCCGTGGCTACGCAGCGTGGTGATGGCGGGGACCAGCGCCGGCGGCTCCATACCGTCCGCCGCATCCGCAAGTCGTCGTCGCAGGGCCGCGATGTGGACATCCAGGGTCTTGGTGGAGCCGAACCAGTTCCGGTCCCAGACGTCGTCCATGAGGGCTTCGCGGCTGACCGCCCGCCCGGCCTCGGAAGCGAGCCGGGCCAACAGGTCGAACTCCTTGGGCCGCAGGGCGACCTCCTGATCGCGCACCAGGCAGCGCCGGGCTGCCGGGTCCAGCGTCAGCTCACCTGTGGTGAACACCTCCTGGACGAAGTCGCCGGCAGAGGCCCGGCGTAGGTGGGCGCGCACCCGGGCGAGGAGCTCGGTCATCCGGAACGGCTTCGTGAGGTAGTCGTCGGCTCCCGACTCCAGCCCCTCGATCACGTCCATCTCGTCGCGACGGGCCGTTAGCACCACGACGATGCAGCCGGGCTGCTGGCGCTTGAGCATCCGGCACACCTCGATGCCGTCGACGTCGGGCAGCCCGAGGTCGAGCAGCACCAGGTCGAACGACCCACTGCGCGCAGCGGACAGGGCACCCGCTCCGTCCTGGCGCCACACGACCGAGTAGCCGTTGGCGCTGAGCGCAGAGACCAGGAGCTGCCCGATCTTCTCCTCGTCCTCGACGACCAGCAGCTCTGCCATGTGGGCAGACTAGATCGCGCGCAACAGGGTGCGCGCATGACGCCGGGCACGTTCGATCACCACGATCGCCGCGAGCCCGACGGCGGCCACGGTGCAGGCGACCAGCGCGACCAGATAGCCCCAGGGCGCGGTGAGCCCCGTCGGTGCCGGGTCGAAGACACCAGTGAGCACCTTCACCAGGAGGTACGAGAGCCCCCACCCGGTGGACAACCCGCCCAGGGTGCCGACCAGCAGCACGAACGCGGGCTCTGCCGAACCGAAACGACGCACCTGTTTCCTGGTGGCGCCCAGTCCGGTTGCGATCGCGATTGCCTGTCGCCGCTCGGCCAGGCCGAGTCCGATCACGAGACCGCCGGCAGCGGCCGCGATCAGCAGGGCGAAGGCCAGCTCGAGACGAGTGAGCTTCGACAGGTCCACGGACGTCAGGCTGGAGCCGACCAGGCCCCGGGCATCGTCGATCGTCCCGACGCTGCCCGTCGTGCCGACCACGCTCCTGATCTGGTCGGCGACCGAGCTCACGTTGTTGCCCCCGGTGCTGACCAAGAAGGTTCCGACGGCAGCGTTGCCGGTCTGTTGGGCGACATAGTCGGCGTTCGCCACCAGGAAGCTGTCCTTGGGCGCGGTTGGGAACTCGTTGACGATGCCGACGTAGTGGAACGTCACGGACTTGTAGGTCTGCGTCTTGGCGTCCTGGAGGCGGAGCCGGATCAGATCGCCCTGGTTGAGCTGGAAGTCGTTCACGGTCTCGGCGCTCACCAGGATGGCATCCGGCCTCGACCTCAGCTGCGCCAGGGACTCGGAGGCGGTCGCCCCCTGGAAGTACGCGTCCTGCAGCGTGGTGGCCCGCGAGATCGTGTCGGGGTTGATGCCGTAGAGGTCCTGGAGATCGTTGCCGACGTAGGCGAACCGGTGCTGCAGCGGTTCGACCGCCTGCACCCCGGAGACCGCAGCGATCGGCGCACCGTCCGCCGGTGTCGCATTCGCGCCGGGCGACTCGGTGACCGTGACGTCCGCACCATTGGTGAGCTGGGCGTCCACCTCGGCCTGCTGCCGGTAGGTGGCATTGAACGTCGCGGTGGAGACCGCGAACGCGAGGGCCAGCGCCACGAGCACGGCGGACCGCGACACCAGCCTCCGCTGACGCATCAGCATGGACGCAACCGTCTGCGAGAGCGGTCCCAGGAACGGTCGCGAGGCGAACGCGACGACCCTTCGGCCGCGGAACAGCAGGGTGTCTGCGATCCGCCAGCAGAGCAGACCGCAGCCCAGCCAGGCCAGGGCCGGCGCGAGGAACGCCCAGTAGCTCACCGAGATGGTCGGCACGCCCTCGGGCGCCAGCACGAGGCTGTACTTGTTCCGGCCAGAGGCCCAGAACACGGCCAGTCCCAGGGCGATCAGCACGACATCAAGGCCGAACCGCATCCACACCGGACGGGTGTGCTGGAGTGCCCGTGCGGACTCCCCCGCGGCGACAGTTCGGAGGTCGCGGGCGGCGGGTACTGCGACCACCAGCGCGGCGACCAGGAGGCCAGCGACAGCGGCGGCCACGTCCCACGGCCAGGACGACGCAGCGCCGATGACAGCGGCGACCCCGAGACCGATCAGGCCTCCCAGGGCCCCCACGACAGCAGCCTCCACGAGGACCAGCCGCAGGAGCTGGGCAGGGGTACTGCCCCTGGCGCGCAGCAACGACTGCTCCTTGCGGCGGCGCCCGGCTCCGGCCTGGGTGATCGCCGCCGTCAGTGCCGCGGCGAGCAGCGCGCCGGGCGCGCCGAGGAACAGGAAGAGGATCCGGGCATAGCTCGCGTCCTCACGGGCCGCGTCCAGAGAGGCACCGAGGTTGTTGCCCACGACGGCGGCGCCACTCGTCCGCACCGCCAGGTTGTTCGCTGCCCCGGTTTCAGCGGTGAACGCCGAGGAGGGGTCCGACGGCAGCCCTGCATGGTCGCGGACGACGTGGATCTGGGTGGTCACCAGGTCCGGACGGGTCCTGGCAAGACCGGCGTACTCCGTGTTGAACCGCGAGGCGGGCAACAGGATCACGTTGTCGGGGGGTGCGACCGGCTGGGACTGCGTCGGCGCGCCGACGCGCTGGAACAGCGAGTCAGCCTGCGGGAGCTCGACGACCCCGACGACCTTGACCCAGTACGGCGGCAGACCGGCGCGTGCGACCCGCACCCGGTCGCCGGGGGTCACGTGCAGGTTCGCGGCTGTCTGCTGGGCGACGACGGCGCCGTTCACGTTCCCGGCGAGCACGCGGATGGCGAGCGGGAACGTGTCGGCATAGCCGGGCGGCAGGCCCAGGACCTTGGCGGCGCCCGTGTCCTGGGTGGTGCCTGCCGTCGTGGCGCGCAGACCGGGAGAGTCCGCGAAACCAACGGGGACCGCGGTGCGGGTTCCGGGTGCGGAGCCCACGGCCTTCAGGACCGAGCCGGGGCTGCGATGCGCTGCCACCTGAACCTGCCAGTCCACGGCGACCTGGGCGGCAGCGCGTTGGGTCATGGTGGCCTGGGAGCTCACGAGGAAGCTGCCGAGGCCGGCGACGAGCGCAACCGCGATCGCGATACCACCCGCGGCGGCGAGCAGGCGGGTGGGACTCCTGCGGACCAGGCCGACCAGCCAGAGCCAGATCATGCCGCCACCACCAGTTCGCCGTCGTGCATGCGCCAGGTCACGTCGAGGCGGGCGGCCACGGTCGCGTCGTGCGTCGAGACGACGAGCCCGGCACCCAGGTGGTCGGCCGCATCGAGGAGCACGTCGATCACCCTGTCGCCGGACACGCGGTCAAGCTGGCCGGTCGGCTCGTCGGCGAAGATCAGCTTCGGGCGGCTGCTGACCACCCGGGCGACGGCCACCCGCTGGGCCTGGCCGCCGCTGAGCTCCTCGGGGACCTTGTCACCGAGGCCGCCGATGCCGAGCAGGTCGAGCGACTCCCTGGCCTGCGCGATGGCCACGTCGTGGCTGAGCCCCTGGATCAGCAGCGGGAAGGCCACGTTCTCGGCGGCCGTGAGGGACGGGATCAGGCTCAGACCCTGGAACACCACGCCGGCGCGCGACGGGTCCTGGAACGGTCCCGTCTCCCAGGTCGGCCACACGATCGAGCCGGACGTGGGGCTGTCCAGCCCGGCCATCAGCTGCAGCAGGGTGGACTTGCCGGAACCCGACGGGCCGACGAGGGCGACCCGGCTGCGAGCGGTCACGGCGCACGAAGCGTCGTGCACCGCCACCACGGCCAGGCTGCCGTGGCCGAACGTCCGGCTCGCCCGGTCACAGACCACGAGGCGCTCGTCGAGCTCCGGTCCGTGCGTCGACGGCAGGGGTCGAGCCGCTGAGGTCGTCATGCCACGAGCCGCCCGTCCTCGAGGAGGAGTGCCCGGTCGCCGGCACGGCGTACGGCGGGGCTGTGGCTCGCGATGAGGATCGCGCAGCCCGACTCGGCCCGGCTCCGGACCAGCGTCAGGAGACGAGCCTCGGTCGCCTCGTCCAGCTCGCCGGTCGGCTCGTCCGCGAGCAGTACCGCGGGGTCGTTCACCAGCGCGACCGCGAGCGAGGCGCGGGCCAGCTCTCCCCCGGACAGCTCGTTCGGCCACGCCTTCGCGCGGTCAGCTATCCCGAGGTCGGCGAGGAGCTGCGGGATGCTCCCGCTGCCGTGCCCGATCTGCTGGGCGAGCCGAAGGTTGTCGATCAGGGTGAGGTGCGCCAGCAGGTTGCCGGACTGCGCCATCGTGCCGATGTGGCGGGCCCTCAGAGCGGCGCGGGCAGCCTCGGATCGGCCACTCATCCGCAGGCCCTCCACCCAGACCGTGCCGCCGGACGGCTCGTCGGTGCCGGCGAGGCACGCCAACAGGGTGGACTTGCCGGATCCCGACGGTCCCGACAGCGTCACGACCTCGCCCGGTTCGATCTCCAGCGAGACACCCTTGACCGCGAGTGTCTCCTCGTCGCCTGCTCGGTAGAACCGATAGATGTTGTCGGCACGAAGTGTCATGGCCGACTCACTTCCACTGCAGGGAGTCGCTGACGATCTGCCAGGGGTCGACGTTGTCGGCGTTGGCCGGTCCGGTGAGCGTCAGGATCGCCTCCTCGCCGGCATGCCAGAACTCGAAACGCTCCGCCGCATCTCGGACCACCTTGTCGGTGACGGGGTTCGGCGCCGAGTCGAGCTGGTAGGCGATGTGTACGGCAGACCCGTGCTGCCTGGTCACCATGGTGATGCCGCCGAGGGCGAAGTTGGAGACCGATGCCTGCAGCTGCGGCACGTCCTCCTTCCGCGCGCTGGCCACCGTGGGCGCACTTGCGCGCTGGCGGACCTCGATGCTGATGCTGTTGTACTTGTCGGTGTACGTCGTGACCGGACCGGACCTGGCCATCGCCCAGCCTTCCGGCACCGTGAAGTGCACCCGGGAGCCCGGCGCGGCGTGATCCACGAACACGGCGTTGTCGGGGATGTCCCCGGGCGGGTTGAACTCGGTGGCGTGCGGAACCGACGGAGTGGCGGACGTTGCGTGGCCGGTCGGGGAGCTCCCGCCTCCGTTCGACGCGCCGGACGACGGTGTGGACGTCCCGGTGGGGGACGTCGGGCTGGTGGTGCTGCTCGGGCTGGAGCTCGAGCCGCAGCCGGCCGCGAGAGCGGCCAGGGTGATGAGCGCGGCGGCGCTGGTGACAATGGTGGGTCGCATGAGTCAAACGTAGAAATCGGTGGAACAGTCCCCGACCAACGTGGGGTTAGCGTTCGGCAAGAACTGCGGGGAGCGTCCTGTTCGGGTGAGAGGCTGGCCGCGTGCGGCGCCGGATTCTCACCGTTGCGCTGTCGGCCGTGGTGCTGGCAGTGGTCCTGCTCGGCGCGCCGTTGGCTGTCGCCATCGAACGCAATGCGTTCACCGAAGAACGGGGCGAGCTCGAGCGGGCGGCCCTGCAGGCCGCGGTCGCTGTGTCGCCCTCCTACCGCACCGGCGACCCCGTCGAGCTCCCACCCGTCGAGCCGCCGGTGGAGGTGGGCCTCTACACCGTCGCGGGGACCCGGGTTGCCGGCAACGGGCCGACCTTGCTCGAACCCGAGGTCCGGGCGGCGGGTCAGGGGACGGTGGTGGACGGCAACGTCGACGGTGTCCTCATCGAGGCCGTCCCCGTCGGGGCCGGCGAGGAGGTCATCGGTGTCGTGCGCGCGTCGTCGACGCGATCGTCGGTCCGAGCCACCGTGGCCAAGGAGCTGCTGGCGCTGGGCGGCCTCACGCTGCTGGCGCTGTTGGGCGCGGGTGGGTTCGCCTTCTGGCAGGCCCGCCGTCTGGCGATCCCGATGCGGGCGTTGGCGGATGCTGCCACGGAGCTGGGTGCGGGCGACTTCTCGGTGCGCCCGCCGGTCAGCGGCGTCGCCGAGATCGACAGGACCTCAGACGCCCTCACGGCCACCGCCCGGCGCCTCTCCGAGCAGATGGACCGGGAGCGTTCGTTCGCGGCGCAGGCCTCGCACCAGCTGCGCACTCCCCTGACCCGGCTCCGCCTCGAGCTGGAGGCCGGCCTGGCCGGTGGAGAGGGCGAGCTGGACACGGCGGCACGAGATGCCCTCGTCACTGCCGATGACTTGTCCCAGACCATCGACGACGTCCTGGCCCTGGCCCGGGAACCACACGGCCCCTCGACCGAGTTCGACGTCGAGGAGCTGCTCACCGAGTGCGTCGCCCGGTGGCGGGGCAGCTTCGCCGCGGAGGACCGGCCGCTCCGTCTGGTTGTCGACGGCCCACCGCACGCCTCGGCCTCCCGCGTCGCCGTCCGTCAGGTCCTCCAGGTGCTGATCGACAACGCGTACCGTCACGGTCGCGGCACGGTCACCATCACCGCACGCGAGAGCGGCGGGGCGGTGGCCATCGACGTGGCCGACCGCGGTTCCGCAGACGTGACGTGGCCGGCCGCCGACGCCACTCCCGGCCGCCTGGGCCTGGCCATGGCGCGCTCCCTGGCAGCGTCCCAGAGCGGTCGGCTCCTGCTCTCGAGTGACTCGTCGGGAACTCGCTTCACGCTCCTCGTGCCGTCCGGGGCACCGCAGCCCGACTGAGGGCAGTGGCGGTCCCGTGGCGTCGCCGGCCACGGAGTCAGGTTGTTGTCAGGGGCCCTCACCGAGGCTGTCCGTCATGACGACGAGTGTGCAGACCACGAGCCGCAGCCGACTGATGCTGAACAAGGTCCCGGAAGTCACCGTGTACTTCTGGATCATCAAGATCTTGTGCACGACGGTCGGTGAGAGCTTTGCCGACTACATCAACGAGACGTTGGGTTTCGGACTGACGAACACGACCCTGGTCTTCTCCGCCGCCCTCATCGCCGTGATGGTCGTGCAGTTCCGGTTGAACCGCTACGTCCCGTCGGTCTACTGGTTGGCGGTGGTGCTGATCAGCGTGGTCGGCACGCTGCTCACCGACAACCTCACGGACGCGCAGGGAGTGCCCCTGTGGGAGAGCTCAACGGCGTTCGCTGTACTGCTGGCGGTGGTGTTCGGCATCTGGTACGCCCGTGAGCGGACGCTGTCGATCCACTCGATCGTCACGATCCCCCGCGAGGCGTTCTACTGGCTCACCGTCCTGGTCACCTTCGCTCTGGGCACCGCAGTGGGTGACTGGACGCTCGAGCTGACCGGTTGGTCCCCCGGCGCCTCGATCACACTTCCGCTCGGCCTCATCCTCGCCGTGCTCGTGGCCTGGAAGATCGGTGCCGGACCGGTGCTGTCCTTATGGCTGGCCTACATCCTGACCCGGCCCCTCGGCGCGAACATCGGCGACTACCTCGCCTCGCCGCGAGCCGACGGCGGCCTGGGGCTGGGCACCCGCGGCACCAGCGTGCTGTTCCTGGGCACGATCCTCGCGGTCGTGGTCTACCTGACCGTCACCGACAAGGACCGCACAGAGATCGCCCGTCCGAACCAGGCCTGAGCACGTGCCCCGGTCGTTCAGCCATCGAAAGGAACTCGTCATGTCGGAACCCCGCACGCATCGGATCCTGGTCGTCACCGACAAGGCCGATCCGACGCCCGGTCTGGTGGCAGCCATGCGGCAGCGAGCCGGGAGCGGAGACGTCCAGTTCCGCCTCATCGTCCTCAACCCGGCCCGGGCCGAGGTCCACCTGCTCCACCCCGAGCGTCACGACAAGGCCTCGGAGGCCGAGGAGGTGCTGCTCCGGGCGCTGCCCGGACTCGAAGCGGCAGCCGGAGGGCCGGTGATCGGATCGGTCTCCGTGCGGAACGACCCCATGGATGCCATCGAGGAGACCGTCTTCAGCGAGCCCATCGACGAGATCATGCTGGCGCCGCTCCCGGCCCACCACGTCGCGACCTGGCTCCACCAGGACCTCGAGCACCGGTTGTCGCACCTCGGGATCCCGGTCACCGTCGTACATCCGGACGCGGCCAGCTGAGCCAGGAGCAGGCGCAGGCGTGCGCTCGACGCCGCACTCGGACTGCTGGGCAGACGACTGAGGGCACCGTCCCTCGTCAGCGCTCCGGGGTCGGCACCTGGTGCGGGACCCGCAGCACGAACGCCGCCCCCGAGCCCGTCGGTTCCAGCTCCACATCGCCTCCGTGCCGGCGGGCCAGGGCGCGGGCAATGGCAAGCCCCAGGCCGGTCCCCCGACGCGAGCGGGCTCGGGCCGCATCGCCGCGGTAGAACCTGTCGAAGACCTTGTCGGCCTGGTCCGCCGGGACTCCGGGACCGTCGTCCCTGACGCTCACCCAGGCGAACCCACTGTCGTCGCCCACCCTGACGTCGACGCGCGTCTCGGCGTGACGGATCGCGTTGTCCAGCAGGTTGCCCACCACCCGGCCGAGCTGGAGGCGGTCGCCGTGGACCGTCGCGGACGCGCCCACGACGGTCGTCACGTCGACGCCGACGCGGCCGTTCAGCCGAGCCACCTCGTCACCCACGATGGCCGCGAGATCCGTCGGCTCCGCCTGGCCGGTCAGCGGCGTCTCCCCGGTGGCCAGCAGCAGCAGGTCGTGGACGAGATCCTCCATGCGGTCCGCGTCCTCGAGGAGGTCGGCGGTCAGGCTGGTCCAGTCGGCACGATCCGGGTGGGCCCTTGCCACCTCCAGCTGAGTTCGAAACGCGGTCAGCGGGCTCTGGAGCTCGTGGGAGGCGTCGGCGACGAAGTCGCGTTGACGCTGCTGGCTGCGATCGAGGCGGTCCAGCATCGCGTTCATCGTCTGCACGAGCCGTCCCACCTCGTCCGGCGGCCCCGGTTCGAGCCGCCGGGACAGATCCCGGTCGCCGATGCCGTCGACCTCGCTGCGGACCCGGTCGACGCGCGACAGCGCCCGGCCGACGACGTACCAGGTCCCGGCGGCGAGCAGCACCAACATCAGGGGTACGCCGACGAGGAGCGCGGTGCGCAGCGTCCTGGTTGCCTCGGAGACCGACTCGAGGCTGTCGCCCACGAGCACGGTCACCACGCCGTTGTCGGTGTTCCGCGCGAGCCTCCAGATGCGGTAGTGCTCGGTCTCCCGGTCGTCGGGGGCAGTCATCGTGACGACGTGGAGCGGCTCGGGACCAGTGGCCGGCGGGGCGATGGGGGTGGGCGAGATCAGGTTGGGTGACGCGCCCAGCACACGACCGTTTGCGTCGATGACCTGCACGAGGCCGTTGTCGGTGACCGGCTCCAGCACGGACTCCAGGCGTCCGGCAACCGCTGCATCGCCGAGCTCCGTGGCGCGAGCCCTCGCGCCACCGTCACCCTGGCTGGTCAGCTGTGAGTCGAGGGTCTTCACGAGCGCGACGGCCGCAAGGACCAGTATCAGCGCTGCGACGACCGTGGCCAGCGCGGTGATGCGGGCGCGCACCGTGACCACGTCAGCCGCCCGCGGGATCGAGCCGGTAGCCCACACCCCGGATCGTGTGGATGGTCTGCCTGCCGAACGGCTCGTCGATGCGCTGGCGGAGCTGACGTACGTAGACCTCGATGATGTTGAGGTCGCCGTCGTACGCGAAGTCCCACAGGTGCTCCTTGAGACTGGCCTTCGACAGCGCCTCGCCCGGGTGGCGCATCAGGCATTCGAGCAACCCGAACTGGCGCGGGGTGAGCTCGACGGTCACCTCACCGCGCCAGACCTGGTGAGACGCCGGGTCGAGCCGCAGGTCCCCCGCCTGGAGGATCGTCGGGCGCTCCTCGCGCCCCCGGCGGAGCAGGGCACGAATCCTGGCAAGGAGCACCGCATAGGAGAAGGGCTTCGACAGGAAGTCGTCGGCACCGGAGTCGAGTGCCCGGACCTCCGGCTCCGATCCGGTCCGGGCGGTGAGGATGAGGATCGGGGTCCAGTCCCCGCGCTCTCGCAGGTCGCGGCACAGGGCCTCCCCGCTCATCCCGGGCAGCATCGA
This sequence comes from Nocardioides sp., assembly GCA_025965125.1. Lineage (GTDB taxonomy): Bacteria > Actinomycetota > Actinomycetes > Propionibacteriales > Nocardioidaceae > Nocardioides. The sequence goes on from JAOPXM010000195.1 coordinate 10,174, forward strand.
GTCGAGGACGATCACGTCGTAGTCGTTCTCGGTCGCCAGCCAGTGGCCGTCGGTCCCGTCCAGGGCGATGTCCACGGCATACCCCTCCGCCTCGAGGCCGCGCTTGACGGCGGCGGCGACGTGTCCGTCGTCCTCGACCATCAGGATGCGCACGGCTCAGGCTCCCACGGACTTCCGGCCGGTGCGGGTGCGCCGGGACTGGGCCACGACCGTGACATGGCCTGCCTGAAGGCCCGCTGAAGCCCGGCTGTGAACGCTTCAGCAAGCGTTCAGCACCTGACGCGCACGCTGACCGCACCTGACCAGCTACCCAGGAGGAACCATGAACCGCACCCGATCCGCAGTGTCCCTCGCCGTCGTCGGTGTCGTCGCTGCGGCGCTGCCGACCCTGACCGGCGGACATGCCTCCGCTCATCCCGACCGGCACCTGAGCACGACCACGGCGGGCCGGACGAGCCCGCCACCCTCCGCGTTCGGCGGCCGGGCGACGAACAGGTACTTCCCACTCGAACCGGGCACGGTGACCGTGCTCCGGGGCCACAGCGACGGCCAGCAGTTCCGTGAACGCACCTTCGTCACGCATCGCACCAAGATGATCCAGGGGGTGCGCACCCGTGTGGTCAGGGACATCACGCGCCGCCTCGACGGCAGCCTGTCCGAGAAGACGCTCGACTGGTACGCCACGGACAACACCGGCCGGGTCTGGTACTTCGGAGAGGCCACCGGAACCTACGACCGGCACGAGCACCTGATCAACCACGACGGTTCGTGGGAGGCCGGCGTCGACGGGGCGGCCGCCGGGAAGATCATGCCGGCGCACCCGCATCCCTCCGTCGGTTTCCGCCAGGAGTTCCTGCGCGGGGAGGCCGAGGACCAGGCCTGGATCGTGCAGAACAACGCCCGGCTGACGACGCCAGTGGGCCATTTCCGGCACGCTGTCCGCGACTTCGAGTGGAGCCGCCTGGAGCCCGGCGTGGTCTCCACCAAGTTCTACGCGCCGGGCGTCGGCCTGCTCCTCGAGCGGGACCTCACCGGTGGCAACGAGGTGTTCCGGCTCGTGTCCATCCACCGACGCTGAGCGGCGTGCTCCGACGCTGCGGACCCGGCGTCAGGACGTCGGATGGGACTCCGGCTCGTCGGGGTCGTCGTACACGCCGGCGTCCTTGGCCGCGGCGGCCTTGCGGAGCTGCTTGCTGAGGCTGAAGCCCAGGAAGACCACGGCGGCGACGAGCAGCATGAACAGCCCGAATGCGGGCCAGCCCGCCTTCACGTCCGCGTCGGCCGGACTCTGGTCGACGACGCGGATGAGGAGCGGAAGGACCTGGGCGAACAGCTGCATGTCGACCATCCTCTCAGGCGGGGTCAGTGATGCCGGCGAACAGGTCGTCCTCCGGCACCGCCGAGGGGACGTGGCTCACCACGAGCTCGAAGTCCTCGGTCGGCCACACCTCCTCCTGCAGCTCGCGAGGGATCGAGAACCAGGCACCGTCGGGGTCGATCTGGGTGGCATGGGCCAGCAGAGCCTGGTCGCGCACGCCGAAGTAGTCAGCACACGGGACCCGGGTGGTGATCCGGGCGTCCCACTCGGGCTCGGGCTTCCAGTCCTTGAGTCGCTCCGTCCACGGCGACTCCAGCCCGTGCTGCTTCATCACCTTGTCCAGGGCCTCCATCCGGGGACGGTTGAACGAGTGGTGGTAGTAGAGCTTCAGGGGCTGCCAGGGTTCCCCGAGCTCGGGATACCGCTCCGGGTCACCGGCCGCCTCGAACGCCGCGACGCTCACCTCGTGGCACTTGACGTGGTCCGGGTGCGGGTAGCCGCCGCGTTCGTCGTACGTCGTCATGACGTGCGGCCGGAACTCGCGGATCAGCCGCACCAGCGGGGCGGCGGCCTCCTCGAGCGGGACCAAGGCGAAGCAGCCCTCCGGAAGCGGCGGCTTGGGGTCGCCGTCGGGCCAGCCCGAGTCGACGAAGCCGAGCCAGTCCTGCCGGACTCCGAGGATGTCGCGGGCGCGCTCCATCTCCTGGCGGCGGATCTCGGTGATGTTCTCGAGGACGTCGGGGCGGTCCATCTTGGGATTCAGGATCGAGCCGCGTTCCCCTCCGGTGCACGTGACGACATGGACGTCGACGCCCTCCGTGACGTACTTCGCGGTCGAGGCGGCGCCCTTGCTCGACTCGTCATCGGGGTGGGCGTGCACGTGCATCAGCCGGAGACCGGCGCGAGGTCCCGGGGAGGGGTGCTGCGGCATGGTTGGAGTTTAGGTGCGAGGCTTGACCGGTGACCTCGCAGGACCTCCTCGCCGAGCGGTACGGCGCGCCTCGCCCATGGCGACGGCGCGTCATCGTGGGCGGATGTGTCGTGCTGGCGCTGGTGTTCCTCGGCTGGGTCGGGTGGACCACGTGGAGCAACGCGACCCCGGAGGTCACCTCCGAGCTCGTGTCGTTCAAGGTCGTGGACGAGCACTCCGCGAGTGCGGTGGTCGACGTGCGGCTGGCCGACGACAAGGTCGCCGCCGCCTGCACCCTGCAGGCGTTCGCCGAGGACCACAGCCTGGTCGGCACGCTGACGTTCACGCCTGACCCCGGGGCCGGCGAGCGCTACGAGGAGGTGATCCGGACCGAGCGCCGGGCCACCTCGGTCGACCTGACGGGGTGTACCGCGCCGGGCCAGCAGCGTCCCAGCTGATCCCCAGCGGGCTCGCACGATCTGCAATTCAGGCGTGACATTGTTAAACTGGCCGATCTGACTGTCCCGCAGGGCCGTCCAGGTTGGAGGCCCGCGACCACTTCGTCGTACGCCCACGGCCGGGCGACCCGGTTGGACGGATGACCACCGAGCAGATGGGGTACGGCTCGCCGTACCCCCACCTCACCGCAGGAGCACCCATGACGCAGTCCAGCGAGCAGACCACGGTCTGGCTCACGCAGAAGACCTTCGACCGCCTCAACGGCGAGCTCGAGGAGCTGCGCGGGCCGAAGCGGGCCGAGGTGATCGCGCGCATCAGCGCTGCCCGCGACGAGGGTGACCTGAAGGAGAATGGCGGCTACCACGCGGCGAAGGACGAGCAGGGCAAGATGGAGGCCCGCATCCGCCAGCTCGAGGAGATGCTGCGCCACGTCACCACCGAGCCGGCCGTCGACGACGGCATGGTGTCCCCCGGCAAGCTCGTGACCTACCGCTACGCCGGCGACGACGACGCCGACACGTTCCTCCTCGGCGCCCGCGAGATCGATGACGACGAGACCGACATCGAGGTCTTCTCGCCGCAGTCACCCCTCGGCGCGGCCCTGGTCGGTGCGGCCACCGGCGAGACCATCGACTTCGAGGCCCCGAACGGCAAGAAGCTCAAGATCGAGATCGTGGCGGCGAAGCCCTACACCGGCTGACCGCCCCTACATCTCGGGGCCATTCGGGACAGGTCGGCGGACTACTCGTGGATGCGGTAGCCGCGCTCGCGCAGCCGCGACATCACCTTCTCCGCATGCGGCTCGCCACGGGTCTCGAGCTGTAGGTGCACCTCGACCTCGTCGAGGCTCAACGACGGCGAGATGCGCTCGTGGACGACCTCGAGCACGTTCGCGCCGGCGGCGCCGACCTCGGACAAAAGCTGGGCCAGGCCACCCGGGACGTCGGGGATGTTGACGTGCAGGTTGAGGTAGCGACCGGCGGCGGCCATGCCGTGCCGGATCACCTTGCCGAGCAGGATCGGGTCGATGTTGCCGCCGGAGAGCACCGCGACCACGGGGGTCCGGAACGCCTTGGGGTCGTCGAGGATCGCGGCGACGGCAGCCGCGCCCGCCGGTTCCACGACCATCTTGGCCCGCTCCACGAGGGCGAGGAGTGCGCGCGACAGCGAGCCCTCGGTGACCGTGCGGATCTCGTCCACGTGGTCACGCACGGCGGCGAACGTGATGTCACCGGGCAGCCCGACGGCGATCCCGTCGGCCATCGTGTTCATCGTCTCCAGGGGAACAGGGCAACCCTGCTCGAGAGAGGCGGGGTACGCCGCCGCTCCCTCCGCCTGGACGCCGATGACGCGTACGTCGGGTCGCAGCGCCTTGACCGCGATCGCGATCCCGGCAAGCAGGCCGCCGCCACCGGTGGGGACGAGCACGGTCTCGAGGTCGGGCGCCTGCTCCAGGATCTCGAGGCCGGCGGTGCCCTGGCCGGCGACGATGTCGACATGGTCGAACGGGTGGATCAGGATCGCCCCGGTCTCCTCGGCGAAGCGCCGCGCCGCGACCAGTGAGTTCTCGAGGTAACGCCCCTCGAAGACGACGTCCGCGCCGTACGCACGGGTGGCCTTCTCCTTGGGGATGGGCGCGCCCTCGGGCATGAAGACCGTGGACTTGATGCCGAGCAGCTGCGCGGCCAGGGCCACGCCCTGCGCATGGTTGCCGGCCGAGGCCGCGACCACCCCGTGCCGGCGTTCCTCCTCCGACAGCCGGGCGATCCGCACGTAGGCGCCCCGGGCCTTGAACGAGCCGGTCCGCTGGAGGTTCTCGCACTTCAGGCTCACCGGGCCGCCGGCCAGTGCCGACAGCCAGCGCGACTCCTCCATCGGCGTGCGGACCGCGATCCCCTGCAGCAGCTCGTCCGCGGCCTGGATGTCGGCGAGCGTGACGCGCTCGACATCACTCACGTTCGAGCGCCTCCTCGGTCGGTGGCTCTTCCCCGAGCTCCTCGTAGTCCTCGCTGAGCTCTTCGATCGGATCGTCTCCCGGCGCGGTGTAGTTGGCCAGATGCTGCACCACCGCGTTGACGGCGGCGGCGAGGGGTACGGCGATCAGGGCACCGGTGATGCCCGCGACCAGTACGCCGCAGCCGATCGAGACGATCACGCCCAACGGGTGCAGCGACACCCACCGCCCCATCAGGAACGGCTGCAGGATGTGGCCCTCGATCTGCTGGACGACGATCACGCCCGCCAGCATGAAGAGCGCGACGTAAGGCCCCTGGTCGACCAGCGCCACCAGGATCGCGACGGTCCCAGCGACGGTGGCTCCGACCATCGGCACGAACGCGCCGAGGAAGACCAGCACACCGATCGCCAGCACGAACGGCACCCGGAGCACCGCAGCAACGATCATGATGCCGATCGCGTCCGTCGCGGCCACGATCACCGTGGCCCGAACGAACTGCGTCAGGGAGATCCACGCGACCCGACCTGAGCTGTCCACGTGCTCGCGGCTCGCCCGCGGGGCCAGACGAACGATCCACGCCCAGATGCGGGCCCCGTCGGCGAGGAAGAAGTAGGTCGCGAACAGGATGATGAAAAAGCCGGCCAGGACGTGTGTCAGGGCCGTCCCGACCTCGGTGACCTTGCTGAGGATCGAACCGTCCGCGTTCGGAGTGATGGCCGCCTGGGCGCGATCTATGTAGCTGTTGATCTGTGAGTCGCTCGCCTTCAGCGGACCTTCCTTGAGCCAGCGCTTGACCTCGTCGAGCCCCTGGACCGTCTGGTTGGCGAGGTCGTTTGCGCCGTTGGCGACCTGCTGCCCGGCGAACGTCAGCAGCGCCGCGACGAAGGCGATCCCGCCGATCACCACCAGGATCGCGGCCAGGCCGCGGGGCAACCCGATCCGATGGAGGAGGTCGACGACCGGGGAGACCAGCGCGGCGATCAGCAGTGCGACGACCAGCGGCAGGGCCACGACGGAGAAGAACGCGATGACCCGGGCGACGAGGTAGCCGGCGGCCACGATGACCAGGAAGCGCCAGGCCCACGCGGCCGCCAGATCGACCCCCCACGGGACCTGGGCCGGGCTGAAGTTGGAAGGGCCGGCCACCACGGGCTCAGGCTCGGCCCGGCGTTCGACACGCATCTGGGCCCACTGGTGCGCCAACCGGGTGGCGATGCGCTCGTGGTCGGTCGCGCCCGGACGGGGCAGCCGGATCGCCAGCCGCCGCCGGCTCTCATCGGCGCCCCCCGACCCGTCCTGACCCTCCCCCTCGGTGCTCATCGCCACAGGCTATCCAGCACCGGTGTCGGTCAGCGAGATTGCGAGGCGGTACGCCGCGAAGGGGTGCCGCCCGGCGAGCAGACCGGCGGCGGCGAGCACGTAGTCGCGGTCGACCACGACCCTCGGTCGACGCGGCAGCTGCCACCCGCCGTCGAGGTCGGCGCCCGTGCTGCCGGCGAGCACCCGATCCGCCACCCCGGGCCGCCCGTTGCGCAGCACGCCGCCCGAACCCACGAGCAGGTCGACCTCACGCAGGTCCTTGCCGGTGCGCTCGACCACCCTCCCTTCAGGACTCACCACCACTCGGGACCGGCCGGCATGGCGACGCAGCGCCGTCCCCACGGCCGCCCGGGCGATGGCCTCGTCCACCTCGGCATCGGCTCCTGTCAGCGGCAGGAAGCCGGGGTCCTCCTGGCGGCGGGCGGCAGCCTCGGCGAGGTCGTCGAGGCCGGCCTCTGCCACCGTGGTGACCGCGGACCAGCGCATGCCGAGGTCTCCCTCGACGGTGCGGGTGACCGGCGTGCTTGCGACCACCTCGCGGGCCAGGCCCCCTTCGGTGAGCTGCGTGTCCGGGTCGACCTCGACGACGGAGTGCACGTCGGTGGTCGCGCCGCCCACGTCGACGACCACGACGTCACCCGCGCCGGGACGGGCGGCGTCGAGGCCGCGGGCCAGGAGCTCGACACCGGTGAGGACGACGTCGGGGGTCGCCCCGCGCACCATGGAGGTGAAGTCGGCGCGAGCGCTCAGGTGCTTGCCGCCGATCACATGGGCCAGGAACATCTCGCGGATCGCGGCCCGCGCGGAGTCCGGCGCAAGCACGCCGATCTTCGGGACGACGTTGTCGGCAAGCACGTGGGGGACGTCGCCGAGGATTGCCGCGACCTCGGGCTGGGCGGCCACGTTGCCGGCCACCACGACCGGTCCGGTCCAGCCGCTGGCCACCAGGTCGCGAGCGGCCTGCAGGATCACCTCGCTGTTGCCGCCGTC
>JAOPXM010000005.1 GCA_025965125.1 Nocardioides sp.
CACGACCTCGACTGGTACTGCTCGGGCAACACCGAGGCGCACGTCGCCGTCGAGCCCGTCTACCTCACCTCGGCCGCCGAGCTGGTCGCGATGATGGGTCAGTCGGCGTACGACGAACTGGCCCGGCACTGCGATGCGCACGTGCGCTCGCGGTCGGCTCTGGCGCTGCATCCGGCCGACCCCCGGTAAGGACCGCCCAACGTTTCTCGACATCAAGAGAACCGGACCCCGCTGTCGGGTCCGCGCGCACCCATGTCGAGAATCTTCAGCATGCGCCTGGACCATCTCTCGTACGCAGCAGGACCGGATGGCCTCGTCAGCACTGCCCAGCGCATCGGGGGGTTGCTCGGCCGGGACTTCACAGACGGAGGCGTGCACCCGCGCTTCGGGACCCGCAACATGATCCTGCCGCTGGCGGGCGGGACCTATCTCGAGATCGTCGAGGTCCTCGACCACCCGGCGTCCGACAAGGCGCCGTTCGGCCAGGCCGTGCGGGCCCGTTCCGCCCTCGGCGGCGGTTGGCTCGGCTGGGTCGTGGCGGTCGACGACATCACCGTGGTCGAGAAGCGCCTCGGTCGCGAGGCCGTCACCGGCAACCGGCACCGGCCCGACGGCACCGAGCTGCGCTGGAAGCAGATCGGCGTCAACGGCCTCATCGCCGACCCGCAGCTGCCGTTCTTCATCCAGTGGGACATCAAGTCCGCCGACCACCCGAGCACGGGCGCCGACGGCGCGTTCTCCCTTGCCTGCCTGGAGATCGCGGGCGATTCGCAACGGGTGAGCGAGTGGCTCGGCGAGACCGTCGAGGCTCCTCTCGAGGACGTCAAGGTCGAGTGGGTCGCTCCTCACGGCACGCCCGGCATCATCGCCGCGCAGGTCCAGACACCCAGCGGCCTGGTGCGCATCTGAGCGTTCCACCCGGGGCGCGGCCGAGCCCCAACATCTGGCAGCACCCGGCGACGTACGAGATCGAGAACCGTGCGGTCGACCCGGAGGGCGTGCTCGAGGCCGCGATGCTGGGCATCGCCGACTGGTCGGGACGCCGCGTGCTCGACGTCGGTTGCGGGACCGGGTTCCACCTTCCCCGGTTCGCGTCCAAGGCCGCTCGGGTGGTCGGTGTCGAACCGCATCCCGACCTGGTCGCGCTTGCCCGGCGCCGCACCCGCAGGCTCGACAACGTCCGTGTCGAGCAGGGCGTCGCCCAGGCGCTACCGCTGCCGGACGCGTCGGTGGACGTCGTGCATGCCCGATGGGCGTACTTCTTCGGCCCGGGTTGCGAGCCCGGCCTGGCAGAGTTGGACCGCGTCGTACGCCGTGGCGGCGTGGCGTTCGTCATCGACAACGACCCGACCCGGTCGACGTTCGGCGACTGGTTCCGGCGCGGCTATCCGGACCTCGACCCGCCCGAGGTCGTGGAGCGCTTCTGGTCCACCCGGGGCTGGAGCCGCACCCCGATCGACGTGCGCTGGGCGTTCACGACGCGCGCAGACCTGGAGAGCGTCGTCCGCATCGAGTTCACGCCGGCCGTCGCCGACGACATCCTCGCCGGGCATTCCGGGGCCGAGGTCGACTACGCGGTCAACCTCTGGTCGAAGGAGTTCTGAGGAGAACCGCGGAACACCGGGCCTAGCTCGACCCACGGACCGCGAGCGTGGGGGTCAACAGGACCCCCGGGTTGACGACCGGCGGATGGCCGAGCAAGCCCTCGAGTGCCTTCACGACCTCCACCGCGACGTCCTCCAGTGGTTGGCGCACCGAGGTGAGGCCGGGGTCGACCACCTGGGCCACCTGGGAGTCGTCGAAGCCGACGACGGCGACATCACGCCCCGGGGTGAGGCCGCGCTCGGAAAGGGTCCGCAGCACGCCCATGGCCAAGGTGTCGGAGGCGCAGACGAACGCCGAGGGCTGCGCCTCGTCGAGGAGTACGGCGCTCGCCCCGCGCCCGCTGCTGACGGTGTCCTCGACCCGGGACGCGAGCCCGCTGGTGGGCAGGCCCCTGGCCCGCATCGCTCGGCTCCACCCGGCGCGCCGGTCCTCGCCGATGAAGGAGTCCTTGCGCCAGCCGATCCAGGCGACCCTCTCGTGGCCCTTGTCCAGCAGGTGCGAGGTCGCCAGCTCGCAGCCGGCGGCGCCGTCGACGTCGACCCAGGGGTGGGACGCGGCCGGCATGTCCCACGGTCGGCCGAACGCCACGAACGGTGCCCGGCGCGCTCCGAGCCAGGCCGCCTGCGGGTTGCCGAGGTAGGTGTCGGTCACCACGAACGCGTCGACCGCGGTCGAGCGCAGCAGGTCGTCGTACCCGGCGAGCGGGTCGATCGGATCACCCGAGAAGAGCAGGACGTGATAGCCGGCCTCGCGGGAGGTGTCGACCAGGGAGTGCACGAACCGGTCCATCAACGCGTTGGCGGTCCCCTCCTGCACCGGCTGGATGCGCAGCCCGATCAGGTGGGACGCGCGGGTGCGCAGGTTGCGGGCCGCGCGGTTGGGGCTGTAGCCGAGCTCGTCGATCGCCTCCTGCACGCGCAGCAGCGTGTCCGCGCGCAGCAGGTCGGGGTTGTTGACCGCGTTGGAGACGGTCTGCCGCGAGACCCCGGCACGTTCGGCGACGTCCGCCAGGGTCGGTGGGGCGGGTGGCACGCGCCCGAAGACCCTCGACGCGGTGTCCATGTCCCTCCCTCGGTCGGCTGTTGTTCTTGATCGATCCAATGCATCAGCATAAACGAGGGTAGGGCCCAGGAGTTCCGCCCCCGTTGGGGTGAAGTTCTCGACGCCCCGGGAGCGGCACCGGCCCGCTGTCGGCGCCGTCGCCTAGCGTGCCCGACATGTCGAAGACCCCCCGGCCCGCCTTCCGCTGCACCGAGTGTGGCTGGGAGGCCACCAAGTGGGTGGGCCGCTGCGGTGAGTGCCAGTCCTGGGGATCGGTGGCCGAGGGCGCCGCTCCCGCCCACCGGGCCGCGGCAGCACCCGTGAGCAGGCCAGCGGTCCCGATCGGGCAGGTCGACGCCGAGGGCGCCTCGTTCCGCAGCAGCGGCGTCCCCGAGCTCGATCGGGTTCTCGGCGGTGGGCTCGTCCCCGGGGCCGCGATCCTGCTCGCGGGCGAGCCGGGGGTGGGCAAGAGCACCCTGCTGCTCGAAGTCGCCGCGCAGACGGCCCGCTACCAGCGCCGGACCCTCTACGTCACCGGCGAGGAGTCCGCGTCCCAGGTCCGGATCCGTGCGGACCGCACCGGCGGCGTCCACAACGAGCTCTACCTCGCGGCCGAGACCGATCTCGGTGCGGTGCTCACCCACATCGAGGAGGTCCGGCCGACCCTGATCGTGGTCGACTCGGTGCAGACGATCGGCGCCTCGGGCGTCGAGGGCGTCCCCGGCGGAGTCACCCAGGTCAAGGAGGTCGCGGCCGCACTGATCCGGGTTGCCAAGACCCGCAACATCACCACGGTGCTCGTCGGTCACGTGACCAAGGAGGGGTCCATCGCCGGCCCCCGGGTCCTCGAGCACCTCGTCGACGTCGTGCTGCACTTCGAGGGCGACCGCAACTCACGCTTCCGGATGCTCCGTGCGATGAAGAACCGCTTCGGCCCGGTGGACGAGGTCGGCTGCTTCGACCTCGGCCCCGACGGCATCTCGGCGGTCACGGACCCGACAGGCCTGTTCGTCGAGAGCCACCACGGCCAGGTCGCCGGCACCTGCGTGGCGGTGACGATGGAGGGTCGACGACCGCTGCTGGCGGAGGTGCAGGCGCTGGTGACTCCTTCCGCGCTGGAGCGACCCCGGCGCACCACCTCGGGTCTGGACTCGTCGCGGGTCGCCCTGGTGCTCGCCGTCCTCCAGCAGCACTGCGGGATCCGACTCGCGACCCACGACGTCTTCGCTTCCACCGTCGGGGGCGCCAAGCTGGCCGAGCCGGCCAGCGACCTGGCTGTCGCTGTCGCGCTGGCCTCGGCACACCTCGGCACGGTGCCGCCCGCGGGCGTGGTGGCGATGGGTGAGATCGGACTGGCCGGCGAGCTGCGGCGGGTGCGCGACCTGCCCCAGCGGATCGCCGAGGCCGCCCGGCTCGGATTCCGGGTGGCGGTGGTCCCGTCCGAGCCCGGGCAGAAGTCGCCGCGGGCACCCGAGTCCTGGAGTGTCGACGGCCTGCGGGTCCTCGACGTGCCCGACGTCGCCTCGGCGCTGCGGCTGCTGCAGCTCACCGGCGGCAAGGCACACCTGCGCCCCGCCGGCGACGGATAGACTCACCCAGCGGCCGGATCGCTGCCGCAGACGGACCGGAAGGGAATCCGCCGTGGCCACGGACCGCTCGGACGAGACACTGCGCCTGCGCGCGACGCTCGCGTCCATCGCGCCCGGCACTCCCCTGCGCGATGGCCTCGAACGCATCCTGCGCGGCCGCACCGGCGCCCTGATCGTGCTCGGCAACGACAAGACCGTGGAGACGATCTCGACCGGTGGCTTCACCCTCGACGTCCCGTTCACCGCGACCGGGCTGCGCGAGCTCGCGAAGATGGATGGCGGCATCATCGTCGATAGCGAGCTCACCCGGATCATCCGGGCTGCCGTGCACCTGATGCCCGACCACACGATCCCGTCCGAGGAGACCGGCACCCGGCACCGGACCGCCGACCGGGTCGCGCGCCAGACCGGGTTCCCGGTGATCTCGGTGTCGCAGTCGATGCAGATCATCGCGGCGTACGTCGGGGAGACGCGCCACGTCCTGGAGGGCTCCAACCAGATCCTGTCCCGGGCCAACCAGGCGCTCGCCACGCTCGAGCGCTACAAGCTGCGCCTCGACGAGGTGGCCAGCACCCTCTCGGCCCTGGAGATCGAGGACCTGGTGACCGTCCGCGACGTCGCCGTCGTCGCCCAGCGCCTCGAGATGGTGACCCGGATCGCCAGCGAGATCGAGGACTACGTGCTCGAGCTCGGCACCGACGGCCGACTGCTGTCCCTGCAGCTCGAGGAACTCATCACCGGCGTGGACACCGAGCGCGAGCTGGTGATCCGCGACTATCTGCCGTCCGGGCGCCGGTCCAAGAGCCCCGAGGAGCTGTTGACGAGGCTCGAGGCACTCTCCCCCACCGAGCTGGTCGACCCCGCCTCCGCGGCCCGGGTCCTGGGTCTCGGCAACGGCGAGCACCTCGACGGCGCAGTGGCGCCCCGCGGCTACCGGCTGCTGACCAAGGTGCCGCGCCTTCCCCCGTCCGTGGTCGACCGGATGGTCGAGCACTTCGGCACCCTGCAGAAGCTGCTCTCGGCCGGCATCGACGACCTGCAGGCCGTCGAGGGGGTCGGCGAGCTGCGGGCCCGGAGCGTCCGGGAGGGACTCTCCCGGCTCGCGGAGTCGACGATCCTCGAACGCTACGTCTGAGCCGCGGCAGCAAAGGCCCCGGACCTCAGCGGGCCTTGGGACCCTGCTTGCCGTTGTTCTTGCCGCCCGCGTGCGGCTGCGCGGTCTGGGTGATGACCTGCGCCTGCGGCGTGGTGAGCTTGAACTGCAGGTCGGACGGCTCACCGGCCAGCGCCGCCGCGGCGACGTGGTAGAAGCCCGGCAACGCCCACTCGGTGAACCGCGCGCAGTGCTCGTTGGAGCGTCGGGCGTTCCACGTGATGCCGACGCTCGTGGTCACGTCGCGGCGCACGACGACGTCGCGGGTGGGTACGACGCGTGGGCACTCCCGGCTGGACCAGATGTCGTCCTTGCCCGAGGTGATCTTGAGCGTGAGGTGCTGGGCAGACACCCGCCAGGTGCAGGCATCGCTGACCAGCGTGCGCAGCTTCAGCACGATGAAGACATCGCGACCGGCGACGGCCTGCTTCACCTCCGGCGTGACCGCGATGTCGCTGCCGGAGCAGGATCCGTCGGGCTGCGCGAGCACCGGCGCCTGACTGCTCGACTGCCCCTTTCCCGGCTTCCCGGTCTTGTGCGTGGCGGGCACGGTCGGGCCGCTCGAGGACTCCGGCGAGCTCGGCGTGGACGACGTCTGGGTGGCCGAGACCTGGGCGGCACGGCCCCCGTTGGACGAACCGTCGCTGCCGCCCCCCAGCACGCGCGCGAGGCAGATCACGAGGAACAGGCCCAGGCACAGCACCAGCAGCCGACGTCGCCAGTAGACCCCGGCCGGCAGCGGCCCACGGGTCAGCGATGTCATGCCCGCAACGCTAGCCAGCGGGCGCTCCCTAGTCGGGGTGCCACACCGTCGGGGCCGAGGGCCGGTCAGAATGGGTGCCGCGAGAAAGCTGCCAGGTGAGCGAGCTCCACAACCCCGTGCTGCAGTGGTACGACGAGCACGCGCGCGACCTGCCGTGGCGTTCACCGGGGGCGACTCCCTGGTCGGTGATGGTCTCGGAGTTCATGCTGCAGCAGACCCCCGTCGCCCGAGTCCTGCCGGTGCACGGGCGGTGGCTCTCGCGCTGGCCCACACCGGCCGACCTGGCCGTCGAGGCGACCGGCGAGGCGGTCCGGGCCTGGGGGCGGCTGGGCTACCCACGCCGGGCGCTGCGCCTGCACGCGGCCGCCACCGCGATCGTCGAGCGGCACGGCGGGGAGGTGCCGTCGTCCTACGTCGAGCTCCGACAGCTGCCCGGCATCGGCGACTACACGGCGGCCGCGATCGCGACGTTCGCCTATGGCAGGAGACACGTGGTGCTGGACACCAACGTGCGCCGGGTCTTCGCGCGCACGCTGCAGGGAGTCGAGTTCCCCGCAGCGGCCGTCACCCGCGCCGAGCGCGACCTGGCCGCCGGGGTGCTCCCGGCGGACCAGCAGACGGCCGCGACGTGGTCGGTCGCCGTGATGGAGCTCGGCGCGCTCGTCTGCAGCGCCGCCAACCCGGCCTGCGCTGCCTGTCCGGTGGCCGACCTCTGTGCCTGGAGCGCCGCCGGGTACCCGGCGTACGACGGGCCGCCCCGCAAGGTGCAGACCTGGGCCGGCACCGACCGACAGTGTCGGGGACGACTGTTGGCGGTGCTGCGCGACAGCGACGGACCGGTGCACCGCAGCCGGCTCGACGCGGCCTGGGTCGAGGACAGCCAACGGCTCCGCTGCCTGGCCAGCCTGGTCGCGGACAAGCTGATCGTGCCCGTCGAGGACGACGCCTACGCCCTGCCCTGACTCTCCAGCTGGGCCCAGCGCGCAGCCGACCTGGGCCTCGCGACCGGCGCTCCGGTCACGAGGCCCAGCTCACATCAGCTCAGTCGGCCTCGGCGGACTTCGGAACGTCGATGGGACCCGGATCCTCGTCGGTCGGCCCCTCACCGAGGGTGTCGCCGATCTCGACGCCTGCGGTTTCGAACGGTGGCATGTCGGGCAGCTCGCCGACCTTCTGGCCGTCGAACGTGAACTTCGCTTCCGCGCCTTCGCCCTCGACGTCGACCAGCACGATCTGTCCCGGACCGACCTCACCGAAGAGCATCTTCTCGGCGAGCGTGTCCTCGATCTCGCGCTGCACGGTCCGCCGCAGTGGGCGGGCTCCGAGCACCGGGTCGAACCCGCGCTCCGCCAGGAGGTTCTTGGCTGCCTGGGTGAGCTCGAGCTGCATGTCGCGGTCGCGGAGCCGGAGCTCCACCGAGGCGATCATGTTGTCGACCATGTGCACGATCTGCTCGCGCGTCAACGGCGGGAACACAATGATCTCGTCGACACGGTTGAGGAACTCGGGACGGAAGTGCTGCTTGAGCTCCTCCGACACCTTGCTCTTCATCCGCTCGTAGGAGCCAGCGGCGTCACCGGACTGCTGGAACCCGAGGTTCACGCTCTTGTTGATGTCGCGGGTGCCGAGGTTGGTCGTCATGATGATCACGGTGTTCTTGAAGTCGATCACGCGACCCTGGCTGTCGGTGAGACGGCCTTCCTCGAGGATCTGCAGCAGGCTGTTGAAGATGTCCGGGTGGGCCTTCTCGACCTCGTCGAACAGCACGACGGAGAACGGCTTGCGGCGCACCTTCTCGGTGAGCTGGCCACCCTCTTCGTAACCGACGTAGCCGGGAGGCGAGCCGAACAGCCGCGAGACCGTGTGCTTCTCGCCGAACTCGCTCATGTCGAGCTGGATCAACGCGTCCTCGTTGCCGAACAGGAACTCCGCGAGGGTCTTCGAGAGCCAGGTCTTGCCGACACCCGAGGGGCCGGCGAAGATGAACGACCCACCGGGACGCTTCGGGTCCTTCAGACCCGCGCGGGTGCGGCGGATCGCGCGGGACAGCGCCTTGACTGCCTGGTCCTGCCCGATCACCCGCTTGTGGAGCTCGTCCTCCATGTTCAGCAGCCGCGTGGACTCCGCCTCGGAGAGCTTGATGATCGGGATGCCGGTCGCGACCGCCAGCACCTCGGCGATCAGGTCCTCGTCGACCTCGGCGACCTCGTCCATGTCGCCCGCACGCCACTGCTTCTCGCGCTCGGACTTCTTCAGGATGAGCTGCTTCTCCTCGTCGCGCAGCCGCGCGGCGGCCTCGAAGTCCTGGCCGTCGATGGCGGCTTCCTTGCGCTGCCGCACGTCGCCGATCTTGTCGTCGAACTCGCGCAGGTCCGCGGGGGCCGTCATCCGCCGGATCCGGAGCCTTGAGCCGGCCTCGTCGATCAGGTCGATCGCCTTGTCGGGCAGGAAGCGGTCGGAGATGTAGCGGTCGGCAAGGGTCGCCGCCGAGACCAGTGCCTCGTCGGTGATCGTCACCCGGTGGTGCGCCTCGTAGCGGTCGCGCAGCCCCTTGAGCATCAGGATCGTGTGCGCGATCGACGGCTCGGCAACCTGGATCGGCTGGAACCGACGCTCGAGAGCGGCGTCCTTCTCGAGGTACTTGCGGTACTCGTCGAGGGTCGTCGCTCCGATCGTCTGCAGCTCGCCGCGGGCCAGCATCGGCTTGAGGATGCTGGCGGCGTCGATTGCGCCCTCCGCCGCACCGGCACCGACGAGCGTGTGGATCTCGTCGATGAACAGCACGATGTCTCCGCGGGTCCGGATCTCCTTGAGGACCTTCTTCAGGCGCTCCTCGAAGTCACCGCGGTAGCGCGAGCCAGCGACCAGGGCGCCGAGGTCGAGCGTGTAGATCTGCTTGTCCTTCAGCGTCTCCGGCACGTTGCCCTTGACGATGTCCTGGGCGAGGCCCTCGACGATGGTGGTCTTGCCGACACCGGGCTCGCCGATGAGGACGGGGTTGTTCTTCGTACGGCGCGACAGGATCTGCATGACCCGCTCGATCTCCTGCTCGCGACCGATGACCGGGTCGAGCTTGCCCTCGCGGGCGTCCTGGGTCAGGTTGCGGCCGAACTGGTCGAGGACCAGCGAGGACGACGGGGCGTCACCGGAACCGCTCTGGGCGGCAGCAGCGGACGACGACTCCTTGCCCTGGAAGCCGGACAGCAGCTGGATGACCTGCTGGCGGACCCGGTTGAGGTCGGCGCCCAGCTTCTGCAGCACCTGGGCGGCAACGCCCTCGCCCTCGCGGATCAGGCCAAGCAGGATGTGCTCGGTGCCGATGTAGGAGTGCCCGAGCTGCAGCGCCTCGCGCAGGGACAGCTCGAGCACCTTCTTGGCGCGCGGCGTGAACGGGATGTGCCCGCTGGGCGCCTGCTGGCCCTGGCCGATGATCTCCTCGACCTGGGCGCGCACGGCCTCCAACGAGATGTCGAGGCTCTCGAGCGCCTTGGCGGCGACGCCCTCGCCCTCGTGGATGAGTCCGAGCAGGATGTGCTCGGTGCCGATGTAGTTGTGGGAGAGCATGCGGGCCTCTTCCTGGGCCAGCACGACAACTCGTCGGGCTCGGTCTGTGAACCGCTCGAACATGCGCATCGCTCCTCAAGGACTGCAGGGGCCGCCCACTCCGTCGTTCGGGTGTGACGGGACATGAGGACTAACCCCACTCACAGCGTAGTCGTTCCCCGCTGATGGCCCAGAGTGATCCGCTGAGAGCGAACACCTGCCCAAATGCCCCGGACCCGCCCGAAATGTCTCGGGCGGGTCCGCGGGTCTCCCACTCGTTTGGAGCGGGTCAGCGCGCTGCGGATCAGTGTGCGGCGTCGAAGGCCTCGCGGACCTCGGCCGACACGCGGCCCCGGTCGGGCACGGTCAGGCCGTTGGAGCGAGCCCAGTCCCGGATCTCCCGGGCGCTGGTGCCGCTGACGGGGGCCGACGCCTTCCGGCCACGACGCGGGCCGTTGCCCACCTTGCGTCCGTGACCGACATATGCGGAGAGCGCGTCGCGCAGTCCGGCGGCGTTCTTCTTGTTCAGGTCGATTTCGTACGACGTGCCGTCCAGGCCGAAGGTAACCGTTTCGACGGCTTCGCTCCCATCGAGATCGTCCTCGAGCACGATGTGGATCTTCTGGGCCATGAATCCTCGCTTTGTGACGGAGTGCAGGGATACGCGGGGAATTCCGGATATCCCTAGGATCATGCCACGTCGAATTCGCCTTTTCCAATCCGGCTCGCACAGGTTTTACCTGATTCCGACAATGCGGTCAGCAGTTGCGCCGGAACACCAATTCCAGCCCCTGCAGGGTGAGCCATGGCGAATGGTCGGTGAAACACCGGCATTCCTCCATCACCAGTGGCGCAAGGTAACCGGTGGCGATGACGTTCACGTCGGCCGGGTCCGCGCCGAGCTCGGCGATCATCCGCGAGACAATTCCCTCGACCTGGCTGGCGACGCCGAAAACCATTCCCGACTGCAGCGCCTCCACGGTGTTCTTGGCAATGACCGATCGCGGTCGCAGCAATTCCACCTTGCGAAGCTGGGCCCCGCGCCGGCCGAGCGCCTCGAGCGAGATCTCGATTCCGGGTGCTATCGCGCCCCCGACGTACTCGCCGTTCGGGCTGACCACGTCGAACGTCGTGGCAGTGCCCCCGAAATCGACGACGATCGCCGGGCCGCCGTAGGTCGTGGCGGCGGCCAACGCATTGATGATCCGGTCCGAGCCGACTTCGCGCGGGTTGTCCATCAGGACCGGCACCCCGGTCCGGACGCCCGGCTCGACCACCACGCTCGGCACACCTTCGAAGTGCCGGGACAGCATGTCGCGCCACTCGTGCAGCACCGCGGGCACCGTCGAGCAGACGGCGATTCCGTCGACGTCGTCGATCGAGCGGCCGAGCAGGCCCAGAAGCAGCACGCTCCACTCGTCGGACGTGCGCCGCTCGTCCGTCGCGACGCGCCAGTCCGCGGCGACCTCGCCGTCCTGGATGATCCCCAGGACCGTGTGGCTGTTGCCGATGTCGGCCGCGAGGAGTGGTGGCACGCCTCAGCCCTCCTGGAGGTCCATGCCGATGTCGAACACCTTCACCGAGTGCGTCAGGGCACCGACCGAGATGAAGTCGACGCCGGTCTCGGCGACCTCGCGGGCGCGCTCGAAGGTCAACCCACCAGACGCCTCGAGGCTCGCCCGGCCGGCGGCGATGCGGACCGCCTCGGCCATGGTGGCCGAGTCCATGTTGTCGAGAAGGATCCGCTCGCAGCCGGCATCCAGGAGGTCGCGGAGCTGGTCGAGGTCGGTCACCTCGACCTCGACCGGGAGATCGGGGTAAGCGGTCCGGACCCGCTGGTAGGCCGGCACGACGCCGCCGGCCGCGACCACGTGGTTGTCCTTGACCAACGCCATGTCGGAGAGGCTGAACCGGTGGTTGACCCCACCGCCGCAGCGCACGGCGTACTTCTGCAGGGCACGGTACGTCGGCAGTGTCTTGCGGGTGTCGAGCACGCGGGCCCGGGTGCCGGCCAGGGCGTCCACCCAGGCGGCCGTCGCGGTGGCGACCCCGGAGAGGTGGCAAGCAAAGTTCAGGGCGGTGCGCTCGGCGGTGAGCAGGCCTCGGGTCGGACCGCTGACCCTCATCACGACGTCCTCGGGCTTGACCCGAGTCCCGTCGGGGAGCCGGTCGGTGATCGTGACCGCGTCTCCCATGACGTGGTGGAAGACCAACGCGGCGACAGCCAGGCCGGCGACGACCCCGGGCTCCCGGGCTGCGAAGTCCGCGACCCCCCTGGCTTCCGCCGAGATGGTGGCCGCGCTCGTGACGTCGCGGCCATCCTTGGTCGGCAGGTCTTCGTCGACGGCGAGCACGATCGCATCGAACACCGCGCGGGCGTCCAGCCCGGCCGCTGTGAGCTCGCCCAGCAGCGCGGCCGGCAGCAGCTCGTAGGGCGTCCTTGCCTGCACAGGTCCTACGTCGTTCATGCGGCACCGTCCGAGGCGGGGCTCGGCGCGAACGCCATCGTGGCGACTCCGTCGCTCATCACGACGTCGAAGTGTCCTGACCAGTGCGTGTCGTCGCGTGCCGGGAAGTCCTCACGCCAGTGCGAGCCGCGGGTCTCCTCGCGGAGCGCCGCTGCGTCGGCCAGGGCGGCACTGATCGTGACCAGGTTGGTGGTCTCCCACGACTCCTGGTCGACCGCCGTAGCGGCGACGCCGGTGAGTTTGTCGAGCAGCTGGCCGGCATCGCTCAGGCCGACCGCGCCGCGCAGCACACCGGCCCGCGACGTCATGATCTCCTGAAGCTCCCGGCGTACCGACCCCGACACGAGACCTGCGGTCCGGTGGTCGACCGCGACGGGTTCGGACCAGGGACGCAGCTCGGCGGGGAGCACCGAGGCGATCCGCCGGGAGAAGACCAGGCCCTCGAGCAGGGAGTTCGAGGCGAGTCGGTTGGCTCCGTGCACGCCGGAGCAGGCGACCTCGCCGGTGGCGTACAGCCCGGGCACGTCCGAGCGTCCCCACAGGTCGGTGAGCACCCCACCGCTGGCGTAGTGACACGCGGGAGCGACCGGGATCAGGTCTGTGACGGGATCGACCCCGTGCGACCGGGCGGTCGCGAGGATCGTCGGGAACCGCCGCTCCCAGAATTCCCTGCCGAGGTGCCGTGCGTCCAGCCACATGTGCGGGTGGCCGGTCTCGTTCATCCGGCGCGTGATCGCCTTCGCCACGACGTCGCGGGGGGCCAGGTCGGCGAGCTCGTGGATGCCCTGCATGAAGCGGTTGCCCTCGAAGTCGACGAGGAACGCCCCCTCCCCGCGCACCGCCTCCGAGATCAGCGGCTGCTGGCCGCGAGACTCCGGGCCGAGGTACATGACCGTGGGATGGAACTGCACGAACTCGAGGTCCCGCAAGGTGGCACCAGCGCGCAGCGCGACCGCCATCCCGTCCCCCGTCGAGACGGCCGGGTTCGTTGTCTGGGAGAAGACCTGGCCGAGCCCGCCGCTGGCGAGCACCACGGCCCGGCAGTGGACGGCGCCGACGCCGTCGCGCTGGCCCTCACCCATGACGTGCAGGGTCAGGCCGGCGACCGCGCCGGTCTCGTCGAGCAGGAGATCGACGGCAAGAGCGTGCTGGATTACTTCGATCTCGGGTGCCTGCTCGATCGCGGCGATCAGGGCACGCTGGATCTCGGCGCCGGTGGCGTCACCGCCGGCGTGGGCGATCCGGTCTCGGTGGTGGCCACCCTCACGGGTCAGCGACAGCTCTCCGTCGGAGCTGTGGTCGAAGTTCGTGCCGAGCGCGATCAGCTCGCGGACCGCTTCGGGCCCTTCGGTCACCAGGACCCGGACGGCGTCGAGGTCACAGGCTCCCGCGCCTGCCACGAGCGTGTCGATCTCGTGCTCGCTGGGGCTGTCGCCCGGGCCGAGCGCCGCCGCGATGCCGCCCTGGGCCCACTGCGTGGAGCCCGCCGCGAGGACGTCCTTGGTGACGACGAGAATCTTGTCCACGTTTCCGCGCAGGCGCAGAGCCGCGGTCAGCCCGGCGATGCCCGAGCCGATGACGACGACGTCGGAGCGCGTGGCCCAGCCCGGGTCGGGCGCCGTCAGTCGTCCCGGGACCCGGCGGGCAGGTGCATCGACGGCTCGATTCGTCACCGGGTGAGGCTAGCCTGCAGCCGTGACGTCACCCCGGACGAGGCCCGGACCGTCGAACGTCTCCGCCGGGTCGTAGCCCGTGGCGAGGATCTTGTTGTCGGCGTCGACGAAGACCACGTGCGGCTGGAAAGCCTGGGCCTCAGCCGTCTCCATCTGGCCGTAGCCGATCAGGATCACGATGTCGCCCGGGTGCACCAGCCGGGCGGCGGCTCCGTTGATGCCGAGTACGCCGCTTCCGCGTTCGCCGGCGATCGTGTAGGTCTCGAGGCGGGCGCCGTTGGTGACGTCGACGATGTGCACGAGCTCGCCCGCGAGCAGGTCGGCGGCGTCGAGCAGGTCCGCGTCGACCGTCACCGAGCCGACGTAGTGCAGGTCCGCCTGGGTCACGGTGGCCCGGTGGATCTTGCTCTTCATCATGGTTCGCAGCATCAGCTGGCTCCCTTTCTGGCCTCGGTCACCCTGGCCTCGGGCGACGTGCCGAGGGTGATGGGCAGGTTGTCGATGAGCCGGGTCGTCCCGACCCGGGCGGCGATGAGGATCCTGGCCTCGGTCCCCGCGGGCACCTCCGCGGGGAGCTCGGTCAGGTCGGTGGCGGTGATCACGAGGTAGTCGAGGTCGACGCCCTCGGCCTGGCGCAGCTCGGCGCGCGCCGCGTCGAGGGCGACCTCGGTGCCGTACTCCGACACCTCCTGTGCCGCGCGCAGGGTGCGGCTGAGGGCGACGGCCTGCTGGCGCTGCTCGCCGTCGAGAAACTGGTTGCGGCTGGAGAGCGCGAGCCCGTCGGGCTCGCGCTGGGTGGCGGCGCCCACGACGTCGACGCCGAGGCAGAGGTCGGTGACCATCCGCCTGATGAGTGCCAGCTGCTGGTAGTCCTTCTGGCCGAAGACAGCCACATCGGGGCGCACCAGCCCGAAGAGCTTCACGACCACGGTCAGCACGCCGCGGAAGTGGCCGGGTCGGGTCTTGCCCTCGAGAACCGTGGCGAGTCGCCCCGGCTCGACGCTCACCAGTGGCTCACCGCCGGGGTACACCTCGTCGACGCTCGGCGCGAACACGATGTCGACGCCCTCCCGCTCGCACAGCTTCAGGTCGGCCTCGAGCGTGCGTGGGTAGCGGTCGAGGTCCTCGCCGGCCGCGAACTGCATCGGGTTCACGAAGATCGACACCACGACCGGACCGCTGCCAACCCGCTCGCGCGCGACCCTCATCAAGCTGGCATGGCCCTCGTGGAGAGCGCCCATGGTCGGCACGAGCGCGACACGTTCACCGACTGCGCGCCGCGCGGCGAGCAGGTCGATGAGCTCTGCGCGACTGTGCGCGAGAACGGGAACCCTCATCGCGTTTCGCGGGTCCGGGTGCGTGGGGCGCGTGCCTCGGCGAGAGCCTCGTCGAGCAGCTGGTTGATCTTGAGGGCGCGGATCGGGAGCAGCCGACCGTCGGTGACGACACGGGCCAGCGTGGCGCGCGCCAGGGCGACGTACGACGCGAGCGTCTGCGGGGCGTTCGCCGCGATGTCGTCCAGGTGGGCGCGAACGGTGTTGACGTCGCCGCGGGCGATCGGACCGGTGAGGGCGGCGTCGCCCTGGTCGAGCGCGTTGTCGAGGGCTGCGGTGAGCAGCGGGCGGAGGGTGTCGGCCGGCTCGTCGACGCCCGCCGCGGCCAGCAGCTCCATGGCCTCGCTCACGAGGGTGACCAGGTGGTTGGCGCCGTGGGCGAGACCGGCGTGGTAGAGCGTGCGCATCTCCTCGGGCACCCAGGTCGAGCGGCCACCGAGGTCTGCGACGAGGGCCTCCGCGAACCGCCGCTCGGCCGCGCCGGCGGTCAACCCGAACACGCAACCGTCGAGCCTGTCGAGGTCCAGAGCGGTGCCCGTGAAGGTCATCGCGGGATGCATGGCCACGGTCCGCGCCCCAGCCTGGACGGCGGGCTCGAGCACGGCCAGGCCGTGCCGACCGGAGGTGTGCACGACGTACTGCCCGTCGTGCAGGGCACCCGAGGCGGCGAGCATCGAGACGACGTTGGCCAGCATGTCGTCGGGCACCGTGAGAAGCAGGACGTCGGAGGAGCGAGCGACGACCGTGGGCTTCTCGTTGGCGACGCCGGGCAGCAGCGCGGCGATGCGCGCATGCGAGGCGTCCGACTCGCCGGCGGCGGCCACGATGTGGTGTCCGGCGGTCATCAGCTTCGCGGCCAGCACGGCCCCGACGCGACCAGCGCCGATCACGCCGATCCGCAGAGCGGGACCCCGGGCTGGATTCTGGGCAAGCGTCATGTGTCGAACCTTTCGTTCCAGTCCCTCCGACCACCCTGAACCAGGTCTCACTGGTCAGGGCCGGGGTGGGTACCGGACGGTGTGCTCGTCGTGGTGCAGCTCTCATGCTCCTGGTGGAGCAACACCAACGTTACGCGGCGGCTTCCCGGGTGTGAACCGAACGTGAAGTGACCTACCTGACATGGCACCAGGCGCATGAATGTGCCCTGACCCGCTCCCGCAGGGTCCTGCGAGGCGGGGGCGGAGGCTCAGCGAGGCCCGACAACGAGGGGGCGGGGGGCGCGCGGCAGCCAGTCCCGGGTCACGTGGTCGACGATGTGGACCCCCTCCGGCGCGGTGATGTCGACGACACCCTCCGGGAGGGTGCCTTCCTTCAGCGCGTTGAAGACCTCCCACTCGCGGCGCTTGCGCTTGTTCCGCCAGCTGGTTGCGAACGACTCGGGGTCGGTCCAGTGTGCGAACTCGTCCCCGTCGAGGTACTTCAGCTCCACGCAGAGGCCGAACGGCAGCCCGATCGAGCGAACCCCGACCGGGGTCGTGCGAATCTCCCACTCGAACGCCTTCGTGTACACGAAGTCCGGGCCGATCGGGAAGCCCCACTCCTCGGCGTTGCGCAGGCCGAGGTCGAGGTAGCCGCGCCGGGCGTCGGCGAGGAAGAGCGGGTGCCGCGGCACCCGGATGATCGACTGGACATCGCCCACCTGCCAACCGAGGTCCGCGATCGAGACCTCGCCCTCGGTGGTGAGCACCATGTCGCCGTCCCACTTCCACGAGTAGCGGGTCGTGACCTGGGCGAAGCACCAGTTGTAGAAGTACGAGAGCGAGTGCACCGACAGCTCGTGCTGGGCGAGGTGCTCGGCCCCGGCGCGGGCCACCGAGAAGGGGTACGCCGCGAGGGTCAGCTTGTCGGCGAGCCCGGCCCGCTCGGCAGTCGCGCGGGCAACTTCCGGTGTGCCGTCGGTCGACCCGTTGTCGACGACGAGCACGAAGTCGCAGGCCCGCAGGAGCGGGGGCAGCACGAACGGCAGCGACGGGGCCTCGTTCTTGACCCTCAGCACCGCGGTGGTCCCGGAGCGGAGACCCTCGGGGCGGGTCCACGGCCAGGTGATGTCGAACTCGGTGTGCCCCTCGAGGTTCTGCAGGCCGGTGGCACCCAGGTGAGCGGTCATCGACTACGGCCCACGGCCTTGCGCAGGCCCCGGCGTACGCTCGGCGGGATGGCTTTGCGCAGTCCGTGCGGCAGCTTGTCTGCGACGAATTCGGGTGCCGCGGGGGCGGGGGCCGGTCCGGGGCCGCCCTTCACGGCCTTGCGCGTGCGCTGCTCCGCCGCGACCATCGACGACCTCGAGATGGCCTCGGCCTCTTCGTAGAGCTCGACGTAGGCCTCGCGCAGCTGGTCCAGGGTCTGGTGGACCTCCGGGGTGTCCCCGCCCGGGTCGGCCAGCTTGTTCAGCTCGGTCCAGGTCTCCGCCGTGAGCTCGTGCAGCCGGGGCGGGAGGTTGAGGTCGTCGAGGCTCTGGGTCATCCGGCGCAGGCCGGGGTCCACGAACCGGTGCCCGTCGCGGATCGCCTCGCTCTTGGCGTGCAGGACATGCTGGAGGCCGAGCGTCTCGCCGACCAGCATGCAGGTGCGAGTCCAGTCGTCGAGCAGGTCGCCGTAGCGCACGAATGCCCGGCCGCCGTCGGCCACCGACTCACGGGTCCCGCGCTCGGTGTGGAGCAGCATGTTCAGCCAAGAGGCCGCGAGGTGGGCCGAGCCCAGGCGGTTCGAGTAGTACTTCTGCTTGCTCCCGACGACCTCGGCCGGCGGACGAAGCATGGTCGCGAAGACCGGCGTCGCGCCCGTACGGATCGCGGCCACCCGCCACAGGGACAGGAACCAGCTCAGCCTCGGGTCCTTGACGATCAGCTCGCTGTTCTCGGCGAAGTGACCCTCGAGCCACTCGGCGGTCCTGATCCGCTCCTGCTCGCGGGTGCAGACGCGGCCGGTCTCGAACCAGGCGTCCGGTCGGGCATCGCTCACCTGGACGAGCGCCTCCCTGAGCAGCCGGTCATGGTGGGCGACAGCCCAGGCGGGCTCGCCGAAGCCCTTCGGGTTGCTCTCGTCGGCCACGACCTCCGGCTGCGGCACGTGCAGGCCGAGGATCTGCATCAGCCCGGCCATCGTGCTGGTGCCGCTGCGGCCGGCGCCGGCGACGAACAGGACCTTGCGGGGGTAGTCGGTGGGCTCGATGGCGGCGGGGTCGACAACAGACTCGGCGGGACGGTCACTCACGAACGGAGACACTATCGGGCAGTAGCGTGCCGTCATGAGGTTCGGGCGCCGGCGAGAACGAGCCCAACCGCTCATCAGCGTGGTGGTCCCGGCGTACGACGTGGCGGACTACCTGCCCGCGGCCCTGGACAGCGCCCTCTCCCAGTCGCACCAGGCGCTCGAGATCGTCGTCGTCGACGACGGCTCGACGGACGCGTCGGGCGCGATCGCGGACGCGTACGCCCGACGCGACCGGCGGATCCACGTGGTGCACACCGCGAACCAGGGTCTCGGCGCCGCCCGCAACGAGGGGCTGCAGCATGTCAGCGGCGAGTACCTCGCCTTCCTCGACTCCGACGACGTCCTCCCCGCGAACGCGTACGCCGTCCTGCTCGCCAGCCTGCAGCGGTCCGGCGCCGACTTCGCGACGGGGTCGATCGTGCGCTGGGACGGCGACCGGTTGGTGGAGCCGCCCTGGATGCGTCGGATTCACCGTCCCGACCGGGCCGCGGTCACCGTCGAGGAGCACCCGGAGATCCTGGGCGACGTGTTTGCCTGGAACAAGCTGTTCCGCGCCTCGTTCTGGGGGTCCGCCGGTCTGGCCTGGCCCGAGGGCATCCGCTACGAGGACCAGCCGACGACGACCGATGCGTTCCTGCGGGGCCGGTTCGACGTCCGCTCGGAGGTCGTCTACCGCTGGCGGATCCGGCACGACGGGTCGTCGATCACCCAGCAACGATCGTCCCTGCGCGACCTCGAGGACCGGCTCGAGACCAAACGGAGGTCGCTGGCCAGCGTCGAGGCCCACGGCAGTCGCGACGTACGTGAGGTCTTCGTCGACCGGGTGCTCGCCGGGGACCTGCCTCGCTACTTCGCGGAGATCCCCGGCTGCTCCGACGAGTGGTGGGCGATGCTGCACGCCGGCGTCCTGGAGTTCTGGGGTGAGCGCTCCCTGACCAACAGCGGCCTGACGCCGGTGCACCGCCTGACCGGGTGGTTGGTCGAGCAGGACCGGCGTGCGGACGCTGCCGCTGTGATGACGTACGTCGCAAGTCTCGGCCGCCCGGCCGATCGCGTCCAGACAAGCCAAGGGCCGCGGATCGACCTGCCGGTCATCGACCCGGCAACCGTCGAACCCGCGGCCCTCGCCTTGCGTTCCTACGAGACCTGAGGTTTCGAGACGGTCCGACGGACAGCCTGCTCAACCATCGAGGTCACAAGAGACCAGCCTCCTGGAGGAAGGACGTGGCGACGTCTTCCGGCTTCTCCCGGTCGACCGAGATGCGGGCGTTCAGCTCGGTGAGCTTGTCGGTCGTCAGGGCAGCCATCAGGGGATTGAGGATGTCCGCGACATCGGGGTGCTGCGCCAGGAAGGCCGAGGAGACTGCGGGCACGAGGTTCTGAGCGGGCTGGATCTGCTTGTCGTCGTCGAGGACGACCAGGCCCTGTGCCGCAAGGGTGCCGTCGGTCGTGCTGGTCTCGCCCAGCTCGGACTCACCGTCGATCACCGACTTGTAGGTCTGGTCACTTGCATACCCGAGTGGCAGGACCTTGGTGACGTCGATGCCGTACTGGTCGGACAGCCCGCCCTCGCAGTCGAGTCGCCCCTCGCAGTCGGGTGCAGCGGCCAGGGTCACCGAGACGCCCTGGAGGTCGGAAAGCTTGGTGACACCGTTGGAGTCGGAGTAGTCCTGGGTGACGAAGAAGGCGTTGGTGTCGGTCGCCTCGGACAGGTCGAGCAGCGTGAGGCCCTGGGCGTCGAGCAGAGCCTTGCCCTGGTCTGCGAGCTGCTGACCGTCGCCCGCCGTGAACGGCTGGGCGTTGTCGCCGTTCTTCGCGGCATTGAGGAAGTTGACGATGCCGCCGACGTACTCGGGCACGATGTCAATGCTCTTCGGGAACGTCGGCATGTAGCCGTCGCGAGAGTCCACCAGCTTGACGTCGGTGGTGTAGCCGGCCGCGGTGAGCAGCTGGTCGTACATCGCGGCGACTAGCGCCGCCTCGCCGAAGCTCTGGCCGGAGATGCTGACCGAGCCCATGTCGGCCGACGAGGAGGGCGTGGGCGACGTGGAATTGTCGGTGGCGTTGCTGTTGAGGTCGTCGCCGCCACACGCGGTGGCGAGGACGATCGAGCCGACGGCGAGCACCGTGGCGAGGAAGCGTCGTAGGTGCATGTGATTTCCTTATGTGTCCCGCAGCGGAGTGCGCCACGCGTGTCCGGATAAGCAGGGAGCCCGCTCAGTCGCCGAGTGCCCCGGCGTCAGCCGAAACACTAGGGCCACCCCCCGACATTCGGCGCTTACGATTTCGTGACGATTCCCGCGGCAGCGGGTCGAGCCCCCTCTGGACTAGCGCAGCGAGGACCTCGAGGACGAGTGCCACGAGGGCGACGACCACCGCGCCGGCGATGCCCTTGCCGTAGTTGGTCCGGTAGAAGCCATCCGTGATCACCAGACCGAGCCCCGGGCCGGCCACGAGCGCAGCGAGGGTCGCGGTCGCCCAGACCTGCACCAGCGCGAGGCGGATTCCGGACATCACCAGCGGCAGGGCGAGGGGCAGCTCGACCCGGAAGAACTTCTGCCATCCGGTCATCCCCATGCCGTCGGCGGCCTGCTTGACGTCTGCGGGGACCTCGCGCACGGCGACGTACGCGTTCGTGATGATCGGGGGCAGCGCGAAGAGTGCGAGTGCGACCATCGTGGACAGGCCCGCTCGGCCGTACGGGCCGAACTCGCGCGTCCCCGGGAAGTACGGCAACCAGGGCCACGGGTCGGCGGCAACGAACAACGCCAGCAGGGCGAACGTCGGGACCGCCCGCCCGATGTTGGAGATGTTGACGGCCAGGAATCCTCCGCGCCCGAGATGGCCCAGCCAGAGCGCGATTGGTAGGCCGATCAGCAGGGCCATGACGAGCGCTGAGACGCTCAGCAGCAACTGCTGGAGCAGCAGGTCGAGCATCTTCCCGTCGCCGCGCCAGTTGCCGGCGTTGGTGAGATAGCGCCAGGTGTCTCCGAACACCGTGGTGCTCATCCGGGGCCCCTGCCAGAGCGCGAGCAAGGCGAGGGGGATCGGAGAGTCCTCACGCCTGCGCTCCGCGGGTCCAGGGCGTGAGCGCCCGCTGGAGGAGCACGATCAGGATGTCGAGCGCGATCGCCAGGACCACGCAGAGGGCGGCCGCCGCGAAGAGCTCGGCCCGGAAGTTGGTGGTGACCCCGTCCTTGATGAGGTTCCCGAGACCGCCGTACGACACCAGCGAGCCGACCGTGGTCAGCGCAACGGTCGAAACCGTCGCGACGCGGAGCCCGGCCATGATCACCGGGAGCGCGAGGGGGAGCTCGATCTTGAGCAGAAGCCGACCGGCCCCATAGCCGAGCCCGACTGCCGACTCTCGCACCTCGTCGGGCACCGAGCGCAGGCCTTCGAGGATCGCGCGGACCAGGATCGTCAACGCGTAGAGGGCCAGGCCGATGACGACCGTCTCCTTCGACAGACCCGTGAACGGCACCAGCAGCGGGAGCAAAGCCAGCGAGGGGATCGTGTAGATCCCGGTGCTCACCCCCAGGACCGTGGACTCCAACCGGGGGTAGCTCCGGGCCAGCAGCGCGAGGGGGAACGCGATGGCGACGCCGAGCAGCACGGACACGACCGTGAGCTGGATGTGCTCGACCGTGGCATCGACGAGCTCGTGGCGGTAGTTGGTGAAGTACTGCCCACAGATCCACTCGTTCGTCAGCCGGCTGTAGCAGCTCGGGCCGGCGGCAGAAGACGCCGCCACGAGTAGGGTCACGGCATGGACGCTACCGGCTCGCGCCCGCCTGAGGAACGCAGCCAGACACCCATGATTCGACTGTCCGGTGTCGGCAAAACCTACCCCGACGGCACCGAGGCCGTGCAGGCCCTGGACCTCGAGATCGGCCGCGGCGAGCTGGTCTGCCTGGTCGGCCCGTCGGGCTGCGGGAAGTCCACGACCCTCAAGATGATCAACCGCCTGATCGAGCCGACGACCGGCACGATCGAGATCGACGGCGAGGACGTCACGCGCCAGGATCCGGTCAAGCTGCGGCGCGGGATCGGCTACGTCATCCAGCAGGTCGGTCTGTTCCCGCACCAGAAGATCGTCACGAACGTGATGACGGTGCCGCTGCTCTACGGCGAGTCGAAGAGCGTCGCCAGGGATCGGGCCAACGAGCTGCTCGACCTGGTGGGCCTCGACCCGGCGACGTACGGCGACCGCTACCCGCACCAGCTGTCCGGCGGCCAACGCCAGCGCGTCGGCGTGGCCAGGGCCCTGGCCGCGAACCCGCCCGTGCTGCTGATGGACGAACCGTTCGGTGCCGTCGACCCGATCGTGCGGGTGCGCCTGCAGGACGAGTTCCTCCGACTGCAGCGAGAGCTCGGCAAGACGGTCGTGTTCGTCACCCACGACATCGACGAGGCCGTCCGGATGGGCGACCGGGTGGCCGTGTTCGCCGTCGGCGGCCGACTCGCCCAGTACGCCACACCCGCGGAGCTGCTCGGTCGACCGGCCGACGAGTTCGTGGCCGACTTCGTCGGCTCGACGCGCGGGCTCCGCCGCCTCGCCGTGACCCGGATCGACCCCGCCCACCTCGAGCCGCTCGACGGGATCAGCGTCGGGGACCTGGGTGCGGCGATCGACGTCGACTCCTCGCTCGAGGAGGCCCTGGCCGTGCTGATGGCCGAGGACAAGCCCGTCGTCGGGGTGAAGCGCGGCGCCCAGTTCGTCGGCGTACTCACGCCCAACGGCATCCACCAGGCGTTGCGGGCCTCGCTCGCAGGCTAGGGGGCACCCGACTCGGGCTGCACCGGCACGTCGCGGTGCCAGGACTCGGTGACGTACTTCGTCGTCCAGCCCATCGACGTGTAGAGGCCGGCTGCACCCGTCGAGGAGTCGGCATCGACCTCGAGGCCGACACGGTCGCGGCCGCGTGCTGCGGCGTCCGCGATGATCGTGCGCAGCAGCCCCTTGGCGACGCCGCGGCCCCGTGCCGCCGCCAGGACGCCGAGGTAGGAGACATACGACCCGTCCGGGCCGGTCGGGCTCTCCGAGACCGTGCCGATCAGGGCGCCCACCGGCTGAGGGGTGTCCGTGTCGGACAGCTCGGCCAGCCACCAGTGGTCCCACCGATGACCGGGGTCCTCGCGAAGCCGGTGCAGGAACTCCTCGAACGTCTCCTCACGCGAGTTGAAGTGGTCGACGAACGCCCCCTCGAGCACCTCGTGCAGCTCACGCAGGTCGTCCTCGTCGGGCAGGCCGCCGCCGGCGCGGCGTACCCGCCGGAAGGTGGCGCCGTCCTGTTCCCAGGAGTCCGGGGACGGCACCAGCGAGGCCTCGTCGGGGGAGACGGGGCGATTCATCTGCCACCAGGTCCGGACCTTCTCGAACCCCGCACCGGTCAGCCAGCGCGCCTGCCGCTCGTCGCCCTCGAACGCACCGGTGTCGATCTGCTGGACGTCGAGACCCCGGGCGGCGCCGACCTCACGGGCCTGGCCCACCGCCCAGTCGATCAGTACGTCGGAGCACGCATCCGCGGTGTCGTCGGGCAGCCCGCGCTCGACGACGTGGACGAACAACATCCGCCCCCCTGCACGGTCGTGCACGCTGCCCCAGGCGTGGATCTCACCGCCTGCGTCGCGGACCACGATGTTTTCGCGGGTCCGCAGGCCGGGCTCCGACACCTCGACCAGGACGTCGTCGACCGAGGCACCGGGCCAGCCACGGCCCGCTCGCTCGTGGGCGCGGAGGAGCTGGGTCAACCGCGCCACGTCGAACCGGTCCGACGGGTCCGGAGTGCCGATCCGCCACCCCGCCGGCAGCCCGACCGGGGGTTCGACGAGCTCGACCGGGTCACTCTCGAAGCGGGAGTCATCGGGGATCACGGTTCCCCATCCTGCCCCATCGTCGACCTGTCACATTTGGCCCCCCAAAACAGGGTGACCCGGCACTTTTGGCCCTGCGTTCGGGCCATTAGTGCCGGGTCAGGGCCCGATGAGGGGCCATTTGGGACAGGTCGGCGTCAGGCGTGCTTGCGGGCGGACTCGGCGGTCTGCCAGGCGGCGGTCACGGCGTCGAGCTCGGCGCGTACGACGTGCAGCTCCTGCTCCAGCTCGGCCACCTGGACGATCGCCTCGGCGGCCAGCTGCTCGGCACCGTCGAGGGCGGCGGCCGTCTCGCGGCCGGTGCGTTCGAGCTCGTCGGCCCGCCGGGCCTCGGCGTTGAGCTTGCGGGTGGCGTCGGCAGCGCGCTTCTGGGCGGACGTGAGCGCGCCCTCGAGCTCCTCAATGGTGGTCTCGTGCTGGGTGATGGCGGCCTGCACCGTCTCGACGTACGCCGTGTGCTCGACGCTGCGGGCGACGGTGAGGTCGCGGTAGGCCTGGGCCTGGGCGGCCCGGTCCGCAGCGGCCTCCCGGCGGGACTCGGCCAGCTCGGTGTGGGTGATCCGGGTGGCGGCCGCGCCGAGCGCGACGGCGAGACCGGCTGCGACCGTGACGACGAGCCACGATCCGGTGACGGCCGCCCCGATGACGAGCAGCGCCGCGATCACGAGCAGGGCGACCGCGACGGTCAGGCGGGTGCTGCGCTGCCTGCGACGTGTGGCCCGTGGTGCTGATGGGGAAGATGCCATGCAGCGAGGTTAGGACGCGTCGGGGTCCGAAGGGACGCGACACGCTCGCTCGAGCAGCAGCCCCGTGACGGCGATCGCGACCCCCGCGAGCGCACTGACACTCGATCGCCACGCCCGCTGGTCGGCCAGCTCGGCGTTGTCCCCGAGCCAGCTCAGCGCATATCCGAGGTAGCCACCCCCCACCAGCGCACCGACGTAGGCGCAGGCGCGGGCCAGGACGAGGCGGTTGACGGCCTGGTGCGGCTCCAGCCGTTCCCGGCGGACCTGGACCGCGCGCCAGGTGCTCCAGGCGGTCAGGCCGAGGATCGCGGCCACCAGCAGGAGCGCGAGCGGCTGGGTCCAGGTCACGATGGGCGCGGTGCCGTTGACCCGCTCGGCAAGCGGGTGCAGCAGCCAGCCACCCACCAGACCCGTCACCCCCCACGCGGCCAGCACGGCAGCCGAGGTCGGGCGCAGACCACCGACCGGGGGCACTTCGTCGGGCGCCGGCTCGGTCACCGGCACCCCCAGCCAGACGTCACTCGAGCTCGAGTGACAGGTCGTCGCGGAGCTTGATGCCGTCCTGCCCGATCCGGGCGAGGATCTCCGAGATGGGGCCCTCGTCGGGGAACTCCGCGTTCGGCTCGAGGTCGAACCACGGCCGCAGCACGAACGCGCGGTCCTTGGCCCGGGGATGCGGCAGCCGGAGCGACTCGTCGTCACTGCGCCGGTCGCCGACCACGATCAGGTCGACGTCGAGGGTGCGCGGCGCGTGCGCGATCTCGCTGCGCTCGCGGTCGAAAGCGTCCTCGATGGCCAGGGCGCGGTCCATCAGCCGAGTGGCTGCCAGCGTCGTGTCGATCAGGACGACGGCGTTGAGGAACGACCCCGAGTCCTCCGGTGCGTCGACCGGGTCGGTCTCGTAGACCGGGGACACCGCGGTGACCCAGACGTCGGGGGTGTCGGCGAGCGCGTTGACGGCGCCCTGCAGGCTGGCCATCCGCTCGCCGAGGTTCGACCCCAGAGCCACCACCGCCCGACGGATCGGACGCATCTCGCCGGTGAGCGTGTCGGCATCGATGATGTTGGGATTCGGGGTCTCAGTCACGGTCGGCCCTCACGCTTCCGGGTGATGGTCAGTGCGACGTCGCGGAACGTCGCCTCGATGGGTGCATCCGGCTTGTGGACCGTGACCCGTGCCCATTCAACACGGTCGTCCAAGAGACAGACGTCCGAGATTCGCTGGGCCAGGGTCTCGATCAGGTCGACCGGATCTGTCTCCACGGCGGCTTTCACCGCGGCCACGAGACTCCCGTAGTCGACCGTGTCGCGCAAGTCGTCCGAGACCGCCGCCGGCGTGGTGTCAACGCCCAGTGCGAGATCGATCACGAAGGTTTGACCCTCGCGTCGCTCGAAGTCGAGGACACCATGGTGTCCGTAGCACTCGATCCCGAGAACGGCGAGCTCGTCGATCATTGCGAGGCCTCCTCAGGGGCGGTTCGGTCCAGTTCTTCCAGTACGGCGAGCGCGTCCCGCGTGGCACGGACGTCGTGCACACGAAGGCCCCAGACACCCTGCCTGGCACAGTGCACGCTCACGGCGGAGTTCGCGTGCTCGCGCTGGTCGACCGGGCGGGGCGTCCCGTCCGAGCCTGCCAGCAGGGTCCCGAGGAACGACTTGCGGCTGGCCCCGACCAGCACGGGGTGGCCCAGGGCCTGCAATGCGCCGAGGTCGCGGAGCAGCGCCCAGTTGTGGTGGGCTCGCTTGGCGAACCCCAGCCCGGGGTCGAGCACGATCCGGTCGGGCGCGATCCCGGCGGCCAGCATCGCCTCCACCCGCTCGGCCAGCTCGGCGCACACCGCGGCCACGACGCCGCCGGGACCGTCGTACACCGCATGGTCGCGCATCCGGTCGCTGTGCGCGCGCCAGTGCATGGCGACGTACGCCGCGCCCGCCGCGGCGACGACCTCCAGGATCCGGGGGTCGGCCAGCCCACCGGACACGTCGTTCACGACGGCGGCCCCTGCCTCGATGGCCGCTGCGGCGACCTCGGCCCGCATGGTGTCCACCGAGACCACGGCGCCCTCGTCTGCCAGTGCTCGGATCACGGGGATGACACGGTCGAGCTCCTCGCCGACCAGAGGCCGGGTCGCACCCGGTCGGGTCGACTCGCCGCCGATGTCGAGGAGGTCGGCGCCA
The DNA here is from genome assembly GCA_025965125.1 of Nocardioides sp. Lineage (GTDB taxonomy): Bacteria > Actinomycetota > Actinomycetes > Propionibacteriales > Nocardioidaceae > Nocardioides. The sequence continues at coordinate 27,184 of JAOPXM010000005.1, forward strand.
TCGGCCAGCAGCTGCCGGGCGTGGGCGATCGCGGTGTCGGACGTTGCGTAGCGGCCACCGTCGGAGAAGGAGTCGGGGGTGACGTTGACGACGCCCATCACCCGCGGCCGGGCGAGCGGGGACAGGAGCTGCACGCCCAGACGCTATCGCGGCGCGCGGTGACCGGATCGGGGCCGCCGGACCGTGCCCGGCCGGGCTGATAACTTCGGCCCTTCCGTCCGTAAAGCCGTCCCCGAGAGGTATCCGTGCCGAGCATCGTCCGACGAGCCGCGGCGAAGGTCGTCAAGCCCGTGGTGAGTGACGCGGTCTGGGAGCGGCTCACCTCCGCCCGCCGGGACGGGTCGCCCGTCCCGACTGCGCCTGCAGAGCCCGCTCGGCCGCAGCGCCGTCAGCGCTGGCGCGCCATGGACCTGACCGAGCTGGGGCTCGAGTGCGGCACCGACAAGGCGAGCTCGCACAACTACACCCGGCACTACGAACGACACTTCGGGCACCTGCGGGACCAGGCATTCACGCTGTTCGAGATCGGCATCGGCGGCGCGCAGCGAGAAGGCAAGGGCGGCGCGTCGCTGCGGATGTGGAAGCGCTACTTCCCACGCGCCCAGGTCGTGGGCCTCGACATCGTGGACAAGTCGTTCGTCGCGGCACCCCGGATCCACATCTACCAGGGCGACCAGACCGACGAGGCCGTGCTCCGCCGGATCGTCGACGAGCACGGCCCCATCGAGGTCATCATCGACGACGGCAGCCACCGCCCCGAGCACGTGCGCGAAGCGTTCCGCATCCTGTTCCCGCTGCTGGCCGACGGAGGGCTCTACGCGATCGAGGACACCCAGACCAGCTACTGGCCGAAGTGGGGTGGCAGCACCGACCGCCAGGACCCGACGACCACCATGTCGCTGGTCAAGGAACTCGTGGACGGCCTCAACCACATGGAGTTCCTCGACGAGGGCTACGAGCCGACGTACGCCGACCTCCACGTGACCGAGCTGCACGCGTACCACAACCTGGTGATCCTCAAGAAGGGCACCAACCAGGAGCGCACGAACAGGGACCGGATCTCGGGGATGGGCCGCCCGGCCAGCGACTAGGGTGCGTCTGCTCAGCGACTGCGGTTGATGAGGGCCATCGCCTCGGCGCGGGTGGTCGCATTGGAGAGCATGCTGCCGCGCACGGCGGAGGTGATCGTGCGAGCACCAGCCTTCTTGACGCCGCGCATCGTCATGCAGAGGTGCTCGGCCTCGATCACGACGATCACGCCACGAGCCTCGAGGAGCCGCATCAACGCATCGGCCACCTGGGTGGTGAGCCGCTCCTGCACCTGGGGTCGCTTGGCGTAGACGTCGACGAGCCTGGCCAGCTTGGACAGCCCGGTGATCTTGCCGGACTGCGCCGGGATGTAGCCGACGTGCGCCACCCCGGTGAACGGCACCAGGTGGTGCTCGCACATCGACCACAGCTCGATGTCGCGGACCATCACCATCTCGTTGTGGCCGATGTCGAACGTCGTCGTGAGGACGTCCTCGGGTGCCATCCGCAGCCCGGAGGTGACCTCGGCGTACGCGCGCGCGACCCGGGCCGGGGTGTCCTGCAGTCCCTCGCGCTCGGGATCCTCCCCGATCGCGATCAGCAGCTCACGGACCGCGGCCTCGGCGCGCGCCTGGTCGAAGGGCGGGATCTGGTCGGGGGTCCGGGTCGGCGGACTGACGGGACCGATGTCCTCCGTCATGTCGCGGTCACCTCGGTGGCAGCTCGGGCCCGGCGCCGGGCAGGGTGCTGCCGCCGCCCACGCCGGCGTCGCCGTGGACGTCACCACCGGAACCCGGCGGCGTGAGGATCACTCCGCCCTCGCTGCCGGCCGCGTGCCCGTTGACGGCGGCCCGGTCGCGGATCTCCTGGGGGATCTCGATCGGCGGGATCTCGGACGGGTTGCGGTCGGGGGAGCCGGTCCACGCGGGTCGCGCGGATCGGCGGCGCAGCGGCTCGAACACAGCGGCGACCTCCGCCTTGTCGAGGGTCTCCTTGTCGAGAAGCGCCAGGACCAGGGCGTCGAGGACGTCGCGGTTCTCCTCGAGGATGTCGAAGGCCTCCTGGTGCGCGGTGGCGAGGAACTTCTTGGTCTCCTCGTCGATGATCGCCGCGACCTCTTCGGAGTAGTTGCGCTGGTGCCCCATGTCGCGGCCCAGGAACGGCTCGCCCGCGGCCTCGCCGAGCTTGATCGCACCCAGGCGGTCGGTCATGCCGTACTGCGTGACCATGGCCCGGGCCAGCGCGGTGGCCTTCTCGATGTCGTTGCCGGCGCCGGTCGTCGGGTCGTGGAAGACCATCTCCTCCGCAGCCCGGCCCCCGAGCATGTAGGCCAGCTTGTCCAGCATCTCGGACCGGGTTTGGGAGTACTTGTCCTCGTCGGGCAGCACCATCGTGTAGCCCAGGGCACGTCCGCGCGGCAGGATCGTGATCTTGTGCACCGGGTCGGTGCCCGGCAGCGCGGCCGCGACGAGCGCGTGGCCGCCCTCGTGGTAGGCCGTGATGAGCTTCTCCTTCTCGCTCATCAGGCGAGTACGGCGCTGCGGGCCGGCGATCACGCGGTCGATCGCTTCGTCCAGGGCGGCGTCGGTGATCAGCTTCTGGTTGTTGCGGGCCGTCAGCAGGGCCCCCTCGTTGAGGACGTTGGCCAGGTCCGCTCCGGTGAACCCGGGAGTGCGCCGTGCGATCGACAGCAGGTCGATGTCGGGAGCCATCGGCTTGCCCCGCGAGTGCACCTGCAGGATCGCGTGACTACCCGACAGGTCCGGGGCGTCGACGGCGATCTGGGGGTCGAAGCGGCCAGGTCGCAGCAGGGCGGGGTCGAGGACGTCGGGCCGGTTGGTGGCCGCGATCAGGATCACGCCGCCACGGACGTCGAAGCCGTCCATCTCGACGAGCAGCTGGTTGAGGGTCTGCTCGCGCTCGTCGTGGCCGCCGCCCATGCCGGCGCCACGGTGCCTGCCCACGGCGTCGATCTCGTCGATGAACACGATCGCTGGGGCGTTCTCCTTGGCCTGCTCGAACAGGTCGCGCACCCGGGACGCACCGACGCCGACGAACATCTCGACGAAGTCCGAGCCGGAGATCGAGTAGAAGGGCACGCCGGCCTCGCCGGCGACCGCGCGGGCCAGCAGGGTCTTGCCGGTTCCGGGAGGCCCGTAGAGCAGGACGCCCTTGGGGATCTTGGCCCCGACGGCCTGGAACTTGGCGGGCTCCTGCAGGAACTCCTTGATCTCGCCGAGCTCCTCGATGGCCTCGTCCGCGCCGGCGACGTCCGCGAACGTCGTCTTCGGCGTTTCCTTGGTGACGAGCTTGGCCTTCGA
>JAOPXM010000253.1 GCA_025965125.1 Nocardioides sp.
GACGGCGACCGCCTCATCGTGCTGGTCAACCCGGCCCAGGGAAAGGTCATCAGCGGTTTTCGCGTCGGCACCAATGGAGCCGCGTTCGACTTCATCCCGAGCGACGACGCGCCCGCCTTCATCACCAACGAGACCATCGTCGGAGACCGCCCTCCGGGCGATTTCAACGGCCTGCGGGTCATCGGAGCGTACGGCGATTCCTGGATCGTCCAGCACGACTACGTGCCCAGTGGATACGTCCTTGCGGTGGCGACGGGCGGACCCGACAGCGAGCGCAACCCCATCGCGTTCCGCGAGCACAAGCGCCCCGAACTGAAGGGTCTCAAGCAGATCCCCGGCGGCAGCAACTACCCGCTCATCGACTCGTACATGGTGCGCGGCGCTGGTGCGGCGGTCGCCAAGCGAGGCGCAGCGGCCGTTCTGCAGGTCACCGCGTCGGCCACCTACACAGCCCCGGTCATCTGATGACTGCCCTGGCTGACGAGATCGTTGCCGCCGCACAGGCGGGTGAGACCTTGTGCGGCGGCAACAGCCACCTGGTCGAGGACGAGTGCATCCGCGAGTTGGTGGAGTTCGCCGCCAACGGCCGGCACACGTACGACTTCGACCACTTGGTCGGCGGCCCCACTCAGGCGCACCTGCGGGTGGTGCCAGCCGACCCGGAGGCGTCGGCCCGGTACGCCCACGAGCCCGCCGCCCCCAACGGCAGGCGCGGCTGCGAGCGGTGCGGGGTGGCCTACGGCCCGTCCGCCGAGCGCACCGCTCCAGACAGCTGGGACGACCCGTTCGAGGGGCGCGACAGCAGCCGCCACACGGTGTGGGTGCCCGCTGGGTCCGCCATTGTTGAGCTCGTCCTCTGCAAGGCCTGCAAGGACTACCTGGACGCCAGTTTCGCACCCGTGGAGTGGCGGTAGGTCATGGCCGGGAAGAGTCGCACGCACTCGGAGGACTGGTGGGCCAGCAACCCTCCGCCCCACGTCCTCCGGTGCGTGGGCCATTACAAGTCCACCGGCGACCAGTGCCGCCGGGTGGCCGAGGACGGCGCGGTCGTCTGCGACCAGCACGGCGCAGCGGCCGGGCAGGTCCGTCGCCGCGCCGCCGAGCGCATCGCGGTCACCGCCGACGAAGCCGCGCAGAAACTCGCCGCATGGATGGACGACTCAGAGGTGCCGTTCCAGGTCCGCGCCAAGATCGCTCAGGACCTGCTCGACAGGGCTGGGCTGGGCGCAACCCAGGTGCACAAGATCATGCCGATCACCGAGGACCCCATCGAGGCGCTTTTCAAGTCGATCTTGGATGACCCCGAGGGACTGCTCGTGCCCGCCTCCGAGCGGAGCGCCCTGCCGCCGGGGGCCTCGCCCCCGGACGAGGCGCAGGCCGCTCTCGACCTTCTGGAGGACACCGACTTAATCGGCTACGCGCTCCCGCCTCCAACCACCGAGAAGCCCTCCGGCCGCAACCCAACGATCCCGCCGCAACACATACGCGAGGCGCTTGAGTTGCTGTAGAACACACCTGCGTCGTAACAGGTGCCACGACGAGCGGCGCGAGACCCTATGCTCCTGGGTCCCGCGCCGCTTGCTCTTATCTCCCGTCAACAACCGTCGGCGTCGTGGATATGCGCCAACCCATCTTCGGTGTTCTGGCCCGCGAGCGAGAACACATCCCTCAACCGCACCATCCGACTGAAGGCTTCATCGTCGTCCTTCGCCTCGATGTACGCGTAGTAACACGCAACGTACGGAGCGAAGGTGGGAGCGCCGTCAGGAACCGCGACGAGGCCAGGACTGACCTCGCGGCCGCCGGCGAGCACATGCTGGTCGTACTCATTCGCGACCACAAACCGCCCGCCACAACTGCATTCGTCACGCAACCGGGGGCGGTTGCCTGCCGAGTCGTTCGCCATGGGGCCGTTCTCCGTCCAGTAAATCCGCCCCTGGCAGACCTCGCACCATGCGTCAGAGAACACCAACGTCGTCACGCGGCCACACCGCCACACGCACAGTTACTGCTCACTCCGTCGTCGGCCCGAGCAATATCCACCATCGCCTGCCACAGGAGGTAATCACGGAAATCTTCGAAGTCAGACTGTGCCGCCGTCGGATCGTTGTCCCACCGCGACGAGACAGAGTCTTCAATCAGCTCTGCGAGTGCGGCACGGGCCGGTCTGACCCAGCCGTTGGCCTCGTCGCCATCAGCATCGTCCGGGTTGTCGGAAACCTTCCAGCGGCTAGAGGTGAGGTGCTTCTCGAGAACTTCCTCAACTGCGGCGAACACAGCGAAACTCTTCGCGAATCCGTCGTCCAACGCCACTGCCGAGTCGCAATACGGACAGCCCTCAGTGTCCGGCGGAGCGGCCAACGTAGATTCCTCGCCCGGTACGACGATCCAGTACAAGGTCCGATGGCACCCGAAGCAGCGCATCCCGGAAGACTCTTCGGTCGGAACATCGCGATCGCGCTCAGCCATGGGACGCCTCAAGGAGGGGGCCCGAAAGGTTGAAAATCCTGTACTCACGTTCGTCGCCAGGGCTCAGCGGGATGTCAGTTCGATACACGTGGGGGCTCCTAGCCTAGTAATTCGATGAGCCCCCATCGTGATGGTTTCCACTGCCTATCGCAACGGTTTATTGTCTGCTCACGCTCAAGCAGATACAACGACATTGATGGCCTTGACCCTCTAGATGAGAAATGACTCCCGCGCCACATTCCGCTTCTCGACAGAACATCCGGACATCGTTCTAGGCTGGCCTTGTGCCCCAACCACTCCACGATGAACTACTACTGACCGTGCGAGCGGGGCTGGCTACGTGACGCCATGGGCGCTAGCGTTGGGAATTGTTGGCAGTGTCACCGGCATAGGCTCGTTAGTTGTCTCGTTCTTGAATTACCGGGCAAGCGGTCCAAGAATCAAGGTTTCTGTCTCGAGTTTTTACCTGATCGGGCCACGCGGCGGAGGTGTCTTGACCGTCGAGGCGGTCAACCGGGGTCGCGTGCCTGCCACGATCCGTCAGGTGAGGCTGCGTTCAGTCAACACATCGGCAACCATCTGGTTCGACCCCGCCTGCGATCAGGGCCCGGCACTGCCGTTGTCACTCGCCCCCACCGAGTCCAGAACGTGGGTCTTCTTTGATGACGACACCCGCCGCAGGCTCAGCGGGAACCACCCCGGCGAATGTCATGACTTCCGAGGGCATGTAGTTACGGCCGGGAGAGAACTAAAGTCCCGTTCGCGCAAGTCTTTTGCAACCGAGATGGGCGTGAATCACAGCACTCGCAGGGAACGTCTGAGGGAGTTCGAGCGGTCGCTCCTACATGCCCAAGTCCAGGACGACGGCGCGGCAACCACGCCGGAACTTCTTGGTCTTGGGCTTCAACGAGTTACGTTCACCAACTACATGCGCAGCCCGGCCTTCAACTTCCGAGTGGACTGCACGATTAGCAACGACCAAGCCGGCACCTCCCGCGTGGCTGGGGAGATTCCAGAACAAGAAGTGCGGCTCATTCTTCCGCGAACCAAAAAGCACGTTTGGCTACCTGTGGACCTTCCGACCATGGCGGAAGGTGAATCAGCGATGTGGCGATACCGGTGGCGCACTCTAGGCGGGGCCAAGATGACGAGCTGGTCGGGGATAATCGACCGCGCTATTTACGAGGACGCGGCGAAGGCTGGCCACGATCTCGTAGCGCCCGGCCTAGCCGGCAGCGGCCATCCAATCCTGCGGGGCGAGCGGATACCGCGAAGACTCCGAAGCGGCTAAGCGCCGCCAACAGGACGCAGCGCGGGCGTGTGCGCCAAAGAATTCAGAGACACTCGCCCGTCTCTAAACCCTGGTTTTTATATCCGCCTGCGTGCCGCCCGAGACGACGATATTGAGCCCCGCGCGGACGCTCGCGTCGAGGAACGCTGCGCTCTGCTGGTCGAGCGTCCCCAGGGTGACCAGGTCCGGCAGCGAGTGGGCTCGGGCCACGAACT
>JAOPXM010000082.1 GCA_025965125.1 Nocardioides sp.
TGCCCGGGATGGACCACCTGCACGTCCAACTCGAGCAGCCGCTTCATGGACGCGACGTACGCCGCGACGTCGCTGCCGACGAGTTCGTCGAAGAGCACGTCGTCGTACACACAGTCACCCGAGAACAGCGTGCCTGTCGCCTCCTCGTAGAGGCAGATCGTCCCGGGCGAATGCCCCGGCAGGTGAAGAACGGTGAACCATCTGCCGCCGAGGTCGACCACGTCGCCGTCCGCGACCGGGTGCACGGCGACGGGTGGTCGGAGCCGGTATGCCGCCGGGTCATAGCCCGTGTGCGGGACTGCGGTCACCAGCAGCGGGGGCTTGTCGTCCTTGGCGGGCGCGCCACCCGGGAGCAGCTCGTCGAGCAGCGCCGCCCGGTGCAGCGAGCCGGCGAGCGGGTCTTGGACTCGGTCGCCGGGATGCGCGAGCACTGCGTCGAATTCTGGCGCGCCTCCCGTGTGGTCGAGGTGCCCGTGGGTGAGGACGACGGCCGGGTCGGCCTCCGCGATTCCCGGTACCTCGGTGCGCAGGCTGCCTACGCCCAGCCCGGTGTCCACCACGAGGTCGCGGTCGCGGCCGCGCAGCCACCAGACGTTTGCCTGGAGGAGCGGGCTGACGTGCGGTTCGTCGATCTGCGTGAGGCCGTCGCCGACGTGGCGGACGCGGAACCACGGCCGGGCGATGGGGAGCGTCATGGCCGCATCGAAGCACATGGCAGACGTACGATTCGCGCTGGTCAGTCCCGAGAGGAGGGGACCGAACGCGGCTACGGGCGGGGCCGGCTCGGCGGAGTGACGCACCTTTTGTCAGGTTCACGTGACGGCGTTTGGATTGGCGATTCAGGCTGTGAGTCGAGGGCTACATCTGCCTCCCCATCGTTCGGTCCCACTACTCTGGCCATCAAGACTTTGTCCCGCCGACGGCTCCGGAGGCCGCTGAAAACGCCCGCGGAGTCGCACCAGGTGCGAGCATTCGCGAGTGAACGACCATGTGACGGTTCGCCCGATGACTGAAGGCGACGACCTGGCGGCCCTGAACGCGGGGAACCCCATGGCCTGGCAGGCCGTGTGGTGGCAAGAGCTGTCGGCCACGATGGACATCCGGTGGTTCACGGGCCTGGCGGCGGGCGTGCCGGCCGGGTTCGCTGCTGTGTGCCCCATGGGAGTCGCTGCCGGGGGCTTTGGAGCGGCGATCGTCTACGTGCTGCCGGAGTATCGGCGGCGGGGTCTGGGCGGCACCCTCCGTGCTGCGGTGGAGGGAATCGCACGCCAGCACGGACCTGGCCTGATCTACAACTACGTCGAGGGGTATGGCGACAGTGAAGCTGCCGTGCGGGCCTGGGACCTGGCGATAGTCGGTCGCCACCACGAAAGCGTGCTCAACCTGCGTGTGATCGATCGGTCTCTGTACGAGGCCAAGGGGAAAGCGCCAGGAGTCGAGATCGCTGAGTTGCCTATCGCTGAGCTCGACGACGCAGCATGGCGCGAGCTGTTTGATTTCGTCCAGGCGCGGTATCGCGAGGCGCCGGACTCGGCCGATGGTGGCGGCGAACTGCCGTACGAGACGTTTCGCGCGATGGTGACTGCGCCCTGGATGCTCCTGACCGCACGTGAAGAGGGCGAGCTCGTCGGGTACACCCAGGTGATGGGGCGTCCCGGCGACCCGACTGCGCTCAACACGTTCTTCACCGGCGTGGTCCCGGCTCGCCGGGGGCGCGGGATCGCCACGGCGCTCAAGACCCGGCATGCGCTGCTCATGGCCGACCGAGGTGTCGATCGACTGTTCACTCAGAACATGGAAGGCAATGAGGCGATCCTCGCCGCCAACCGCACACTCGGCTTTGCGCGGGCATCCGGCTACGCAGACGTGGCCCACCCGTTTTACTGAGCTGTCGTAGCGTCGGCCGCATTGCCTGTCTCTGCGCTCTTGGATCACTGCTGAACGACTCGTCGGCCTTGCAACGCTCCCTATCGCCTGTTCTCGGGGCGAAAACAGAGGCGTTACCCAACTGCGCGACAAGGCAGGACCGGAACGCGGCAGAGTCGCGCGTTTGCGTGTGCGATGCCGCCTATCCTGTCTGCATGCGACGCTTCGACGACGAGGACCTCACCGGCGCAGAGTTCCGCGAGTGCGACCTGAGTGGAGCCCGGCTGGTCGGCGTGGTCATGCAGGACGCCGAGATCGACGGCCTGGTCACCAATCTTGTGGTCAACGGGGTCGAGGTCATGTCATACGTCGAGGCGGAGCTCGACCGCCGCCATCCGGTGCGGTTGTTGATCCGCTCCGATGAGCCGGGCGACCTGCGAGAGGCCTGGCGGCAACTGCGGGACGACTGGGTGACGACCACCGAGCGCGTGCGGTCCATGCCCGAGAACAGCGAACATCACGGCGTCGACGGCGAGTGGTCGATGGTCGAAACCCTGCGTCACCTTGTCTTCGTGCACGACTCCTGGTTCCGGCGCTGCGTGCTCGGGCTCACCGAGCCGTTCACGGCCATGGGACTGGGTCCACCGTTCGTCATGGACCAGGAGAACGGGCTCGACCCGTCCGCCCAACCGAGCCTCGACGAGGTGCTCGCCGTGCGCAACCGGCAGGCTTCGGGGATCGAGACGTGGCTGGCCGAGGTCACGCCTGACCAGCTTGCGCAGACCGCGCCGGTGCCCGACGACGACAGATGGCCCCCGTACGCCAAGGGGCGGACAGTGCGGCAATGCCTCGGTACCGTGCTCGACGAGGAATGGGCCCACCACGGGTTCTGCAAGCGCGACCTGGACAAACTGTCGCGTCAGGAGTCTGCATTGGGTTCATGAGCGGGATCTCACTGGGCGCTTTCTGACCTCCCTGGTTGACCCGTGTGCCTGTCAGCCGAAGCCGTCGCTCGTGTCCAGGGCTCGCCAGAACTCGATGGTCGGGGCGCTTGTCACACCAGCGTTGTCCATCACTCCCTTGATCTCAGGGCTGGCATCGAAGAACTTCCGGAAGCTCTCCTCGTCGGGCCACTCGTCGATGACCAGCACCTCGGTGCCGTTGCCATAGAAGTGGTGGGCCAAGCAGCCCATCGCCTTCCCGCGGTCGACCACTGTCTGCAGGATTGCCGGGTCCGTGGCCTCGACTCCCTTGGGGTCCCCCGGCACTCGCAAGGTCATGAAAACACTCAAGGCGTCCCTCCTCAGTCGCGTCGGCGCGAGGGTTTCTCGCGCCGGTTTCCACACTCCCCCTCGGGAGGAGCCTCGTCCATAGCCCACGGGCGAACTTCGGGTCACTCGCAGGCGTTGCCGACCTTGGGGTGAGTCCGTCAAGCGACTCCAGATCAACGATCAACTCCCGCGTGCCGACACCCGGAGCGACGTGACGCAGGTTGTTGAATCTCAGCGAGTCGGCCGCCGGAGGCTCGCGACGAATCTCGTCAGGTCGTGAGCGATCCTCTCGGGCTGCTCCCACAGAACGAGGTGGCCAGTGTCCTCGTAAACGACCAGGTGTGAGCCGGCGATGGCTCCCGCAAGGTCGTCTTGTTGATCACGGCTCAACAATTCGTCCCGGTCTCCCCAGATGATCAGGGTGGGTGCGGTGATTGTGGCGGTGTCGGTGGGAGGTCGTGCGGTGCAGAGTCCCTCGAAGGTTGCCCGCCACACTCGAGCGGGAGTGTGGGCGCCATCTCGGACGCGATCCTCGATGTACCAGTCAGGCACCTCATGAAATCGCGGAAACCACGTCAGCGACTTCCTGACCCACGCGGCTTCCACGGGATCGGACAGTTGATCGACCTCGTCGCCGAATGACGGTCGACCCTGCAGGGTGCGTGGGGAACCGACGAGCACCAGGCCAGCCACCCGGTGGGGGTTGGTGATTGCCACCTGCTGGGCGACGTACCCACCACTCGAGGAACCCAGCAGCACCGCGGAGGACAGCCCAACCTCATCCATGAACGCGACGACGTCATCGGCGAGCTCGACGAGGGAGTACCCGCTCTGCGGCACGTCGGAGTCCCCGTGTCCGCGTTGGTCGATCGCGACGGCGCGCAGGTCCCTGGGCAGCAGAGGCAGGAGTCGGTCAAAGGAGCGGCGAGACTCCCCCCATGCATGGAGGAGTAGTACCGGCGTGGCGGAGCTTGGACCGACGGCGACGTGAGCGAGCCGGAGACCGGACGGCAGCGCAACCCGTTTGACGACCGCATCCTGATCCATCAGCCGACACTAGCCACGACGGGAGGGGTTGAGCCCGGAAAGCGGAATGACGCGGCGCCACCCTTTGAGCCCAAAGGTCGTGACGTCGCGGCAGCATGGCGCTGGTTTGCAGGCAGCCCGGCTGGCAGTCTGAGAGAATGAGCGACTGGTTTCTCCCGGAGCAAGAGCGACCGTGGACGGCCGGGAACCTCGTGGTGCCGCACGTGCATGGTGTCGACTACTTCGCGCGCCTGGTCCAGGTCGTCCGGGCCACGAACCCCGGAGATCGGATCTTCTTCACCGACTGGCGAAGCGACGCCGACGAGCGCCTCGCGGACGATGGCCCGACGATCGGCCAATTGTTGGCCGGCGCCGCTGGCCGAGGCGTCGAGGTTCGTGGCCTCCTGTGGCGCTCACACAGCGCCAAGATCAAGTTGAACGCGCAGGAGAACCGCCATCTGGGCGCAGTCATCAACGAAGCTGGTGGGGAAGCGCTCTTCGACGAGCGGGTGCGTCGCGGAGGGTCGCACCACCAGAAGCTGTTCGTGGTGCAGCGGCAGGGTCGCCCACAGGAGGACGTGGCTTTCGTCGGCGGCATCGACCTGTGCCACGGGCGGCGCGACGACATCGAGCACCTCGGGGATCCGCAGGCGCCGCCCCTGGACGAGCGCTACGGACCGCAACCACCCTGGCACGACGCCACACTGGAGATCCGCGGTCCTGCGGTGAGCCACGCACTCGACGTCTTCTCGGAACGCTGGGACGACCCCACACCGCTCGATCACCGCAACCCGTACCGCGCGCTGGTCCACCGTTCGGCGCGGATGCCGCGGAACCCCAAGCCCCTGCCGCAGCGCTGGGATCCTCCTGCCCCGTGCGGTCCCCATGAGGTCCAGATACTCCTCACGTACCCCGCCAAGCGGCCGGCCTACCCGTTCGCTCCCCAAGGGGAGCGGTCGATCGCACACGCCTATGAACGGGCGTTCGCCCGGGCGCGGCGCCTCGTCTACATCGAGGACCAGTACTTCTGGTCCGAGGTGGTCGCCCGGACGCTCGCGGATTCCCTGCGCCGCGAACCCGCGCTGCAGGTAATCGCTGTGGTCCCGCGGTTTCCCGAGGAGGACACCGCGGTCAGCGGCACGCCGATGCGGCTGGGCCAGAAGCGGGCACTGGACCTGCTCCAGGAGGCAGGCGGGCGTCGCTTCGCGATGTACGACCTCGAGAACTCCGCTGGCACGCCGGTGTACGTGCACGCAAAGGTCTGTGTCGTCGACGACGAGTGGATGACCTGCGGGTCCGACAACCTGAACTTGCGCTCCTGGACCCACGATTCCGAGGTCACCGCCGCGGTGGTCGACCCGGATGGCCGCCTGCCACGCGAACTCCGCAGCACCTTGTGGGCGGAGCACCTCGGCCTTCCGCGGGACGACCCTCGACTCGCCGACCTTGACCACGCCGCTGCACTGTGGGCGGACCGCGCCGCCGCACCTGACGCCCGGATCCGGGCGCACGTGCTTCGCCCGGTACGCCGCGCAGTCGAGCTGTGGGCCGCCCCGGCGTACCGGATCTTGCTCGACCCCGACGGACGCCCGCGGGGCCTCCGCCACTCCGACAAGTTCTGAGGCCTGGCGACGACGCTGGCACCCGGCGCCCGATGTCGAGTCCGACAGGCGGTTGGACACTCAACACGCACGCCATCCGGACAGCCCGGTGTCACCTCGCCATGAACAGGATCATCTCGCGGTCGTACTCGCGGCCGGGGTGGTCGGCGGCGAGGTGTGCCTGGGTCTTGGCGACCAGATCGTCCTCGTCGGTGCCGACGATGTCGGTGCCGCAGGGGCAGGTGAGAAGGGTCTTCATCGGTTCGTCCTCTCTAGTTGATGCATCGACGGCTGCGCCGGCTCGGGCGCCGGACTAGGTCGCGCCGCGGATCAGGCAGTGGCCCGCGGAGTCGCCCAGGTCATGACGGCTCCGTCTCAGATGTGGGTGGGGTTCGGCACGAGCTCCGGTCGGGCCTCGGCCAGCACCTCGGCACGGTCCTCGGCGAGCACGAAGCCGGCCGCGATCGCGCCGTCGGTGGCGATCTCGTACGCCGCGAGGTAGGCGCCTGGGTCGGCGTACAGCTCCGCGAGACGTGCAGGATCCATCGGCAGGGTGCTCCCGAACAGCTCGCAGATCACCGACGCATCGGGGAGCGTGTCGCCGCGCAGCCGGTCGACGGGGGCGTCGACCACCGGGGTCCGGACGCCGCCGCGGGCGTTGCCGTGCTCGTCGAGCACGAACGCGCCGTCCTCCACCTCGAGGCGTTCGGCCGACGGAGCGGCCGGTCCACCGCGCGCCCAGGTGTCGAGGTGCCGCAGCGCCGCGCGGACGACGAAGGCCTGCTGGCCGCGGTTGACCGGCAGCGGGCAACCGAGGAGGTCCTCGAACTCGCCGATCTGGTACTTGTCCGCATGCGCGGTGCCCGCCACCTCCCACAGGCGCAGCCGCTCGGCGTCCGGCTGCCGCGCGGGCAGGTAGCGCAACCGGCCGGTCAGGTCGCCCTCGGTCTGCACCATGACCACCGGCACGTCGAGATCGTCCCGGACCCATGTCGGCTCGTTGGTGCGGAAGATCGCGAGGTCCACCGCCCGCCCCGGCTCCCCCAACGGCATCGCGGCACCACCGCGCGAGTGGATCAGGAAGCCGTCGAACAGCCGGACCAGCGGCTGCACGCCGTTGGCATAGGTGGTCAGCGCGTACGCCGACTGCGACTCCCCCACGGCTAGCCGGACGGTGACGTCGAGGTCGCTTAGCGGGCCGGGGCCCGCAAGCCCCGCCACGACCGACGAGAAGATGTCGTAGGCGAACGCGTCACCGGGGTGGCGCAGCGCGGCGTGGCGCGGGTCCGCCTTCAGGCCTTCCTGCTCGAACCCGGACACGACCGCGGCAGCGCCGCCCTCCACGCCGACATGCTGGGCGGAGACACCGACCCAGGCGTGGCCGCGGCGGACGATCTCGTCGGCCAGGTAGGTCCAGTCGGGTGCCGCGTCCGCACCGCTGCTCACGTTGAGCCACTCCGCGACCACGGTCCCGCTGAACGCACCCGGCGATTCCGGCCGGCGCACCACCAGCCGCGTCACGAAAGCCGCCTCACCGCCGACGTCCAGGGACCAGTGGCCGTCGGGCGGCTGGTCGCCGCGGTAGGACACGGCCGTGCCGGTCGCGACGTACTCCCGCTCGACATAGCCCGCGGCCTCGAGGTCCGGACCCGGCCGTGCCGACAGCAGCCCCGATGGGCCGGGCGGCAGCTCGGTGAACGTGGTCAGGACGACTCCCTCTTCCGGGCGGCCTTCGCGATCGTGTCCTCGACGATCGCGTTGATGCGCGCGCCGTTCGGCCAGCCGGCGTAGTGGCACAGGAAGATCACGATCTCGCGCAACGCCTCGTCATCCAGCTCGCCGTTGGCGTGCGCCGCGGGAATCTGGATGCCGAGCACGTCGGCGCCACCGGTGCCGGCGAGCAACCCGATCAGCAAGAGGCGCCGGTCGCGGTCGGTGAGCCCCGGTCGGGTCCAGATGTCGGCGAACAGGTGGTCGGCGGTGTAGCCGAAGAAATCGCCGTCGGCGTCCGACATGTCGAAGCCGTAGACCTGCTCCATCCTCTCGAGGCCCCGACGCCGGGCCTCGGGCAGGTCGTCGAACTTGCCGGTGTCGCTCACGACTGCTCCTGGGGTGACGGGGGTAGGCCGAGGCCGGTGCCGAGGCGGGCCAGGGCCTGCTCGGCGAGAGGTACGTCGACGCCGAGTCCGGAGGCCAGGTCGATGGCGAAGCCAAGGTCCTTCTCCCCCAGCGCCCGGACGTGCTCGAAGACGCCGAACCAGAAGTCGGAGGGATCCAGGGCCGCGGTCGTGCTGCGGTGCATGATCGCGCCCGGCCCACCGGTGATCGCGTCGGTGTGGCGGACCACGTTGCCGAGCTCGACGAGGTCGAGTCCCGCTGCTTCCGCCAGGCGCTGCGCCTCGGTGGCTGCGGTGAACGCGACGAAGTGCATGAGGTTGCGCGCCAGCTTCATCTTCGTGCCGGCACCGATCGGTCCCGCGTGGACCACCTTCGATCCCATCACCGCGAACGGCTCCGCACATGCGGCGAAAGCCTCGTCGCTCCCGCCGACCATGATCGCGAGACTGCCGTCTGCGGCGCCCATCGCGCCACCGCTGACCGGCGCGTCGACGAGCTTGATGCCATGGCGGGCCGCGGTGTCCTCGAGCTGGGGTGGGGTGCTCGGCGCGATGGTGGAGTGGATGGCCACCGTGAGCCGGTCGCCGCCCACGCCCAGCACCTCACCGAGCACGTCGCGGACCTGCTCGTCGTCGCGGACCATCACGCACAGCAGGTC
Source organism: Nocardioides sp. (assembly GCA_025965125.1). Taxonomy (GTDB): domain Bacteria; phylum Actinomycetota; class Actinomycetes; order Propionibacteriales; family Nocardioidaceae; genus Nocardioides. The sequence continues at coordinate 8,541 of JAOPXM010000082.1, forward strand.
CACCTGTGCGGCCAGCCCGGCCACGCTGCCGGCCACCTTGGCACCGGCCGCCTCGAGCTCGGCCAGCGGCTCCGGCGCCACGTCGAACACGACGAGGTCGACGTCGGACGCAGCCAACCGCAGCGCCATCGGCTTGCCGATGTTGCCGAGGCCGACGAAGCCAACCGTCATGGTCGGAACGTCTGTCCGCCGTCGACCGCCAGGATCTGGCCGGTGACCCACGAGGACTCGTCGGAGAGCAGGAAGAGGCAGGCCCCGACCATGTCCTGCGGCTGGCCCATGCGCTTGATCGCGAGACCCTTGATCAGGTCCTTGGCCGCGTCGCCGGCCTGCGTGCGGGTGGCCTCGGTGTCGGTCGGGCCGGGGGCGATCGCGTTGACCCGGATGCCCATGCCGCCCACCTCGTGGGCAAGCTGCTGGGTGAGGCCGTTGACGCCGGTCTTGGCGAGGCCGTAGAAGCCGGAGTAGAGGTACGCCGCCGTCGAGCTCTGATTGACGATCGAGCCGCCGCCGCGCTGCTGCATGTACGCGTAGACCGCCCGGGTGACGACCAGGGCGCCGTCCATGTTCACGCTCATGAACTTCTTGTAGTAGTCCCAGTCCACGGTGATCAGCAGGTCGAACTGCATGGTGCCGTAGATCGCGGCGTTGTTCACCAGGCCGTCGATGCCGCCGAACTCCTCGACGGTACGGGCCGCCATGGCGGTCGCTGACTCAGCGGACGACACGTCGGTGTGCACGAAGATCGCATTGCCGCCGTCGGCGACGATCGACTTGGCGACGAGCTCGCCGGACTCGGCGTTGACGTCGGCGACCACGACCGAAGCGCCTTCGGCGCCCAGCGCCCGCGCATAGGCCTCGCCGATGCCCTGGGCTGCGCCCGTGACGATGACGACCTTGTTGGCGAATCTGTTCACTTCACGTCTCCACTCATTGTCTTCTGCTCCCTCACGCCGGCTCCGCGATGGTCTTGGTCTCGAGGTACTCCTCGAAGCCGGCCACGCCCATCTCGCGGCCGAGGCCGGACTGCTTGTAGCCGCCGAACGGTGCGTCCGGGCTGAACCACACGCCCCCGTTGACGGACAGCGTGCCGGTGCGGATCCGGGCGGCCACGGCCTTGGCGTGCTCGAGCGAGGCCGAGTCGACCGACCCCGACAGGCCGTACGGCGAGTCGTTGGCGATGCGTACGGCGTCGTCGTCACCGTCGTGCGGGATCACCACGAGCACCGGGCCGAAGATCTCCTCCTGGGCCAGCCGCGACGAGTTGCCGAGTCCGGCGACGACGGTCGGCTCGATCCAGAAGCCGTCCTGGTCGATGACCTTCCCGCCGGTGGCGAACGTGCCGCCCTCCTCGACGGCGAGCGCCAGGTACGCCGCCACGCGGTCGCGCTGGGCCGCGGAGATGACGGGTCCACAGATCGCGCCCGGGTCCGTCGGGTCCTTTGCGCCGATCGACTCCATGGTCGTGGCCGCGACCCGCACCGCTTCGTCGTACTTCGCGCGGGGCACGACCAGGCGGGTGGTGATGGCACAGCCCTGACCGGCATGGATGCAGGCGGTGAACGCCGTCGCGCCAGCGACCGCGGCCACGTCGGCGTCGTCGAGTGCGATCGCCGCGGACTTGCCGCCGAGCTCCAGGAACACTCGTTTCAGGGTGGGGGCGGCGGCCGCCATGATCGCTCTGCCGGTCGTGGTGGAGCCCGTGAACGAGACCATGTCGACGCGCGGGTCGCTCGTGAGCTGCGCCGCGACCTCGTTGGACAGCGGCGTGACGACGTTGAAGACACCGGCCGGGATGTCGGTGTGCTCGGCGACCAACCGGCCCAGCTCGCACGCCACCCAGGGGGTGTCGGGTGCCGGTTTGAGGACGACGGTGCAGCCCGCGGCGAGTGCCGGTCCGACCTTGGCCAGGTTGATCTGAGTGGGCACGTTCCAGGGCGTGATCGCCGCCACGACGCCGACCGGCTCGCGGCGAACCGTCCGGCGGCTGGGGATCCCCATCGGGGAAGCCACGCCGAGGTCCGTCTCGAACGCGTAGGACTCGGCCAGGTCGGTGACCCACTCCAGTCCCTCGACCGGCACGTCGAAGCCCGCGGCTCCCATCATGAAGCCGGGCATCCCGACCTCGGCCGTCGTCAGCGCCCGGAAGTCCTCGGCGTCGTCGAGGAGCGCCTGGTGCAGCTGACGCAGGCACCGCACTCTCAGCTCGGTGTTCGTCGACCAGTCGGTCTCGTCGAACGCGCGCCGGGCGGCGGCGATCGCCGCCTCGACATCACCGGCGTTGCCGTCCGGGGCCTGCCCGATCTCGCGGCCCGTTGCGGGATTCAGGATGGCGTACGTCGCGCCGTCACCGGCCCCGACCAGCTTGCCGTCGATCAGCTGCTGGGCAGGGGGGTTGCTGAGCTGGCTCATGCCGTGGGGGCCTTCTCCTGCTGGATGTAGTCGCCGCGCTCGACCGGCGGAGGCCAGACCGGCGAGGGCAGGTCCTTCTTCCGGTAGTGGCCCGGCTGCGACGGACCGTGCAGGCCCATCCGGTCCAGGAGCCCCTGAGGTGCCTTGCCCGAACCGGCCAGCGCGAGGAAGGTGTGCGCGGTCGAACCCAGGTCGAACCAGTCGCGCTGCCAGGCGAACCGCATCACGCCGTCGGCATCGGTGTCGACGCCGAACCAGCTGCCGCCGATGCCGAGGATCTCGTACTCGTTGCCGTCGTCGTCGTTGATGCCGGCCTTCTGCTTCCAGAAACCCACGACCATGCCGGTGGTCTCGTCCATGACCGTGGCCATGTAGTCGTAGTGCCAGCCCTCGAGGCCGGCCATCTCGGTGCCCACGGCGTACTTGCGGATCTCCTCACGGCCGACGGCCATGAAGTGCTCGTCGGGCGTGTACATCCAGCCGTACGTCGCGTCCTCGGCGTAGGAGTCCGCGAGGATGCTCCAGTCGCCGATCCGCTCGGCCTCACGGTTGACGTCGAGCCAGCCCTCCCAGAACGCTTCCATCTGGCTGCGGGTGTACTTGGTGCTCATGTCTCTCCTCAGTCTTCCTCGATGGCGAGCGCCATCGCGGGGCAGTACTTGACGGCCGCCTTGACCTGCGGGCGTAGTGACTCGTCGGGGTGCTCCTGGAGGACGACGACCTGGTCCGCGTCGTCGTCGAACGCGAAGACGTCGGGAGCCTCGCCCTGGCACATCTGGTGGCCCTGGCACAGGTCGAGGTCGGCGGTGACCTTCATGTCAGCCGGGGGTCGAGCGTGTCTGGACCCGTCGGCGGTACTTCACCCGGCAGGGCTGCTCGAGCTGGATGACCATCTTGGAGACGTCGTCCTGGTAGGACTCCGAGGGCTGGGCCATCTCGAACTCGAAGTCGCGCAGGATCACCGAGAAGATCGCCTTGAGCTGCATCATCGCGAACGCGGAGCCCACGCACCGGTGCTTGCCGGCCCCGAACGGGATCCAGGTCCACCGGTTGAGCAGGTCCTCCTGGCGCTCGTCGAGGTAGCGGCCGGGGTCGAACAGCTCGGGGTCCGGGAAGTCCTCGGGGATCCGGTTGGACACCTTCGGGGTCGCGCCGACCATGGTGCCCTCGGGGATCACGTGGTCCCCGAGCTGGATCTCCTCCTTGACGATGCGCAGCACGATGATCAGCGGTGGGTGCAGGCGCAGCGTCTCCTTGAGGACCGCCTCCAGGCGCGGGATCGACCGGAGCGCCTGGAAGGAGACCTCGGAGCCGTCGGCGTAGAGGTCGTCGAGCTCGGCGGTGACGTCCTTCATGATCTCGGGGTGCCGCAGCATCTCGATGAGGCCCCAGGCGGCGGTGCCGGAGCTGGTGTGGTGCCCGGCGAACATCATCGAGATGAACATGCCGGTGATGACGTCGGCGGTGAAGTGGTCGGAGCCGTCCTCGTCCTTGAGCGAGATCAGCACGTCGAGCAGGTCGCGCTCCTCGCGCGGTACCCTCCCGCGAGCCTGCCGCTTGTCGATGATGGCCTGGACGAGTTCCACGAGCTTCAGGCGGGCCGCGTCCCGCTGGTGGAAGCTCTCGATGTCGGCGTACGGGTCGACGTACGCGATCGCGTCGGTGCCCTTCTCGAGGTCGTGGTAGTAGTGGGCGAAGCTGGCGTCGAGCTCCGCTCGGAACGGCTTGCCGATCAGGCAGCTCGAGGTCGTGTAGATGGTGAGCTCGGCGAACCAGTCGAGCAGGTCGATCTCGCCCTCGTCGCCCCAGTCGGCGACCATCCCGCGGATCTCGTTCTCGATGGTGGTGGCATGACCACGCATCATGTCGCCCCGCAGCGCCTGGTTCTTCAGCATCTGCTGGCGCTCCTCGGGCGAGGCGTCGAAGACGACCCCCTTGCCGAAGATCGGCGTCATGAACGGGTAGGCCTCGGCCTGGTCGAGCACGGAGTCCGGCGCCCGGAAGAACGCCTCGTTCGCCTCCGCGCCGCTGACCAGCACGACGTCTCGGTCGCCGAGGCGGAAGCGACCGACGTCGCCGCACTCGTCGCGGGTGCGTTGCAGCAGGCCGATCGGATCGATCCGCAGCTCGGCGAGGTGGCCGAACCCGTCGTCGGGGACGGCGTAGGAAACCTCCTTCACGCTGGTTGCGGAAGGCGCGCCAGCGCCTGTCTCGAAACCCGGTGAGCTTGCTTCGGCCATGTCAATCCTCCACAGGGGCTTCGGGCGAGACTTCGACCAGGTTGAGGTGCACGCCGCGCGGTGCCGCGACGACGGTGGCGATCGCTTCCGCGATCGCGGTGGGTTTCAGGAAGTGCGGGTGCCGGGCGAGGCCGAACTTCACCCAGCCTTCGAGGACCATGGCGGCCTCGTCGACGTCCCAGTCGGAGCCCATCTCGCTCCAGGTCGGACCGGGGCGGACGATGCTGACGCGCACTCCGGTGCCCTCGAGCTCCATCTGCATCGCGTGGGCCATGCCTTCGAGGCCCCACTTGCCGGCGGCGTACGACGACATGAACGGGCGGGCCTGGACCGCGACGTCGGAGGATACGAGCACGAGGTCGCCGCGTCGGCGCTCGACCATGCCCGGCACGAACGCCCGCACCAGCCGGTGCGCACCGATGAGGTTCAAGTCGACCTCGCGGGCGAACCGCTCCGACTCGACCTCGTGGATGATGCCGGGCGCCACCGCGCCGGCGTTGCTGATGACGACCTCGATGTCGCCCAGGTCGGCGGTCACGGCCTTGGCGAACGCCTCGACGGACTCGGCGTCGGTGAGGTCGAGCGGGTGCACGGCGGCCTCTCCCCCAGCCTCCCGGATCCGGGTCGCCACCTCCTCGCACTTGTCGATGCGCCGGGCGCCGAGCGCGACGGGATGCCCGGCGGCGGCCAGGGTGAGCGCGGTGGCGGCACCGATGCCGGACGAGGCGCCGGTGACGACGGCCGGTCGTCGTTCGGGCTGGGCGTACTTGCTCATCGGTGCTCGACCTTCATCGGGAGCGAGGCGAACCCACGCACGTTGACCGAGTGCACCCGGACGGCCCGGTCGTGGTCGACCTCGATCGACTTCACCCGGTTGACCAGCTCACGGAGCGCGGTCTGGGCCTCCATGCGCGCGAGGTTGGCGCCCAGGCAGAAGTGCCGACCGCCACCGAACGACAGGATCTGCGCCAGCTCGGCCTTGTCACGGAGGATGTCGTACTCGTCAGGACGGCTGAAGACCCGCTCATCGCGGTTGGCCGAGCCGAGGCACAGCAGCAGCTTCGAGTCCTTCGGGGCGACGACGCCGTGCAGCTCCACGTCGCGGAGCAGGTAGCGCGCCAGCAGCTGGCTGGACGTGTCGTAGCGCAGCGTCTCCTCGATCCACGGGCTCACGAGCTCCGGATCCGGTCCCGCGAAGACCAACGCCAGCTGGTCGGGGTGGCGGGTGAGGTGGAAGACCGCATGTCCCAGCAGCTTGGTCGTCGTTTCGTTTCCGGCCACGACCATCAGGAAGAGGAACGCGATGACATCCTCGTCGGTCAGTCGGTCACCATCGATCTCTGCCTCGATCAGCGCGCTCGTCAGGTCGTCGCTCGGCTGACGGCGCCGCTGAGCGACCATCTCCTGGTAGTAGACGACCAGCCACATCGAGGCTTCCGCGCCGGCGGGCGGCACGTCGTAGAGGCCGTCCTCGCGGTGCACCACGATGTCGGCCTGGCGGCGGACCTCGGTCCGGTCCTCCTCGGGGACGCCCATCATCTCGGAGATGACGTCCATCGGGAGCTTGCCCGCGAAGTCGGTGATCCAGTCGAAGCTGCCCATCTCCAGGCATTCGCTGAGGTAGCGCTCGGCCAACGCCTGGACCCGGGGCAGCAGGTCGTGCACCCGACGCGGGGTGAAACCCCGGGAGACCAGCGAGCGCAGGCGGTTCTGCCGCGGCGGGTCCATCCCGAGGATCGACATCACCTTGTGGGCATCGGGCCCCCAGGCGGACTGCTCGATCGCGACCCCCCATGCGTTCGAGTAGGTGCCTTCGGTGCGGAAGGCCTCGGAGATGTCGGCGTGCCTGGTGAGCGCCCACAGGTCGAGGTCCGGGTTGTGGTGCAACGGCTCCTCGGTGCGCAGCCGGGCGTAGACCGGGTACGGGTCCTCCTGGAACGCGTAGTCGTAGGGGTCGAACGTGATGGGTGTCCGAGCGGTGATGTCGGTCGTCATCGGAATCAGTGGCCCTTCATGATGGCGGCGATGACAGCGTCGAGACGCTCGCCCATCTCGGTGTAGGTCATCAAGCCCATTCCGGCCTGGAGCAGCGCTCCGGAGAACGCCAGCGCCAAGGCGTCGACGAGGGCGTCGTCCGCCCCCGCGCCCAGCGCGTCACGGAAACGCGACACGAACTCGCTGCCGATCCGCAACCGGAGCCGCTCGACGTCCGGGTCGGTGCCGAGCAGCGCCGAGGTGGCCCCGGCGGCAAGCTCCGGGGACTCGGCGAGCATCGCGCCCATCCGCCGGGTCACGCTGCAGACGCGCTCGACGGCGGTGTCACCCGCGGGCTCGACCCGGGGCTCGCTGATCAGAGCACGCCAGAACAGCTCGGCGAACAGGTGGTTCTTCGAGGCGAGATAGGTGTACGCCGTGGCGGCGGAGACGCCGGCGCGCAGCGCGACGGTGCGGATCGTCAGGGCCTCGACCCCGACCGCCCGCAGCTCCTCGGTGCCGGCCTGGAGCAGCCGGTCGACGGTCTCGGTCTGCCGCGGGTTGAGCTCGCGGCGCGGCGCGCTGGACACCTGACTGGACACCTGTCCAATCTAGAACCTGTTCCTGTCGACGCGCAACCCCTGCGACCGGGCGGTTCGGCGGCGTCAGGGACGCGCGATCGCGTCACGCTGGTGCGGCGAGCCCCTCCTCCTCGGGGATGACGACCTCGTTGATCATGTCCTCGATCTCCTCGGCCGGGAGGGCCACCGCGAGCGCCCAGTAGTAGATGACCAGGCTGAAGGCGGCCACCAGGAGCATGTCCCACCACAGCTTGATGTCCCCGCGCCCACCGAAGGTGCTCAGGTAGGAGATCAGCCCCATCCCGACGAGGTAGACCGGAAGCCAGCTCGCCGAGCGCCACTTCAGGTGGGGGGTCCTGTCGTTGAGCCCGAGAGCCCGGTTGGCGATCAAGATGACGTACCCGATCAGGATCGCGATGCCGAGCTTCCACACCGTCGTCCAGGTGGCCCACAAGATGATGTAGCCGGACACGACGAAGGCAAGGGGGCACAGGATCCCGGCCGCCGGGAGCCGATAGGGGCGGTCGGCGTCGGGAAGGCGGCGCCGGAAGACGCCGAGGGAGAGCGGCGCGCCGGCGTACATCAGGACGCTCGCGCTGGTGATCAGCCCAACGAGCGACTGCCAGCTCGGGAACGGCAGGAAGCAGATGCAGCCCGCGACGAACGCCGCAATCAACCCGACCCACGGGACGCCCTTGTCGTTCGTCCACTCGAAGGGTGTCGGGATGTAGCCGTTGCGCGAGAGCCCGTACGACACCCGTGAGCTGCCCGTGGTGTAGATCAGCCCCGTGCCGGCCGGCGAGATGATCGCGTCGGCGTACAGGATTGCGGCCAGCCAGCCGATCGAGACCAGGGTCGCAATCTCTGCGAAGGGGCCGGTGAAGGCCGTGTAGAGACCCTGGCCGGTGGCGTCCCAGGTGTCGCCGATGGCGGAGGCGGGCAGCGCAGCCAGGAATGCCACCTGCAGGGCGATGTAGATGACCATGCCGAGCACGATCGACCCGATGATCGCGATCGGGATGTCGCGCTTGGGGTTCTTGCTCTCGCCGGCAAGCTGGTCAGCCTGCTCGAATCCCAGGTAGCTGAAGATGATGCCGCTCGTCGAGACCGCCGCGAGGATGCCGTGGGCGCCGTAGGGGTTGAACCCGTTGGCGGCCGTGAAGTTGGAGCCGTGGAAGTTCGTGAGCGCCAGGACGAAGATGGTCAGGAGGGGGATCGCGACCTTCCACCAGGTTGCCGCACTGTTGGTGTTGGCAAGCTTCTTGACGCCGAGGAAGTTGATCGACGTCATCAGCGCCATCAACACGATTGCCACGATCAGCCCGCTGGTGGTCAGCACGGCCGTTGCGTGCCCGGTGTCCAGCCAGCCGTGGGCAAACGAGTAGTGCTGGCCGTAGGTGATCATCGCCAGCACCTCGATCGGTGCCACGGTGGCAGCCTGCAACCAGGAGAACCATCCGAACGACGCGCCAGCGGCCCCGCCGAACGCATAGTGCGGGAACCGCGCGGTTCCGCCCGACACCGGGTACATCCCGCCGAGCTCAGCGTGGACCAGGGCCAGCACCAGGATCGCCAGGCCCCCGATGACCCAGGAGATGATGGCGGCCGGACCGGCGGCAATCAGGGCTTCCTGGGCGCCGAACAACCAGCCGGACCCGATGATCGACCCCACCGAGGCCCAGAGCAGCCCGATCAGGCCAATCTCTCGTTTGAGGGACGTCGATCTCGCCCGGGGACGCTCCGCCTGAGTGGTCGCCATGGTGCCACCTCCATATTTTCTGTCAGACCTTCGGTCGGTTTCGGGCGCGCGTCACGTCGAACGGGCAAGGAGCCCGTACCCCGGAACTGGCGTTGCACACCTGAGCGATCGGATTTCGGCCGGGGCGGTCCCTGAACCGCACCCGCGGGCGACCTGGTCTTGAATGGGAGGGTGCTGCTCGCCGACCTTGTTGCCACCTCGGGTGCGGTCGCCGCCACCCGCTCCCGCAAGGCCAAGGTGGCCGCGATCGCGGAGCTGCTTGCGGCCGCGGCGCCCGAGGAGCTCGAGACCGTCACCTCCTACCTCGGCGGCACCCTGCGCCAGCGCCGCACCGGCCTGGGCTGGAAGGGCGTCTCCGCGACGCCCTCCCCCGCATCCACATCGTCGCTCACGGTCCTGGAGGTGCACGACGCGTTCGACGCGATCGCCACCCTCGCCGGTGCCGGCTCCCAGGCGGCCCGCTCAGCGGCCGTCGCGGACCTGTTCGGCCGCGCGACCGCTGACGAGCAGGCGTGGCTGCGCGGGGTCGTCACCGGTGCCCTGCGGCAGGGCGCGCTCGACGCGCTGGTGCAGGAGGCCGTGGCCGTGGCTGCCGCCGTGCCGTTGGTCGCCGTACGTCGGGCGGCCATGCTGGCCGGGTCAACCGTCGCGGTGTCCGTGGCGGCGTTCGGCGGCGGTGTCGAGGCGCTCGAGCGGTTCGGTCTCGAGGTCGGCAGACCGGTGCTGCCCATGCTCGCGTCCAGCGCACCGGACCTGCCGGCCGCGCTCGCCAAGGCTTCCGGCGGCACCGGCGGCGAGGTCGCGGTCGACGTGAAGCTCGACGGCATCCGCATCCAGGTCCACCGTGTGGGCGACGTCGTGCGGATCGCCACCCGCACGCTCGAGGACATCACCGACCGGCTGCCCGAGGTGGTCGCGATCGCCCGGTCCCTGCCCGCATCGGCGTTCGTGATCGACGGGGAGGCGCTGGCGCTCGACGCCGCCGGCCGGCCGCGCCCGTTCCAGGAGACCGCGTCCCGCACCGCCCAGTCGGCGGGCGTCAACGTCACGCCGTACTTCTTCGACGTGCTGCACGTCGACGGAGAGGACCTGCTCGACTCTCCGGGCACCGTCCGGATGGCCGCGCTCGAGCGGCTCGTCCCGCCCGAGCACCGGGTGCCGCGACTGGTCACCGCCGACCCCGAGGCCGCGGCCGACTTCCTCGCCGAGTCCCTGCGCTCGGGCCACGAAGGGGTCGTCGTGAAGAACCCTTCCGCGCCGTACGACGCGGGCCGCCGCGGCTCGGCCTGGGTCAAGGTGAAACCGGTCCACACCCTCGACCTCGTGGTCCTGGCGGTCGAATGGGGCAGCGGCCGGCGCCAAGGCTGGCTCTCCAACATCCACCTCGGTGCCCGCGATCCCGACAGCGGCGGGTTCGTCATGCTCGGCAAGACGTTCAAGGGCATGACCGACGAGATGCTCGCGTGGCAGACGGATCGGTTCCAGGAGCTCGAGACGTCGCGCTCTGCCCACGTCGTGCACGTGCGTCCCGAGCAGGTCGTCGAGATCGCGTTCGACGGCGTTCAGCGCTCGACCCGCTACCCCGGCGGTATGGCGCTCCGGTTCGCCCGGGTGGTCCGCTACCGCGACGACAAGACCGCCGCCGAGGCGGACACGATCGACATGGTGCGAGAGTTCTTCGAGCATCGCGGGTGAACCACAGACCGCTGCGCGGCGTCCGTCGTACGACAGGTGAGGCGGGTGGCGTTATGAGGCGACTGCTGTTGGGCCTGGCCGCCCTCGCGGTCGTGGCGTCCGGCTCGCCGAGTGCCAAGACACCGGGCCCGACCCGGATGGATCGGTCTTCACCGGCCACGGGGAACGCGTCGACGTCTGGGCACGTTCGCCACTGACACCGCCGGCGGCGTCTTCCGTCACAGATGTGTAACTCGGAGTTGCAACCGTCGTACGATGTTCTCATGTCGACCCGAGCACCCGAGACCGACGGACGGCGTTCCGCGGCTGCCGCCCGTCGCCGGGCCCGCGAGAAGGAGATCATCGCGGCCACTCGCGCGCTGTTCGACGAGCGCGGGGTGCGCGACGCGCAGATCGAGGACATCGCCCGCGCCGTGGGCATCAACCGGGCCATCGTCTACCGGCACTTCACCGGCAAGGAGGAGCTGTTCGCACTCACCCTCGTCGGCTATCTCGAGGAGCTGCGCGACGACCTGGCCGAGGCCTCGGCGGACCAGGTGGACGCGTCGGCACGGCTGGCCGCGATCGTCGGCGCGTTCGTCGACTACGGGCTCGCCCACCCTGCGTTCATCGACTGCGCCCAGGCGCTGATGCGACGCAGTGGCACCGAGCTGCTCGACGAGATCTCCGAGAGCGCGCTGTTCCGGCTCGGCCGCGGCATCTCGTCCTGCCTGGCGATGCTCACCACCGCGATCGAGGACGGCGTTGCGTCCGGAGACTTCACCGTCGAGGACCCCACGCTGTTGGCGAACACGCTCTACGCCAGCGGTCTCGGCGCCCTCCAGCTCGCCCGCGTCGGCATCCTGGTCAAGGAAGCCGCGCCCGGCATCCCCACCGTCGGCGAGATCTCTCCCGCGCAGGTCCGTGACTACCTGGTCACGTCCGCGCTCGCCCTCGCCACCCGCTGATCGGGCCCTGCCCACCTCCGGGGTCTCGAGGGGCTGGCTGGCGCTCTCTCCTCAACCAGCGGAGGGTCAGCGCTCGAGGATGGCGACGACGCCCTGGCCGCCGGCGGCGCAGATCGAGATCAGGCCGCGGCCCGAGCCCTTCTCCGCGAGCAGCTTGGCCAGCACATTGATGATCCGCCCGCCCGTGGCGGCGAACGGGTGACCCGCGGCCAGCGACGAGCCGTTCACGTTCAGCTTCGAGCGGTCGATGGAGCCGAGTGGTGCGTCGAGGCCGAGGCGCTCCTTGCAGAACACCGGGTCCTCCCATGCCTTCAGCGTCGACAGCACCTGCGACGCGAAGGCCTCGTGGATCTCGTAGAAGTCGAAGTCCTGCAGCGTCAGGCCGTTGCGCTCGAGCATCCGTGGCACGGCGTACGCCGGCGCCATCAGCAGGCCCTCGCCCCCGTGCACGTAGTCGACGGCGGCGGT
>JAOPXM010000149.1 GCA_025965125.1 Nocardioides sp.
TCACCTCGACACCGGGGAGAAGATCTCCGCGGCCCAGGCCCGCAGGTTGGCGTGTGGGGCCGGGATCATCCCGGTCGTCCTGGGTGGGAAGTCGCAGGTCCTCGACGTGGGGCGCAGGTCCCGGTTCCACAACGAGGTCCAACGCGTGGCGATCGGGCTCCGCGACCAGACCTGCACCGCCGAAGGATGTGACTGGCCACCCGGTCTGTGCCACGTCCACCACAACACACCCTGGCACCAGGGCGGCAAGACGTCGGTGACCGACGGCCGGCTCCTGTGCCCCCGACACCACACCCGAGCCCACGACCCCACCTACACCATGAGCAAGCTGCCCGGCGGGAGGGTCGCCTTCACCAGACGCACCTAGGCCGACCGCCCGAACCTCAAGGGTCCGCCTCCTCCTGGCGGCGGCGTACTGATCTGTTGCAAGGTTGGGTGCATGCCGAGCAAGTCGACCTCTGCCTACACGACCCGGTCGCTCGACGCTGACACGTGGAGCGACTTCGCCGAGCTCGTGGAAGCCAACAACGGCGTCTGGGGTGGCTGTTGGTGCATGGGTTTCCACCCGGAGGGGCTGAGCAAGGACAAGTCAGCCGCCCAGAACCGGGAGGCCAAGCACGAGCACGCCCGCAAGGGCACCGTCCACCAGGTGCTCGTCTACGAGGGCGACCAGTGTGTCGGCTGGTGCCAGTACGGTTCGCCGGCGGAGCTTCCGAACATCAAGAACCCGAAGGCGTACGACAAGGAGCTCACCGAGCTACCTGCCTGGCGGGTCGGCTGCATCTTCACCGACAAGAGGCATCGCGGCGAAGGCGTCGCTCGCGTTGCGCTCGCCGCTGTTCTGGCCGCGATCAAGGAGGCCGGCGGCGGGCGCGTCGAGGCCTACCCTGAACAGGTGGAGGGCCGAGAACCTCAGCGCGGCGCCTACTTCCATACCGGCCCCGAGAACCTGTTCCTGGACTTCGGATTCGAGCGTGACCGACGGATCGCCAAGTGGCGTTGGGTCATGACGCGACTCATCGAACCTTGACGGCACCCCGCCGAGAGCATCTAGCCGACGATCGGCTCCGTGGTGCTCGCCCGCGGGAGATCGCGCACGGACCGAGAAGACAGGGTCAGGATGGCGATCACGACGTAGGCGATGCCGGTCACGAGCAGCACCTCCTGCACTCCGAAGAGGGTGCTCAGCGGTCCGCATGCCAGCTGTCCGATGGGGATGGCGATGAACGAACCAAGGGCGTCGTAGGAGTAGGCGCGCGAGAGCATGTCGTCCGGGATGTTCTCCTGCATCGCGAGGTTCCAGCCCAGGCTGAAGACCTCGATGCCGGCGCCGGCCAGGAACGCCGCGATCATCACGAGCACGAGGTCCGGGTGAGCGCCGAGGACAAACATCGGTACGCCGTAGACGGCGCAGCCCAGCATGCCCCAGAGGAGCGGTCTCTGGAGCTGCACCTTCAACATGACCATGGTCGTGAGCAGCAGGCCGACCGCCTGGGCGGACACGATGAGTCCCCAGCCCTGCTCGCCGATCGACGTGCTCTTGGCCAGAACCGGACCGAGCGTGTTGAAGCCACCGCTCTCCAGGGCGTTCAGCACACCGAATGACAGGACGACCACCCACAGCCACGTGGTGCCGATGAACACTGACCAGCCTTCGCGAAGCTCGGCCACCATCGACGACCGCTCGCCACGCGCGGGCGGAGGCGGCACGTTGACACGCAGCAGCAGGGCCGCGGCCACCAGGTAGGTCACCCCGTCGACGGCAACCGCCCAGCCGGCGCCCACGCTGACGACCAGGAGGCCCGCGACCGTCGGGCCGAGGATCGCAAGACCGCTGCGCACCATCGACATCAACACGTTGGCCGGCTGGAGCTGTTCGCGGGGGACGAGCTGGGGAAGGAGGCTGGCCAGCGCCGGGAAGCTGATGGCCGCCACGACGCCGTTGATCGCGCTCAGCACGACGAGCTGCCACAGCTGCGCGGTCCCGCTGATGACAAGGACCGCGATCGCGAGCTGGGTGACGCCGGCGAGCACGTTGGAGACCTGGATGACGAGTGCGCGGCCGAACCGGTCCGCGATCACGCCACCGGCGAGCAGGAACACGACCATCGGGATGCTGTGGGCAGCCAGCACGGTGCCGAGTGCGCTGGGGGAGTCGCTGACCTCGAGAACAGCGAACGCCAGCGCCAGACCACCCATCGTCGACCCGGCCGTGTTCACCAGCCGGGAGAAGAAGTAGTAGCGGAAGTTCGTCTCCCGCAACGGGGCGAACGATCCGGCGCGAGAGCTCACCGCGGGACTCTAGCCTTCGCCCGCGCTCGCTCGCCGCGAGTTCCCTCCCTTGACGGGACCCCGTACCGAGTCGGTAAGAATGGCCCCGGCACGATCGGCTGCCACCCACGTCGACTAACTCGGGATGTTCGATGACCTCCACAGACCCTGCCCCCACGACCGCGCACACGACCTCGCGTCGCGCCCTCCTCACCGGCGGGGCAGCGCTGGCCGCTGCTGGCTATGCCGCCAGCCCGTCGTACGCCACAGACCGCACGGACTCGGCGCTCGAGAAGGGCAAGAAGCGCGTCCGGCTGACCGTGCTCGGCACCACCGACCTGCACGGCAACGTCTTCAACTGGGACTACTTCAAGAATGCCGAGTTCGACAACGCGGCCCACGACGACATCGGCATTGCCAAGGTCGCCACCCTCATCAAGGCCGCGCGCCGGGCCCGGCGCGGCGAGCCGATCCTCACGCTCGACGCGGGCGACACCATTCAGGGGACCCCGCTGTCGTACTACTACGCCCGGGTGGAGCCGATCACCGACGGCGCTGTCGAGCACCCCATGGCCAGCGCGATGAACCTCGTCAAGTACGACGCGGCCGCGCTCGGCAACCACGAGTTCAACTACGGCATCGACACGCTCCGCGCGTTCGAGTCCCAGCTGAACTTCCCGCTGCTCGGCGCGAACGCGGTCGACCCAGCGACGAAGCGACCGGTGTTCCCGCCGTACCTCATCAAGACGTTCAAGGTCGGTGACGGCCGCACCCTCAAGGTTGGTGTCCTCGGTCTGACCAACCCGGGCATCGCGATCTGGGACAAGGCCAACGTCGAGGGGAGGATGGAGTTCCCGGGACTGGTCGAGCAGGCGAAGATCTTTGTGCCCGAGCTCAAGAAGAAGGGCTGCGACCTCGTCGTCGTGTCAGCCCACTCCGGCGCCGACACCTCGTCGTCGTACGGCGACGCGCTGCCGTACCCAGAGAACGCTGCGTCCCTTGTCGCCGAGCAGGTGCCGCACATCGACGCGATCCTGGTCGGCCACGCCCACAAGGAGATCCCGCAGCGGTTCGTCCGCAACCTGAAGACCGGCCAGCAGGTGCTGCTGTGCGAGCCGTACTACTGGGGCATGCGTCTGGCCGTCATGGACTTCGTGTTGCAGGAGGTCTACGGCGAGTTCGGCAAGCAGAAGTGGGTCCTGGTGGCGTCGGGCTCCCAGCTGCTCAACTCCAACACCGCCGCTGAGGACCCGAAGGTCGCGGCTGCGGTGCGCGCGCAGCACGAGAAGGTCGTCAACTACGTCAACTCCGTCATCGGTACGTCGACGGAGCAGCTCTCGGCGGCGCGGGCGGTCGTGGAGGACGTGCCGATCATCGACTTCGTCAACTTCGTGCAGGCCGACGCGGTCAAGGCCGGGCTCACCGGCGCCGACGCTGCCCTGCCCGTGCTGTCGATCGCCGCGCCGTTCAACCGGCAGGCTTCTTTCCCCGCCGGCGACGTCACCCTGCGCGACGTGGCCGGGCTGTACATCTACGACAACACGCTGCTCGGCGTGAAGGTCAGCGGTGCCGACGTCCGCGCCTACCTCGAGTACTCCGCCCGATACTTCAAGAAGGTCAGCGGCCCCGGCCCCTTCTCGATGGCCGACGTCACCAACGCCGTCACCCCGACCGCGCCCAACGGCACGCCCGACTACAACTTCGACTCGGTCGCCGGGCTGGACGCTGCGCTGACCTACGACATCGACATCGCCCAGGACCCCGGTTCGCGGATCCTCAACCTCGCGTACGACGGCGCACCGGTCACCGACACCCAGCAGTTCGCGATGGCGGTCAACAACTACCGCCAGTCGGGCGGCGGCGGGTTCCCGGCGGTCGCGGCCGCGCCGGTGGTCTACAACCGGCAGAACGAGATCCGGCAGCTGATCATCGACTGGGTCCTCGCGAACCACTCGATCGACCCGGCCGACTTCGCGTCCTCCGACTGGAAGCTCGTCTCGGGGGGTCAGCCGATCACGGTGACGTGATCCGCGCTCACTCGCCGCGGAACGTCGGTCGGCGGCGTTCGCCGAAGGCGCGCATGCCTTCGGCGACGTCGTCGGTCCGCAGCAGCAGGGTCTGGCCGGTGCGCTCGGCCTCGAGCGCGGCCTCCAGCTGACCGAGCGTGGCGGCGTTGATGGCCTTCTTGCTGGCGGCGAACGCGAGCGGAGGACCGCTGGCGAGCCGACGCACGATCTTCTCGACCACCGCTGGGAACTCGTCGTCGGCAACGACATGGGTGACCAGGCCAGCCTCGTAGGCCTCCCGGGCGGTCAGCGGCTCGGCGAGCAGAGCCATCCGCATCGCCCGGGCCCGGCCGATCGAGGCGGCCACGGTCGCGGTGGCACCGCCGTCCGGCATCAGCCCTATCCGGGCGAACGCCAGCAGGAAGCTTGCCGACTCCGCGGCGACGACGATGTCGGAGGCCAGCGCGGCGGAGCAGCCGACGCCCGCCGCGACGCCGTTGACGGCCGCCACGACCGGCTTGTCGAGGTTGACGATCGCCCGGATGATCCGGTTCGCCGCGTCCAGGGCCCGGACGTCGAAGTTCTCGTGCGCGTTGTCACCGGAGATGTCAGCGCCCGTGCTGAACGCTGGCCCGGTGCCGGTGAGGACCACGACCCGTACGTCGTCTCGCGCCGTGGCCTGCTCGGTCAGCTCCGCGATCTCGACAGCCATCTGCGCGCTGAGCGCGTTGAAGACCTCGGGGCGGTTCAGGGTCAGCCAGAGCGCGCCGTCCTCGACGCGGACCTCGAGCTCAGCCAAGACGGACGCCGGCGTCTCGCATCTCGGCCAGCGCGGACGCGGTGGACTCGGCGGCCACTCCGACGCACAACCCGGCCAGCAGGCGGGTCTCGAAGCCTTGCGACACCGAGTCGAGCGCGGTCGCCCGAACGCAGTGGTCCGTGGCGATCCCGCACACATCGACGTCGGTCACGCCGTGCTCGCGCAGCCAGTCGGCGAGCATCGCACCCTCGACGCTCCGCCCCTCGAAACCGGAGTAGGCGCCCGCGAACTCGCCCTTGAGGAACACCGCGTCGAATGGCTGGGGGTCCAGGTTGGGGTGGAACGCCGCCCCTTCGGTGCCCACCTTGCAGTGGACGGGCCAGGACTCGGCGAAGTCGGGGCTCGGCGACCAGTGCGCACCTGGGTCGACGTGATGGTCCCGCGTGGCCACGACGTGGTCGTAGTCCGGAGCCTTCGGGTCCTTGATCACCCAGTGGTGGAGGATCTCCGCGATGTCGTGGGCCACCTGGGCCCCGCCCGCCACGGGCAGCGTCCCGCCCTCGCAGAAGTCGTTCTGCACGTCGACGACGATCAACGCCCGCTTCATGGAACCGAGGTTAGCGGGCCCGTCTACGACCGACCCCGGACCTTCACACGTGGAGAGTCGGAATGACCTGCTCGCCCCGGGAGAGCTGTTGCGAGGCCAGCGGCAGCTCGGCGCGGGACGCGAGGTGGCGGGCCCGGGCATCGTCGAGCGGTTCGTGGCCCACCACCGACCCGTCCCGGACCAGCGGGACAAGCAGGGACCGGTCGTTCCCGTCGTCCCCGGGCACCTCGCCGACACCGATCACCTCGGCCTCCGCGACCCCGGCCGCGCTGCGCCGCCGCAGCGCGTACTTCCGGCCGCCTATGGACGGCTTGTCCTTGCTCCTCTTCGCGACCCCCACCATCGTGCCGGCCGCGTCGGCGCGGGCCACGAGCTTGTAGACGAAGCCACACGTCGGGTGCCCACTACCGGTGACCAGCTCGGTGCCCACGCCGTACCCGTCCACAGGCGCCGCAGCCAGCCCGGCGATCGCGAACTCGTCGAGGTCGCTGGTCACGATGATCCGGGTGTTCGTGGCGCCCAGCGTGTCGAGCTGCGCACGCACCTGGTGCGCGAGCGCCCCGAGGTCGCCGGAGTCGATCCGAACCGCACCCAGCTCGGCCCCGGCGATCTCGACGCCCAGCCGGACGGCCTCGGCGATGTCGTAGGTGTCCACGAGCAGCGTCGTCCCCCGACCCAGCGACTGCACCTGAGCGCGGAAGGCGTCCGACTCGGTGTCGTGCAGCAGCGTGAAGCTGTGCGCGCTGGTCCCGGCAGTGGGGACGCCGTACCGCTGTCGGGCGGCAAGGTTGGAGCTGGTCGCGAAGCCGGCGATGTACGCCGCCCGCGCGGCCGCGACGGCCGCCTCCTCGTGGGTGCGCCGGGAGCCCATCTCGATGCACGGGCGGCCGCCCGCCGCCATCGTCATCCGGGACGCGGCCGATGCGATCGCCGAGTCGTGGTTGTAGATCGACAGCATCAGGGTCTCGAGGAGCACCGCCTCAGCGAAGCTTGCCTCGACGACGAGCAGTGGTGAGTAGGCGAAGTAGGCCTCGCCCTCCGGGTAGCCCCAGACGTCGCCGGTGAAGCGGTACGCCGCCAGCCAGTCGCGGGTGGGGGCGTCGACCACGTCCTCGAGCACCTCGAGCACCTCGTCGTCGAAACGAAACCGCTCCAGAGCGTCCAGCGCGCGACCGACGCCCGCCACCACGCCGTACCGGCGCCCCTCGGGGAGCCGGCGCGGGAACAGCTCGAAGACGGAACGCCGCCCCGCCGTGCCCGCCTCGAGCGCGGCCTGCAGCATCGTCAGCTCGTAGTGGTCGGTCAGGAGTGCAGATGACGGGGCCGTCGCGCGGGTCACCGTCCCAGAGTAGAGAGACGCGTGCCACGATTGGCTCGTGTCCGCTGCAAGTCCCGTCGAGGTCGATCCGAACGTCGCTCCCGACGAGATCACCTTCCTGGCCACGCCGTGGGTGACGATCGTCTGGAACGACCCGGTGAACCTGATGTCCTACGTCACCTACGTCTTCCAGAAGTACTTCGGCTACGACAAGTCGAAGGCCGAGAAGCTGATGATGGAGGTGCACGAGGACGGCAAGTCCGTCGTCAGCACCGGCAGCCGCGAGGAGATGGAGCGTGACGTGCAGGCCATGCACGAGTACGGGCTCTGGGCGACCATGGACAAGTCCGAGTAACGCCGGTGAGCGGATTTGCCCGGCATCGGCGCAGCAAGCTGATCATTGCCAACTTCACCGGCTTCGAGGCTGACCTCCTGCGCTCGCTCGCCGCACAGCTTGTCGAGCTCCTCCGCAACGAGGCTGCGGCGCCGGCGGAGCACCAGGACCCCTTCGAGGCGATGCTCGACTTCTCCGGACCCACGTCCGAGCCGGAGGACCCGGTGCTGGCGCGACTGTTTCCCACCGCCTATCCCGAGGACGAGGAGGCCGCGTCGGAGTTCCGCCGGTTCACCGAGGGGTCCCTGCGCGACGGCAAGGCCGACGCGGCCTGCGCCATCATCGACGGCCTCGAGGATGCGGGGCTCCCGCCGGAGCTGACCGAGGACGGTCTGATGATCGACGTCGAGCTGGACGAGCCCACGGCAGAGACGTGGATGCGCTCGTTCACCGACCTCCGCCTGGCACTCGCCACCCGGCTCGGCGTCGAGGAGGACGACGGGGAGTACTGGCTCTCCCTACCGGACGACGACCCGCGAACGCAGGCCCACGACATCTACGACTGGGTCGGCTACCTGCAGGAGACCCTGGTCGATGCGCTGACCTCCCGCTGAAACGGTTGCCCGTGTGAAATCATCCGGCGCATGAGACTGACCCACACCGCGGCCGTGCTGTCCCTCGTGATGTCCGCGAGCCTGCTCGCCGGCTGCAGCGGTGACGGCGGCGACGACCCGGGCAAGGGCGAGTCGTCGCCCACCGCGGGCTCCGACTCCCCGGCCTCGGACCCGAGCTCGACGGAGCAGGACCCGGGGGCCATCGTGAAGAAGTGCCGGGCCACGGTCACGGTCACGGGGACGGAGACCGCCGAGTGGCAGGGCCCGGCGGAGGTGCGCCTCGCCGGGAACGGCCCCAAGGCGGTCTACCGCACCCAGGACGCGAAGCGCATGGTCACCGCCTACTCCTCGGGCAAGGACTTCCAGCCGTCGGTGAACTTCGTCGCCGGCGACACGACGTTCTCCACCAAACCTGGAGACCCCGCGGGTCTGGACATCGGGACCAAGGGGAAGGCCGCCGAGATCGATGCGGACGCCTTCGACGTCGACGGGCGTCAGGTCCACGTGACCGCCTCGTTCGACTGCTGACACGTGCCCATCCCCCCGTTCGTCGTCGAGCTGCGCAAGCTCGTGGGCACCCACGAGCTCTGGCTGCCGGCCGTGTCGGCGATCGTGCGGCGCGGCGACGAGATCCTGCTGACCGAGCGCGGACAACGGACGCTGGGCGCCGGTCACCGGCATCGTCGATCCCGGTGAGCAGCCCGCGGTCGCCGCGCGGCGGGAGGCGCTGGAGGAGGCGGGGGTCGAGATCTCCGTGGAGCGGCTGGCGGCCGTCAGCGTGAGCCCGTCGGTCACCCACGTCAACGGTGACCGGGGCGTCTACCTCGACCTGACCTTCGCCTGCACCTGGGTGAGCGGCGAGGCACGAGTCTGCGACGACGAGAACACCGATGTCCGCTGGTGGCCGATCGCCGCGCTGCCGGACGTCCAGCCGTTCATGATGGAGCGGATCGAGGCCGGTCTCGCGGACGAGGTGGCGGCGCGTTTCCGATCCTGAACGCCTTACGCTGGGCAGGTGCTGACCATCGACCGAGCGACGTACGACGGCATCGTCGCGCACGCCAGGCGCGACCATCCCGACGAGGCTTGCGGCATCGTCGCGGGACCCGAGGGCAGTGATCGCCCCGAGCGTCTCGTCGAGATGGTCAACGCGGCCGGGAGCCCCACGTTCTACGAGTTCGATTCCTCGGACCTCTTCGCGCTCTACAAGGAGATGGACGCCAACGACGAGGAGCCGGTGGTTGTCTACCACTCGCACACGGCGACCGAGGCCTACCCGAGCCGCACCGACATCGGGCTCGCGAGCGAGCCGAACGCGCACTACGTGCTGGTCAGCACACGTGAGCACGGGAATAACGCGGGTCCCGTGGAGTTCAGGTCCTACAGAATCGTCGACGGCGACGTGACCGAGGAAGAGGTCGTCGTCGTACCCGAGCTCAGTCGCAACCCCACCGAAGCACGAGGAGTCTCCTGATGGCCATCGAGGTCCGGATCCCGACCATCCTGCGCACGTACACCGGCGGCGAGAAGGCCGTGAACGGTGCCGGCGTCAGCTTGAGCGCGCTGATCGACGACCTGGAGGCGAACCACCCAGGCATCAAGGAGCGCCTGCTCGACAACGGCGACCTCCGGCGGTTCGTGAACGTCTACATCAACGACGAGGACGTCCGTTTCATCGGCGGCCTCGAGGCCGAGCTCAAGGACGGCGACCAGGTGGTCGTGCTCCCGGCGGTCGCCGGAGGCTCTGCCTGATCATGGTCCGCTACGACAATCTCCTGGCCTCCGTCGGCAACACGCCGCTGGTGGGGCTGCCGAGGATGTCGCCGACGGCGGACGTGCGCCTCTGGGCCAAGCTCGAGGACCGTAACCCGACCGGTTCGATCAAGGACCGTCCGGCCCTGAAGATGATCGAGGATGCGGAGAAGGACGGCACGCTGCGTCCCGGCTGCACGATCCTGGAGCCGACGTCCGGCAACACCGGGATCTCGCTGGCGATGGCGGCCAAGCTCAAGGGCTACCGCATCGTCTGCGTGATGCCGGAGAACACCTCCGAGGAGCGCCGCCAGCTCCTGCGCATGTGGGGTGCCGAGATCGTGTCCTCGCCAGCGGCGGGCGGCTCCAACGAGGCGGTCCGCGTCGCCAAGCGGGTTTCCGCCGAGCACCCGGACTGGGTGATGCTCTACCAGTACGGCAACGCAGCGAACGCCCTCTCGCACGAGCAGGGGACCGGTCCGGAGATCCTGGCCGACCTGCCGTCGATCACCCACTTCGTGGCCGGGCTCGGCACCACCGGCACCCTGATGGGCGTGAGCCGGTTCTTCCGCTCCGCCAAGCCGGACGTGAAGATCGTCGCCGCCGAGCCGAGATACGGCGAGCTGGTCTACGGTCTTCGCAACCTCGACGAGGGCTTCGTGCCGGAGCTCTACGACGCCGAGCTCATCGACTCGCGATTCTCGGTGGGACCGCGCGACGCCGTGCGCCGGGTCCGTGAGCTGCTCGAGCTCGAAGGCATCTTCGCGGGCGTCTCGACCGGTGCCATCCTGCACGCCGCTCTCGGTCAGGCAGCCAAGGCCGTCCAGGCAGGGGAGCAGGCAGACATCGCGTTCGTGGTGGCCGACGGCGGCTGGAAGTACCTCTCGACCGGCGCCTACGAAGGCACCATCGACGAGGCGGAGGACCGCCTGGAGGGGCAGCTGTGGGCCTAGGGCGCGTCTGCCGATCCCATGGCCTGCTGCGCGCCGCCCCTGTCGCTGTTCTGGCCGTGCTCGCGATGGGGGCCGCCCTGATGCTCGCTGCTCCGGTCGCGGCCGCGCCGACGGTCGTCGTCAACACCGTGCCCCCACAGGTCAAGGGTGAGCCGGTCTACGACTCGAAGCTGGTCGCCGCGCCCGGCCAGTGGGAGCCGGCCGAGGTGACGTACACCTATCGCTGGCTGCGCGACGGTGCCCCGATCGCCGGGGCGACCGAGCGCACCTATCGCGTGATGCTGGACGACCTGCACCACAGGATCGCCGTGCGTGTCACCGCGACCGACACGGTCGGCGGCAGCGGCACCGCCACGTCCGAGGACACCGACAAGGTCATCCGCGCGACGCTGCAGGTCAGACGACCACCAGCAGTCCTCGGCGTCACCCGTTTCACCCACAGCGTTCGAGCGACTCCGGGTCGATGGTCCGCGACGCCGGACCGCCTGCACTTTCAGTGGCTCCGCGACGGCAACAAGATCAGCGGCGCCGACGGACCCCGGTACCGCTACGTTCCCGCGGACGTCGGGACGCAGGTCCGGGTCCGGGTGACAGCGAAGGCTCCCGGCTACGACGCCGCGCGGACGACCTCTCCCTCGGCGGGCCGGGTGGGCCACCGCGTCGACGTACGACGCACCGTGACCTACCACGTCGAGACCCGTGGCCGGATCACGACGAGCGTCGCCGCCTTCGGCCGCCTCGCCCAGCAGACGTACGTCGACCCACGCGGCTGGCGCGGGTCCGGGATCAGGTTCCGTCGCGTCGCCAGGGGCGGCAGCTTCACCCTGGTGCTCGCCGAGGCGAGCCGGGTGCCCGGCTTCTCGTCGAGCTGCAGCAGCGAGTGGAGCTGCCGGGTCGGGCGGTACGTGATCATCAACCAGGAGCGCTGGAAGCACGCCTCGCCGGCGTGGAATGCCGCGCACGGGTCGCTGCGCGACTACCGGCACATGGTCGTCAACCACGAGACGGGCCACTGGCTCGGCCTCGGGCACGCCGGGTGCCCGGGCCCGGGACGCCCCGCCCCGGTGATGATGCAGCAGTCGAAAGGGCTCGGCGGGTGCCACTTCAACCCGTGGCCGACGCTCCACGAGCAGGCAGGCCGCACTCCACACTGAAACCCTCCCGCCGAGTTCGTGACGCCGGGTTAGGGTGGGCACTCACCCTGGGAACGGCCCAATCTCTGTGGGAGTCGCGTTGCGCGAGATCGTCGTATTCAGCGGCAGTGCCCACCGACCACTCGCCTCGGCCATCTGTGACGCGCTGGGCGTGGAGCTGTCCTCCGTCGAGCTGACCCGCTTCAGCAACGACTGCCTCCAGGCCCAGCTGCAGGCCAACTGCCGCCAGCGCGACGTGTACGTCATACAGCCCCTGGTGCCCCCCACGCAGGAGCACCTGATGGAGCTGCTGCTCATGGTCGACGCGGCCCGTGGCGCTTCGGCGGCCCAGATCACCGCGGTCATCCCGTACTACGCCTACGCGCGCTCGGACAAGAAGGACGCCTCACGCATCTCCATCGGCGGCCGACTGGTGGCGGACATGCTGGTGGCCGCGGGTGTCGACCGGGTGCTCACCATGACGCTGCACGCCCCACAGGTGCACGGCTTCTTCTCGGTTCCCGTGGACCACCTGACCGCCCTCGGGGTGCTGGCCGACCACTTCCTGGGCCAGGACCTCGACAACTCCGTGGTCGTCTCGCCCGACTTCGGAAACGCCAAGACCGCGACCCAGTTCGCCCGGCTGCTCGGCCTGCCCGTGGCCGCTGGGAGCAAGAAGCGCCTGGCCGACGACCGGGTCGTCATCGACGCGATCGTCGGCGACGTCGCCGGCAAGCGGGCGATCGTGCTCGACGACGAGATCGCAACGGGCGGGTCGATCGTCGAGCTCCTCGACCGGCTCGCCGAGCAGGGCTGCACCGAGGCGGCGGTCGCCTGCACGCACGGGCTCTTCGTCGGCAAGGCGCTGGAGCGGCTGCGCGAGCACCCGATGATCAGCGAGGTGGTCACCACCGACACCGTCCCGCCGCCGGCGGACTGGCCAACGCTGCGGGTCCGGTCGGTGGCGAACCTGTTCGCAGAGGCGATGGGTCGGGTCCACGCGGGCGAGTCCGTGAGCAGCCTGTTCGACGGGGTCGATCCGTCCCACGGCCCCCCGCAGCCGCGCCTCTTCGACTAGGTGTGATGCCCAGGCACGTTGGCCGACATACCGCCGGAACGTGACCTCCGTCGCCACCTCCTGCGCTTCGGGCGGGTGAACGCCTAACGTTGCGTCTTGTGCCAGCACTGACGAGCGCCGAGCGCGGGAGCGCGCCCATCGGCATTTTCGACTCGGGCTTCGGTGGACTCACCGTGGCTCGCTCGGTCATCGACCAGCTGCCGCACGAGTCGATCCTGTACGTCGGTGACACCGCCCGGCAGCCGTACGGTCCCAAACCGATCGGCGAGGTCCGCGAGTACGCCCTCGAATGCCTCGACCATCTCTACGAGCAGGGCGTCAAGGCGCTCGTCATCGCGTGCAACTCCGCGAGCGCGGCGATGTTGCGCGACGCGCGGGAGCGATACGACGTCCCCGTGGTCGAGGTGATCTACCCCGCCACGCGGCGCGCCGTGGCCGCCAGCCGCAACGGCCGGATCGGCGTCATCTGCACGCATGCGACCGCCGAGTCGATGGCCTACGACGATGCCTTCGCCGCGGCGCCCCAGGTCGAGCTGACGACCCAACCCTGTCCGCGGTTCGTCGACTTCGTGGAGTCCGGCGTCACCGGGGGCGAGGAGCTGCTCGCGGTCGCGCACGACTACCTCGACCCGCTGACGGAGGCGGGGGTGGACACCCTGATCCTGGGCTGCACGCACTACCCGCTCCTGACCGGCGTCATCTCCTACGTGATGGGGGATGACGTCACGCTTGTCAGCAGCGCGGAGGAGTGTGCGAAGGACGTCTACAAGATGCTGGTCGGCACCGGGCTGATGCGCGACGGCGGGGATCCGGCGTACACGTTCGTCACGACCGGCGCCCCCGACGAGTTCGAGACGATCGGGCGGCGGTTCCTGGGGCCGGAGATGGTTGCCGCCAGCCAGTTCGCCGGTGGTCTGGCATGAAGCTGACCGTTGTCGGGTGCTCCGGTTCGTACCCCGGTCCGGACTCGCCGGCCAGCTGCTACCTCCTCGAGGCCGAGCACTCCGACGGCCGCGAGGTCCGCACCTGGCGGATCCTGCTGGACCTCGGCAGTGGCGCGCTCGGCGCGCTGCAGACCTACGTCGACCCGCTGAGCATCGACGCCGTCCTGCTGACCCACCTGCACGCCGACCACTGCCTGGACCTGGCCGGCTACTACGTGCTGCGCAAGTACCACCCGAACGGGCACCAGCCCCGGATCCCGGTCTGGGGACCGCCCGACACCGCCAACCGGATGGCCCGTGCCTACGACCTGGACGAGACCCCGGGGATGCACGAGGAGTTCGACTTCCAGATCTGGAGCGGTCCGCTGCAGATCGGTCCCTACGCCATCGACCCGATCCTCGTCGACCACCCGGTCGACGCGTTCGGGCTCCGGATCAGCGCCGACGGTGCCACGCTCGGCTACAGCGGCGACACCGGCCCCTGCCCCGGTCTCGACCGCGTCGCGGAGGACGTGGACCTGCTCCTGGCGGAGGCCTCCTTCCGGGCCGGGGATGACAACCCCACCAGCCTGCACCTCACCGGCACCGACTGCGGCGACGTCGCCTCCCGGGTCGGTGCGCGGCGACTCGTCCTGACCCACATCCCGCCATGGTTCGACAAGGCCGACGCCCTCGCCGAGGCGAAGGCGGTGTACGACGGGCCCCTCGAGCTGGCGCGGGCGGGCGCGACGTACGAGCTGGGGTCCAGCAGCTAGACGAGTCCCGCGTCATGCACGCAGATCGCGATCTGCACGCGGTTGGTGACCTGGAGCTTGTCGAAGAGGCGGGACACGTGTGCCTTGACGGTCGCCACCGACAGGTGCAGCTCCACGGCGATCTCGGCGTTGCTGAGACCCCTACCGACAGCGAGCGCCACGTCGCGCTCCCGATCCGTCAGCAGCGCCAGCCGGCACTCGGCATCGGCCACCCGGTCGGTCGTCTCGGTGTCGTCGTGCTCGGCGCGCAGACGGTCGATCAGCGTGCGGGTGACCGAGGGGGACAGCATCGGTTCCCCGTCGGCAACCCGCCGGATCGCGGTCAGGATCTCGACGGGCGGGGTGTCCTTGAGCAGGAAGCCGTCGGCTCCGGCGCCGAGGGCCCGGACCACGTGGTCGTCGGCGTCGAACGTGGTCAGGACGATGACGCGCGGGGGGTCGGTGCCCGCATGCAGCTCGCGGGTGGCGTCCAGGCCGTCAAGCCGGGGCATCCGGATGTCCATCAGCACCACATCGGGCCGGAGGCTCACGGCGAGGGTGATCCCCTCGCGTCCGTCGGAGGCCTCGCCGACCACCTCGACGTCGGCCTGCCCGCCGAGCATCAGGCCCAGGGCCGAACGCACCAGCGGGTCGTCGTCGACCACCAGGACCCGGATCACCGCGCCCTTCCCGCTGCCTTTCATGCCGCCCACGGGATCCACCCGTGCAGCACGAAGACCGAGCCGTCGCGGCCGTGCTCCAGCCGGCCACCGCGGAGCTCGGCGCGCTCGGACAGGCCCACCAGGCCGAGTCCCGCTCCGGGGGTCTCGCTGATGCCGAACCCGACCGGGTTGCGCAGCACGATGTCGACCCCGTCATCCGGGGACCCGCTCACCTCGATGGTCAGGAGCGATCCCGGAGCGTGCTTGCGGGCATTGGTGATGCCCTCCTGCACGATCCGGTAGATCGTCCGGCCGACCACGTCGGGGACCGGCTGTCCGGATGGCTCCAGCAGGTCGTGGTAGTCGACCCGGAGTCCGGAGCTCCCGGCCTCGCCCACCAACAGCGGCAGGTCGGCGTATGTCGGTTGCGGTGCGGTCACGAGCTCACCGGTCTGGTCGTCGCGGAGCACCCCGAGCACCCCGCGCAGGTCGGTGAGCGCCTCGTGCGCCTTCTCCTGGATCACCGACGCGCTGGCCCGCATCTCGTCGGCAGAGAGGTCCTCGCGAAAGCCCAGGGCGCCGGCGTGCATCGAGATCTGGGAGATCCGGTGCGCGAGGACGTCGTGCATCTCGCGGGCGATCCGGGCGCGCTCGTTGCTGCGGGCCTGGGACACCCGGAACTCCTGCTCCTCCTCGGCGCGCTCGGCGCGGTGCCGCAGCGTCCAGATCAGCTCGCGGCGGGACCCGATGTACATGCCCCAACCGAGGACAGCGATCGTGAAAACAGCGTTGACCAGCAGCGTCAGCCAGGCCGGCTCGCCGTTCCCCGCCTGGATCTCGACGAGGGTCTGGCCGGCCACCATGTTGACGGCTCCGACCAGGGCGAGCTGCCAGTAGCGACGTCCCGTCGCCAGGGACACGGCCGCCAGGACGGCGGGACCGGCGGCGATGGCCGAGAAGGCGCTGAGGGCGGCGATGACGAGCGCGATGGCCAGTGGCCAACGCCGCCGGTAGCGCACGAGCACGAACGCCGTGACGCCCAGGGC
This sequence comes from Nocardioides sp., assembly GCA_025965125.1. Lineage (GTDB taxonomy): Bacteria > Actinomycetota > Actinomycetes > Propionibacteriales > Nocardioidaceae > Nocardioides. The sequence goes on from JAOPXM010000149.1 coordinate 16,213, forward strand.
CACGTCGAGCCAGAACAGTGGACGCTGGTCGTGCCACTGGTCGTCGGCGATCGGCGGCCAGGCGATGGCGACGATGACCAGCATCCCGAGGACGCGCCAGATGCGACCCCACCGGGTGAGCGGGGTCTGGTAGTCCTCGGGCGAGGGGCGGTCCACGTGGCAAGGCTAGGGCGCAGACCGCCGGCGGGGAGGGGCCCGCAGTCTCGAGCCACCCCTACTTTGGTCTGACACACCCGAGCCCGCGGTCCGATGTGGTGCTTCCGGGCATCGGGCAGTCTGATCCCATGATCAAGGTAGAAGGACTCACGCGGAGATATGGCGACTTCGTCGCCGTCGACAACGTCAGCTTCGAGTGCCGACCCGGTCAGGTGACCGGATTCCTCGGGCCCAACGGCGCCGGCAAGACCACCACGATGCGGGTCATGGTCGGGCTGACCCAGCCCACGCACGGTCGCGTGACGATCGGCGGGCACCTGTACCACGACATCCCGAACCCAGGACGCCACGTGGGCGTGCTGTTGGACGCCTCAGCCCAGCACGCCGGCCGGACCGGGCGGGAGATCCTCACGCTCGGTGCCGAGACGATGGGCCTTCCGGGTTCGCGGGTCGAAGAGATGCTCGAGCTGGTGTCCCTCTCCGAGAAGGAGTCCCGGCGCCGCCTGCGCAACTACTCGCTCGGCATGCGGCAGCGCCTCGGCATCGCTCACGCGCTGCTCGGTGATCCGTCCGTGCTGATCCT
>JAOPXM010000217.1 GCA_025965125.1 Nocardioides sp.
TCGTCGGGCAGGTGCTCACGGACGGTCGTCGTCTCGACACCGTCCAGCACCGACCAGTCGGCGTACGTCGTGGCCACACCCTGGTAGTCGTCGAGGATCACGCAACGCATGTCCCCAGCCTCCCAGACCCCGAAATGACGCTGACCCGCCCGAAAGTTTCGGGCGGGTCGGCGTGGAGATCAGGCCTGGGCGGCCGCGTCGTCCTCGACGGCGACGTTCTTGGTGCGGTTCGGGTCGACCTGGACGCCGGGGCCCATGGTCGTCGAGACCGTCACCTTGCGGAGGTAGCGACCCTTGGAGCTGGCCGGCTTGAGCCGCAGCACCTCCTCGAGCGCGGCGGCGTAGTTCTCCGCGAGCTGGCTCTCGGCGAAGGAGGCCTTGCCGATGATGAAGTGCAGGTTGGAGTGGCGGTCGACCCGGAACTCGATCTTGCCGCCCTTGATGTCGGACACGGCCTTGGCCACGTCCGGCGTCACGGTGCCGGTCTTCGGGTTCGGCATCAGGCCACGCGGGCCGAGCACGCGGCCGAGACGGCCGACCTTGCCCATCATGTCGGGGGTCGCGACGACGGCGTCGAAGTCGAGCCAGCCCCCGGCAACCTTCTCGATCAGCTCGTCGCCACCGACGATGTCCGCGCCGGCCTCACGGGCCGCCTCGGCCTTCTCCGCGTTCGCAAACACCAGGACCTTCGCGGTCTTGCCGGTGCCGTGCGGCAGGTTGACGGTGCCGCGCACCATCTGGTCCGCCTTGCGGGGGTCGACGCCGAGGCGCATGACGACGTCCACGGTCTCGTCGAACTTCTTCTTGCTGCCGCTCTTGGCGAACTTGATCGCGGTCAGGGGGGCGTAGAGCTCGTCCTTGTCGAACGCCTCGGCCGCCGCGCGGTAGGTCTTGCTGCGCTGCATGTCTGGTTCTCGTTTCTGTTCAGTGCCAGGTGTGGTCTTCGATGGGCCAGCGCGGCCCTGCCACGGTTTCTTGTGTTGTCGAGGCGGTCGCTGCGCGGCCCCCTCAACAACCGATCCGTCAGTAGTCGGTGGTGACGCCCATGGAGCGGGCGGTCCCTTCGACGATCTTCATGGCCGCCTCGATGTCGTTGGCGTTGAGGTCGGGCAGCTTGGTCGTCGCGATCTCGCGGACCTGGTCCTTGGTCAGCTTGCCGACCTTCTCCTTGTGCGGGACGCCGGAGCCCTTCTTGAGACCGGCGGCCTTCTTGATGAGCTCCGCGGCCGGCGGGGTCTTCGTGATGAACGTGAACGAACGGTCCTCGTAGATGGTGATCTCGACGGGGATGACGTTGCCACGCATCGACTCGGTCTGCGCGTTGTAGGCCTTGCAGAAGTCCATGATGTTCACGCCGTGCGGACCGAGGGCGGTACCGACGGGCGGCGCGGGGGTCGCGGCCCCGGCCTGCAGCTGCACCTTGACGAGTGCGGCGATCTTCTTCTTGGGAGGCATTTCTACTTATCTCTCTCTTGTGGTCATGACGGGGAGGTTCCCCCTGCCACTGTTACTGGGGCTCAAACCTTCTGGATCTGGCTGAAGCTCAGCTCGACCGGGGTCTCCCGGCCGAAGATCTCGACGAGGGCCTTCACCCTCTGGGACTCCGCGTTGATCTCCGTGATCGTTGCGTGGAGCGTGGCGAACGGGCCGTCGACGACCATCACCGAGTCGGAGATGTCGAAGTCGGGGACCTCGATCGGCTTCTTCGAGGCTCCGGACGACGGCGACGCCGTGCCGGCAGCGACGGCCTTGGCCTCCGCGCTCGCGACCACGGCCGGGGCGAGCATGTTCTCGACCTCGGCCATGCTCAGCGGCACGGGCTGGTGGCTGTGACCGACGAACCCGGTGACGGACGGGGTATGCCGGACCGCGGACCAGGACTCGTCGGTGAGGTCCATCCGGACCAGGACGTAGCCCGGCAGCGCCGGCTTGGTGCGGGTGCGGCGCTGGCCGTTCTTGATCTCGACAACGTCCTCGATGGGGACCACGATCTCGTGGATGTAGTCCTCCATGTTCAGGGAGATGATGCGGTTCTCGAGGTTGGACTTCACCCTGTTCTCCATGCCGGAGTAGGTGTGCACCACGAACCAGTCGCCGGCCTTCGCCCAGAGCTCACGGCGGAACTCCTCGAGGGGGTCGTCCTCGGCGGGCTCCTCCTCGGCAACCTCGTCGGTGGACTCGACCTCGTCCTCAGGCACCTCGGGCTCGTCGGCGATGACGTCGTCGACATCGGCCTCGAGCACGGACTCGGAGGCCACGTCGTCGAGGTTCTCGTCCGAGGCGTCCTCGGCACTCTCCTCGGCGCTGACCTCGAGGGTTGTCTCGATCGGCGAGTCGGCCTCGGGGGTCACCGAGGTCTCCGCCTCCTCGGTCTCGACCGAGTCGTACTGCTGCTCCGACACGTACTGCTCCATCACGTTGATGTTCGGTGCGCCCGGCTGGGCCGGGCGTCTGACGTTGCTGCGGTCTGGTCTCCAGCCGCGGCGACGGTTACTGCGTACCGCGGCCCGAGAAGATCCAGAAGGTCAACTTGCCGAAGCCGAGGTCGAGGGCTGACACGAAAGCCATCATGAAGAGGACGAAGACCATCACCACGAGGAAGTACGTGACCAGCTGTTCCTGGGTCGGGTAGACGACCTTGCGGAGCTCGGCGACGACCTGCCGGTAGAACGTGGGCAGGCTCGTGCGCTTGTCGGCCTTGCTGCCGCGTGGACCGCGGACCGCCTTGCTCTCCGACACGCTTCGTCACCTCATCCTTGGATTCATCCGTCAGGGTCTTGGTCGACCCGGTTGGTCATGCAGTTCCCTGCAGGGCACGAGGGACTTGAACCCCCAACCTTCGGTTTTGGAGACCGATGCTCTGCCAGTTGAGCTAGTGCCCTCCGCGGCCCCCCGCTCGGACGCCCGATTCCGGGCATGACTAAGCATGTGGGAAACCACCAAACGAGGAGTCTACGGGGAAGACCGAGGTCGAGTCCAAACCGGTGGTGGGAGCGCCGCACGCGGTCGCAAACCCGTGGCGGCGCGCGCACCGGGCCGCTCTACGATGGTCGCATGACCTCCAGCTCCTCAGCCCAGCCCCGCGAGCGACGCGTCTCCGAGCGGATCGGTGCCATCGCCGAGTCCGCGACGCTCAAGGTCGATGCGAAGGCGAAGGCGCTGAAGGCAGAGGGTCGACCGGTGATCGGTTTCGGCGCCGGCGAGCCCGACTTCCCGACGCCGGACTACATCGTGGAAGCCGCGGTCGACGCGGCCCGAGACCCGAAGAACCACCGGTACACCCCGGCCGGCGGCCTTCCCGAGCTGAAGAAGGCCATCGCCGAGAAGACGCTGCGCGACAGCGGTCTCGCGGTCGAGCCCAGTCAGGTCCTCGTCACCAACGGTGGCAAGCAGGCGATCTACTCCGCGTTCGCGGCGATGCTGGACCCGGGCGACGAGGTGATCGTTCCCGCACCGTTCTGGACGACGTACCCCGAGTCGATCCGGCTCGCCGGCGGCGTACCGGTCGAGGTGCTCGCGGACGAGACCCAGCACTACAAGGTCACCGTCGAGCAGCTCGAGGCGGCGCGCACCGAGCGCACCAAGGTGCTGCTCTTCGTGTCGCCGTCCAACCCGACCGGCGCCGTCTACACCACCGACGAGATCAAGGCGATCGGCCAGTGGGTCGAGGACAGCGGTCTGTGGGTGCTCACCGACGAGATCTACGAGCACCTGGTGTACGACGGGATCGAGACCGGGTCGATGCCGGTGCTGTGCCCATTCCTCCAGGACAACTGCGTGGTGGTCAACGGCGTCGCCAAGACCTACGCGATGACCGGCTGGCGGGTGGGCTGGATGATCGGCCCCACCGACCTGGTCAAGGCCGCCACCAACCTGCAGTCGCACGCGACCTCGAACGTCTCGAACGTGGCCCAGCGAGCTGCCCTCGCAGCCGTGAGCGGCGACCTGTCCGCCGTGGACGAGATGAAGGCCGCCTTCGACCGGCGGCGCAAGACGATCGTGTCGATGCTGAACGAGATCGACGGCGTCGTGTGCCCGATGCCCGGTGGGGCCTTCTACGCCTATCCCTCGGTCAAGGGGTTGCTGGGCAAGCCCATCGGCGGCGCCGACGGGACCGTTGCCAACGACACCACCGAGCTGGCCGAGCTCATCCTCGAGCGGGCCGAGGTCGCCGTCGTTCCCGGCGAGGCGTTCGGCTCGCCCGGCTACCTGCGGCTGTCCTACGCCCTCGGGGACGATGACATCGTCGAGGGGATCACCCGTCTCCAGAAGCTCTTCGGCTGAGGGTGCGCGACCTCCACACCCTTCCGAAGGCGCACCTGCACCTTCACTTCACGGGATCGATGCGGCACCGGACGCTGCTCGAGCTTGCTGAGCGAGACGGCATCTCGCTGCCCGACTCGCTGGTCTCGGAGTGGCCTCCCACCCTGAGCGCCGCAGACGAGAAGGGCTGGTTCCGGTTCCAGCGGCTGTACGACGTCGCCAGGTCCGTGCTGCGGACCGAGGACGACGTACGCCGCCTGGTCCGTGAGGCCGCCGAGGACGACGTCCGCGACGGTGGCCGCTGGCTGGAGATCCAGGTCGACCCGAGTGGCTACGGCGCCCGGTTCGGCGGCATCACCGCGTTCACGGATCTCGTTCTCGACGCCGTGCGGTCGGCGTCCAGCGAGACCGGCCTCGGCATGGCCGTCGTGATCGCCGCCAACCGGACCCGGCACCCCCTCGATGCCCGGACCCTGGCGCGGCTGGCGGTGCAGTACGTCGACCGTGGGGTCGTGGGCTTCGGCCTCTCGAACGACGAACGGCGCGGATCCACCGCGGACTTCGCCGGCGCGTTCTCCATCGCCGAGCGCGCCGGGCTGCTCCTGGCGCCGCACGCCGGCGAGCTGGTCGGCCCCACCCACATCAGGACCTGCCTCGACACTCTCCATGCCGACCGGCTCGGCCACGGGATCCGCGCGGTCGAGGATCCCGGGCTCCTCGCCCGGATCGTCGACGCCGGGGTGGCGCTCGAGGTGTGCCCGGTGTCCAACGTCGCGCTGGGCGTCTACTCCGACCTCACCTCGGTCCCGCTGCCGACGCTGCTCGCCGCCGGCGCGACCGTGGCTCTCGGAGCCGACGACCCCCTGCTGTTCGGGTCCCGTCTCGCCGGCCAGTACGCCACGATGCGCGCCGCCCATGACCTGAGCGACGAGCAGCTCGCGGAGCTGGCCCGGATGTCGATCCGGGCCTCACGTGCGCCGGGCGAGGTGAAGGCCTCGGTGCTCTGCGAGATCGAGGCATGGTTGGGAGGAGCGGCCTGAGCCATGATGGCGCCATGAGTGGCGACCAGCCCGGGCAGCCGGCCGACGATTCGCTGCCGTTGACGCATCACGCGTGGGGTGAGAAGGAGGTCGAGAACCCGTACACCTCGCCCTCAGGCCCGGCCGCCCAACCCTCGGGTGCGGAGTACGTCGGCCCGACCTGGGACGAGTCGTCGCCGGGACAGGCGCCGCCGCGCATGCCGCCGTACGGCAATCCGGAGTATGTGCCGACGGTCTACGGCCAGCCGCTCTACCCGCAGGTCCGCACGACCCATCCTTCGGCCTCGACGGCGATGGCGCTGGGCCTGGTCGGTCTGATCGGGGGTTTCGCGTGCGGGCTGCCGCTGGTGCTGGGTCCGTTCGCGTGGTGGATCGGTGCGAAGGCGAGACGCGAGATTCGCGCGGACCCCCGTCTGGATGGGGACGGTCAGGCCCTCGCTGGCGTGGTGACCGGCATCATCGCCACGGTGTTCCTGACGATCGCGGTGCTCGCGCTCACGGCGCTCATCGCGCTCGCCGTGGTGGGCGCCTCGACGTCTCCCTAGAACCGGGAGGCAGCTCAGAGCTCGCAGCCAACCAGCACCGGCTCCGGGACGAGCCTGATGCTGAACCTGGCTTCCACCCCGTCGCGGATCTCACGGGCGAGCTCCAGCAGGTCCGACGTCGTGGCGCCGCCGCCGTTGGTCAGGGCGAGTGTGTGCTTGCTCGACAGGCGGGCCCGGGCGCCGCCGTGGCCCTTGTCGAACCCGGCCTGCTCGATCAGCCACGCCGCACTCGTCTTCACCCCGTCGTCCTGGGGCCAGGCCGGGGCACCCGGAGGCACGGAGTCGGGGGGAACCACCGGGTTGGTGAAGAACGATCCGGCGCTCCAGGTGTCGTGGTCGGCGGCGTCGAGCACCATGCCCTTGCCACGGCGCAGGCCCAGGACGGCGTCGCGGACGTCACGCAGCGGTGCCCGCTGGCCCTGGTCGACCCCCAGGGCCCGCGCCAGCTCGGCGTACGCGACCGGGGCGCCGAGGCTGCCCCGGGGGAACTGGAAGTCGACCGACAGCACGACGTGTCGACCGGGATCGGCCTTGAACCTGCTGGTGCGGTAGCCGAAGCCGCAGTCGGCGCTGGCGAAGGTGCGCACGCCCCGCAGGCGGCGGTCCCAGACACGGACCGACGCGATGGTCTGGGAGACCTCCTGCCCGTAGGCGCCGACGTTCTGGATGGGCGTGGCACCGACGAGCCCCGGGATCCCCGAGAGCGCCTCCACACCGACCCACTCGCGCTCGACGGCCTGCGCCACCAGGTCGTCCCAGCTCTCCCCGGCAGCGACGGTCACGATGACCCCGCCACAGCTCACGCCGTCCTCGGCGTCCGAGACGATCCCGCGCGTGCCGACCTCGACGACGGTGCCGGCGAACCCCTCGTCCGCGACCACCAGGTTGCTGCCACCGCCCAGCACGAGGACGGGCTCCCCGGCCGAGTCGGCCGAGGACACGGCGTCGATGAGCTCCTGCTCGGTGCTCGCGGTGACCCAGGCGCGCGCCGGCCCGCCCAGGCGGAGGGTGGTGTGGTCGGCGAGACGTTCAGGCACGGACCACGGCCCTGGGCATGCCGAGCACCTTCAGGCCGCCGCACGTGACGGTGAGCACCACCGTGGTGAGCCCGTCGTCGCCCGGCTTCACCTCGCCGGCCACCTCGACGTCGACACCACGGTCAGCCGGCACCACCACCGGGTTGGTGAACTTGCAGCCGAAGCTGAGCACCTCGGCGTCGGGGAACCAGGTCGTCACCGCCCGCGCAGCCAGGGCCATCGTGAACATGCCGTGGGCGATGACACCAGGCAGTCCGACACTGAGGGCGACGGACTCGTCCTGGTGGATGGGGTTGTGGTCACCGCTCGCCTGGGCGTACCGGACCAGGTCGGCGCGAGTGATCGTGTAGGTCTGCGTCGGGAGCGTCATTCGGCTGCCGCACGGTGGACGAGGGTTGCGCTCGTCGCGCAGACGAGTGCGCCGGCCTCGTCGGTGATCTCGCTCGTGGTGCCGATGATGTCGTTGCCCCCGATCTGGCGCAGGCTTGCCACGCTCAGCGTGGCAATGAGGACGTCGCCGGGGCGGACCGGGCGCTGGTAGCTGAACTTCTGCTCGCCGTGGACGATGCGGAACAGGTCGATCGACTCGGCCTCGAGGAACGCGTTCATCGCGTCGAACGCGAGCACGATGGGGAACGTCGCCGGTGCCGCTCCCCCGTCGTAGGTCCCACCGGTGGCGGTGACGAACTCGCGCACCTTCTCCTCCGACACGGAGTACGGCTTGGTCGCCGGGAAGACCCGGCCGATGAGCGTCTGGTCCACGGGCACCCGCCCAAAATACGCTGACCCGCCCACAACACGCGGGCGGGTCAGTGGTGAGCCGGTGCAGCGAGCGTCAGCGGGTCTCGCGGTGCTCGGTGTGGGCGCGGCAACGCGGGCAGAACTTCTTCAGCTCCATGCGGTCGGGGTCGTTGCGGCGGTTCTTCTTGGTGTTTTAGTTGCGCTCCTTGAAGTCCACGCACGCAAGCGTGATCTTGGGGCGAACGTCGGAGCTCTTGCTGGCCACGGGGAATCCTTCGTCGGAGTGGGTGCTGCGGTGCTGCGGGTCCTGCTGGCGGTCGGGTGAAGCTGAGTAGCGGGGGCGGGACTCGAACCCGCGACACCACGATTATGAGCCGTGTGCTCTAACCACCTGAGCTACCCCGCCACACGGGCAGGGTCGTGCAGCCAGAATATCTGGCCGCACAACCCGATCCCAGAGCCCCTTTACGGAATCGAACCGTAGACCTTCTCCTTACCATGGAGACGCTCTACCGACTGAGCTAAAGGGGCAACGACGGAGAACGATACACAGGGGAACGGACGAACGAGAAATCGCCCCGGGGCGCTCGTTTCCAGCCTCCTGCAAACCCCTGGGGCGCTCGCCGGAACGATGCAATTCAGTCCTGGATCCGCGCCCAGGGGCGGGCCTCTTCGAGCTCGTAGGCGAGCTCCAGGAGGGTGGCCTCTCGGCCGGTCGCGGCGCCGAACATCATCCCTTGGGGCAGCCCCGCGTCCGTCGTGGCGAGGGGGAGCGAGATCGCCGGCTCACCGGTGACGTTCTGCCAGGGCGTGAACGACACCCACTGGGCAACCCTGTCCATGATCGTGTCGTAGTCCTGAGTCGGGTCGAGCCAGCCGACGGGCGGCGTTTCCCGGGCCAGGGTCGGGGTCAGGATCACGTCGTACGACGCGAACAGGGCCTCCGACTGGCGCACGGACCGCTTGAGCCTGAAGATGGCGCCCGGGAGACGATGCAGGTTGCGGCGAGCATGCCGGGCCAGTCCGTGGGTGAAGTTGTCGAGCTTCGTCGCGTCCCACGTGCGCCCGTGCTGCGCCCGGCCGGTCGTCACGACGAACATCGCCAGCAGCGACCAGTAGAGCGTGAAGTCGTCCTTCAACGAGTCGTTCGCAGGCGAGTCGACCGCCTCGACGTGGTGGCCGAGCTCCTCCAGCAGCGCCGCGGTCTTGGCCGTCAGGTCGGCCACCTCGGGCGTCGCATCCGCGCCCGCACTTGCGGTGTGCATGGCGATCCTGAGCCGCCGCCGCCCCGGTCGGGTGATGTCCCCGACCGGCGGCAGGTGCAGGGCCCGGTAGACCTTCTCGGCCTCCCGGAAGAACGCCGCCGTGTCACGCACGGACCGGGTGACCACCCCGTCGGAGATGATCCGGATCGGCATCTCCCGCAGCTGCTTGTCCTGGGCCAGCCGGTCGCGGGTCGGTTTCAGGCCGACGAGGCCGTTGACCGCGGCGGGGATGCGGATGGAGCCGCCACCGTCGACGGCGTGCGCGAGGGGTACGGCGCCGGCCGCCACCAGGGCGGCCGAGCCGGAGGACGAGCCACCGGCGGTGTAGCCGAGGTTCCACGGCGTTCGCACCGACCCCAGCCGGGGGTGCTCGGCGGACGGGATGAAGCCCCACTCCGACAGCTGGCTCTTGCCGAGGGGGATGAGGCCCGTGGCGAGGAACATGCGGGCGAGGTCGCCGTCGCGGACCTCGGCCCGGGCCTCGAAGGCGTCGGAGCCCTGCTGGGTCGGCATGTCCTGCACGTCGACGTTGTCCTTGATGAAGGTGGGGACGCCGGCGAAGAAGCCACCACGGGGGTTCTTCGCCTCCGCGCGGGCCCGGTCGTAGGCGGCGTACGCCACCGCGTTCAGCTGAGGGTTCACCTTCTCGACACGGGCGATCGCGGCGTCGACCACGTCGCGAACAGAGACCTGCCGGGCATGGAGAGCGGCGACCAGGCCGACGGCGTCGAGGTCTGCCAGAGCGTCGTCGCCGAAGGCGTGCACGTGCGTCATGGGCGACACGCTACTGACGTCCCGGCGAGAGTGAGGGACGTTGCGAAGTCAGCGAACCCTCAGAGAAGCAGCGCCACCAGGAGCGGCACGAGGATGCTGGTCGCCAGCGCCGTGAGGCCCATCGACAGGCCGGCGAAGGCGCCTTCCGTCTGGTCCTCGACGAGGGCCCGCGACGTGCCGATCCCGTGCGAGACCGCGCCGAGCGCGAGTCCTCGGGCACGGCGGTCGCGCACCCGCAGCAGCGTCAGCACGGCGGGACCGGCAACGGCGCCGAGGATCCCGGCGACGATGGTCAGGACAGCGGTCAGGGGTGGCAACCCGTGGATGCCGTCCGACACCGCGATGGACACCGGGGTCGTGGCCGCCTTGGGCGCCATCGTCCGGGCAAGCAGCTCGCCCCCGCCGCAGACGCGGACCAGCAGGATGCCGGTCGCGACAGAGACGACTGCTCCCACAGGTATCGCCACCAGCATCGGGGTCATGAAGCCGCGCAGCCGGCGCGCCTGGCGGTGCAGTGGTACGGCGAGAGCGACCGTCGCCGGGCCCAGCCAGAACGCGATCAGCTCGGTGCCGTTGCGGTAGTCGGCGTAGCCCACGTCCACGAGCGAGATCGTGGTCCCAACCACGATGATCGCGACCAGGACCGGCTGGGCGAGCGGGTGCCCACCGGTGCGCTCGCGGAGCCCACGGCCGAGCTGGTAGCCGAGCAGCGTGAGCAGCAGCAGGAAGATCGGCGAATGGGCCAGCCAGGCCCAGGTGTCGCTCACCGACTTCCCCGCCGGTCGAGGGCGCGCTCGAGCAGCACGGTCGTCCACCCGACCACGGCCAGGCCGGCGAGCCAGGAGCCGAGCAGCGCGACGGTGATCGGCAGGGCGTCATGGCGGATCGTGCCCAGGTAGACGACGATCCCGACGCCCGCAGGCACGAAGAGCAGCTGGAGGTGTCGCAGCAGGACATCGGCCGTGCGGACCACCGACGCGTCTTCGCCGGCCCGCTGCGCCTGCAGGAGCACGAACAGCAGCAGCATCCCGACGACCGGACCCGGCACGGGGGCGTGGGTCAACCTGACGAGCAGCTCACCGGCCAGCTGGCAGGCGAGGAGCCAGGTCAGCCCGGTGATCACGCGGACAGTGTCCCAGCCGAGGCCACCACTCGTTGGAGCACGGACAGGACCCGACCGAGGTGTGGCGCGTCGTCGTCGGCCCGGGTCCCGGCCGCGAGGTCGATCCGGGCGGAACGCCCGGACAGTAGCCGGTACGTCGTGCCGGCGACGCCGAGGCTTCTGACCGGTTCCGGTGCGATCGCGATGCCCAGGCCTGCGGCCACGAACGCCACCAGTGTCGAGCTCTCGGCCACCTCGTGTGCGACGCGGGGCTGGAACCCCGCCTCATGGCACAGCGACGTCACCAGCTCGTCCATGGCCGAGCGGCCGCGGCCGGCGTGCACGATGAAGGCCTCCTCGCGCAGGTCATCGATGCGCAGGCGGGTGCGGCGGGTGAGCCGGTGTCCCTCGGGAAGCGCCACGACGAGCCGGTCGGTGCGCAGCTTGGTGATTGCGAGGCGGGTGTCGTCGATCGGGGGCCGGAGCAGCGCCATGTCCAGGTCACCCGCGCGCAGGGCGGCCACCTGGTCGGGGACCAGCATCTCGCCGCGGAAGCCGAAGTCGATGCCCGGAAGCTCTTCGCGCAGGGCTCGGGCCAGCGCGGGCAGCAGGCTGTACGTCGCCGAGCCGACGCACCCCATGACCACCCGGCCCTCGAGTCCGGAGGCGACCCGCTGCGCCTCCTCGCCGGCGGCGCTGACGGAGGCCAGGATCTCGCGGGCCCGCAGCAGGTACGCCTGACCCGCGTGGGTCAGGTCCACCCGGCGGGTGGTGCGGTGCAGCAGCATCGTGCCGAGCTCGTCCTCGAGATTGCGGATCTGCTGCGACAGCGGCGGCTGGGCCATGTGGAGGCGGGCGGCAGCGCGACCGAAGTGCCGCTCCTCGGCAACCGCCACGAAGTACCTCAGGTGCCGTAGCTCCATCGGATTCATACTCCAGACATCTCGATTGTGCTTGAAACAGGTACTTCAGGATATCAACCTTGGGCCGTAGCGTGGGTGGCCATGAACGATGTCGTGATCTGCGAGCCGCTCCGCACGCCAGTCGGACGCCAGGGCGGCGCCCTCGCGTCCCTCAGTGCCGTGGAGCTCGCCACCGTCGTGCTCCAGGAGCTGGTGAGCCGCACCGGTCTGGGCGAGGGCGACGTCGACGACGTGGTGCTCGGCCAGTGCTACCCGAATGGCGAGTCGCCGGCCATCGGACGGGTCGCGGCGCTCGACGCCGGTCTCGGCACCGGCGTACCCGGCCTCCAGGTCGACCGCCGATGCGGTTCCGGGCTGCAGGCGGTGCTGTACGCCGCTGGGCAGGTCGCCACGGGCGCGGCCGCGGTCGTCGTGGCCGGAGGCGCCGAGTCCATGTCCCAGGTGGAGCACTATGCCCTCGGGCTGCGGACCGGGGTCCGGGCCGGCGGCATCGAGCTGATGGACCGCCTCGACCGGGCCCGCGAGACCGCTGGCGGCCGGTTCCACCTGGTGCCCGGGGGGATGATCGAGACCGCCGAGAACGTCCGGCGCGAGTACGCCATCTCCCGGGAAGAGCAGGACGAGCTCGCCGCCCGGTCCCAGCAGCGCGCAGTGGCTGCCCACGAGGCGGGCCGGTTCGCGGACGAGCTCGTGCCTGTCACCGTCTCCGGAAGGCGCGGCCGCCCGGACGTGGTCGTCGAGCGCGACGAGCACCCCCGTCCCGGCACCACTGTCGAAGATCTGGCGGCGCTGCGACCGATCCGGCTGCAGGTGGATGAGGCAGCCACGGTGACCGCGGGCAACGCCAGCGGACAGAACGACGGTGCGGCCCTGTGCGTCGTCACGACCCGGGCCGAGGCGGACCGGCGCGGCCTGCGTCCCGTCCTCGCCCTGAGGTCGTGGGCGGTCGCCGGCGTCGGCCCCGAGGTGATGGGCATCGGACCGGTCCCCGCAACCGCCGCCGCCCTCGGGCGGGCGGGGCTCGAGCTCGCCGACCTCGACCTGATCGAGCTCAACGAGGCGTTCGCGGCCCAGGTGCTCGCGTGCCTGCGCGAGTGGAGGATCGACGCCCGGGAGGAGCGCCTGAATCCCAACGGCTCCGGAATCTCCCTCGGCCACCCGGTGGGGGCCACCGGCGCCCGGATTCTCGCGACATTGGCGCACGAGCTGCCGCGACGCGACGGGCGATATGCCCTGGAGACGATGTGCATCGGTGGTGGCCAGGGACTGGCCGCTGTCTTCGAGGCCGTCCGATGAGCGGTCGGGAGACCCCCCTCGGTCCGCGCGCCCTGGACAAGGTCGTCGCCTCGGCCGCCGACGCGGTGGCCGACATCGCCGACGGGAGCAGCATCGCCGTGGGCGGATTCGGGCTCTCGGGCATCCCGTGGTTCCTCATCGATGCGCTGCTGGCCCAGGGCGCCTCGGACCTCGCCGTGATCTCGAACAACTGCGGCGTCGACGGAGCCGGTCTTGGACTGTTGCTCGAGGCCCGTCGCATCAGACGCGTGGTCGCGTCATACGTCGGGGAGAACAAGGAGTTCGGCCGCCAGTACCTTGCCGGGGAGGTTGAGGTGGAGCTCACCCCGCAGGGCACCCTCGCCGAGAGGCTGCGAGCTGGTGGGGCCGGGATCGGAGCGTTCTTCACGCCGACGGGCGTGGGGACGATGGTGGCCGAGGGTGGGCTGCCGTGGAGGTACGACGGCCACGGCGGGGTCGCGGTCGTGTCTCCGCCCAAGGAGGTCCGCACGTTCCGCGGCCGCGAGATGGTCCTCGAGGAGGCGATCGTCGCGGACGTCGCCCTGGTGCGCGCCGCGCTCGCGGACCGGCACGGCAACTGTGTCTTCCACGCGGCCGCCCGCAACTTCAACCCGGCGGCGGCGATGTCCGGGCGCCTCACGATCGTCGAGGCCGAGCGAGTAGTCGACGCCGGCGCCATCGAACCCGACGACGTCCACCTGCCAGGGGTCTTCGTCCAGCGAGTCGTCGAGCTCACCCCGGACCAGGCAGCCCGCAAGCAGATCGAGAAGCTGACGACAACCCCGCGCCCCGGCGAGGAGCGCTGAGATGGCCTGGACCCACGACGAGATGGCCGCCCGAGCCGCCGCCGAGCTCCACGACGGGCAGTACGTCAACCTCGGCATCGGCCTGCCCACGTTGATCCCGGGCTTCCTGCCGCCCGCCTCGACGGTGGTCCTGCATGCGGAGAACGGCATCCTGGGCGTCGGGCCGTACCCGTACGACGACGAGGTCGACCCCGACCTGGTCAACGCGGGCAAGGAGACCGTCACGGTGCTGCCGGGGGCGTCGTACTTCGACTCCCCCACCAGCTTCGCGATGATTCGCGGCGGCCACCTCGACGTTGCCGTCCTCGGCGGCATGCAGGTGTCGGCGACGGGCGACCTGGCCAACTGGATGGTGCCCGGCAAGATGGTCAAGGGCATGGGCGGAGCCATGGACCTCGTGCACGGCGCCGACCGGGTGCTGGTGCTGATGGAGCACACGACGCGTGACGGCTCGCCCAAGCTCCGCACCGCCTGCGACCTGCCGCTCACCGGACGCGCCGTGGTCCAGCGGGTCATCACCGACCAGGGCGTCTTTGACGTCGACGCGGGCTCGTTCCAGGTGGTCGAGCTGGCGCCCGGTGTGTTGCTCGAGGACGTCGTCGGGCACACGGGCGCCCCGGTCACAGCCCCGATCTAGGCGCCGCCGGCACCCCTGCGGTGGCAGCCGACCAGGTGCGGGTCGAAGACCCCGATGGCCTCCATCAGCGCAAACATCGTGGTCGGCCCGACGAACGCGAAGCCCCGCTTCTTGAGGCCCTTGGACAGCGCGACCGACTCGGGCGAAGTCGTCGTCATCTCAGCGGTCGTGGTCGGGGCGGGTGGTCGGTCGGGAGCGAACGACAGCACGAACGCCTCGAGTCCCCCCTGCTCGCGCAGCGCCACGGTGGCCCGGGCGTTCGTGATCGCGGCAGCGATCTTGAGCCGGTTGCGCACGATGCGCGGCTCGTTCATCAGGCGGGCCGCGTCGGCGTCGTCGAAGGCCGCGATCGCCTCGGCGTCGAACCCGGCGAACACCTCGCGGAACGCCTCCCGCTTGTTGAGGATCGTCGACCACGACAACCCGGACTGGAACGCCTCGAGGGTCAGGCGTTCGAGGTAGGCCGCCTCACCGTGCGCGCGGTTGCCCCACTCGGTGTCGTGGTAGTCGCGCATGACACCGGGACCACCGGCCCACGGGCAGCGGTCGATGCCGTCCTCGCCGGTCACGGGTCCCATGCTTCGCATCCTGCCGCACGGCACCGACAACCCGGGAGGTCAGCTGCGGTACTCGGGGTTCTCCCAGTCGAAGCGGGTGCCGGCGTCCCACTCCGAGCGCTGGTTGCCGTAGCCCGGCACACCGCCGCAGTCCTTCAGCATCTTCGCGAGGTGCAGGAGGTTCCACGTCATGAACGTCGTGTTCCGGTTGGTGAAGTCGTTCTCCGGACCGCCGCTGCCGGGGTCGAGGTACGACGGCCCGGGACCGGCCTCGCCGATCCAGCCGGCATCCGCGTTCGGCGGAATCGTGTATCCGACGTGCTGGAGGCTGTAGAGGACGTTCTGGGCACAGTGCTTGATGCCGTCCTCGTTGCCGGTGATCAGGCATCCGGCCACGCGGCCGTAGAAGAGGTACTGGCCCTTGTCGTTGAGCATCCCGCTCAGCGCGTAGATCCGCTCGATCGCCTTCTTGGTGACACTCGAGTTGTCGCCCAGCCAGATCGGCCCGGCAACCACCAGGATGTCGCTGGCCAGGATCCCCGGGTAGAGGTCCGGCCACTCGTCGTTCTCCCAGCCGTGCTCGCGCATGTCGGGGTACACCCCGGTGGCCACGTCGTGGTCGATCAACCGCACGATGTCCACGTCGACGCCGTGCTTGCGCATGATGCCTGCGCTGGCGTCGACCAGCCCCTGCGTGTGGCTCGGCTCGGGGCTCCGCTTGAGTGTGCAGTTGAGGAAGGTGGCCCTGAGGCCGCTGAAGTCGTGCTCGTCGGTCATGCGACCACTGTCGTGGTCCCGCGGCAGGTGGGCAACGGGGCAGGGATGACGAACCGCTGACCTCCGGCTATCTGCGCTCCTTGAGCCTGACGTTCGGGAGCACGGGAGCCGGGATGGGCGCCAGGTGCTCACCGACCACGACGCCGAACCGGCCGTCGGCCAGGCCCTGCCCGTCCGCCACGAGGGCGCCATCAGCGGTGATCTGGGCCTGCCACTCGTCCCGGAACCCCACGATCTCCTCGTGGGTTCGTCCCACGAAGTTCCACCACATGACGATCGACTCCCCGAAGGGCTCGCCACCCAGCAGAAGCAACCGGACCGGCTCGTCATGGGCACGCAGCTCGAGCCGACCGCTGCCGGGCGGGACGTAGGCCAGGTCGTCCTTGTCCACGTGCCTGCCCGCGACCTCGAGAGTCCCCTTGTCGACGAGGACGCCGTGCTCGAACGCCGGGTCGACGTCCAGGTCCAGGATCGCGCCGGGCTCGAGCAGCAGCTCCGCACCCAGCATGGGGCTGTACGTCGGGACCGGGGACGTGTCTCCCAGCAGCGAACCGATGAAGACCCGGGCCTCCCAGTCGGGACCGGCCACCGGCGACGGGGCGTGGTGGGTGAAACCCGGCTCGGCGTTCCGGTCGGCGTCGGGAATCGCCACCCACAGCTGGGCTCCGTGCAGCACCGTTGTGGAAGAGGTGGACACCTCCGAGTGGCTGATGCCACGCGCCGCGGTCATCAGGTTCACCTCGCCAGGACGGATCGTCGCGTGGTTGCCCGCGCTGTCGCGGTGCTCGACCTCGCCGGTGAACAGCCACGTCACGGTCTGCAGGCCGGTGTGCGGGTGTGGCGCCATCGCCATGCCACCGGTCTCGGCCACCGGGTTCGGGCCGTAGTGGTCCAGGAAGCACCAGGCACCGATCAGCGAACGGTGCCGCTGCGGGAGCGTGCGCCGTACGGTCATCGCGCGCAGGCCACCGAGCGGCACCTCGCGCGGAGTCATGATCTCGACAGCCTCAGAGAGGTTCGTCTCACAGGTGATGACATCTGGGTCGCGCTCCGGGTTGCTCACCCGTCAAGTGTGCCGCGGGGCGCCTCGCCACGCACTCGCCGGGATCGACCCCCGGGGACCGTCGACCGAACCGCGGAGCCGATCACCTGTGGGGGAACTACACCTAGCTCAGCTGGTCCGGCTCCACGGATCGTTTCTTCTCGTCGCC
The DNA here is from genome assembly GCA_025965125.1 of Nocardioides sp. GTDB lineage: Bacteria > Actinomycetota > Actinomycetes > Propionibacteriales > Nocardioidaceae > Nocardioides. Next base: position 16,975 of record JAOPXM010000217.1, read on the forward strand.
GCGTCCCGCCGGAGTCACCCGACTTGCGTCACTGGCCTGTGTCACGCCGGTGCGGCCACCGCTGGACCGCTCGAGTCGGACGATCACGGACTTGTACGCCGGCTGGTTGCTGCCCTCCGCCGTGTGCTCCAGCGGCACGAGCGGGTTGGTCTCCGGGTAGTACGCCGCAGCGCAGCCCCGCGGCAGGTCGTAGGCGACGATCCGGAACGTCGGGACCTGGCGTTCGGAACCGTCCTTCCACTCGCTCACGATGTCGACGTGGTCACCCTCCGCGAACCCGAGCGCTGCGATGTCGTCGCGGTGCAGGAAGATCACCCGGCGGCCGCCCTCGATGCCGCGGTAGCGGTCGCTCAGCCCGTAGATGGTGGTGTTGAACTGGTCGTGCGATCGGATGGTCTGCAGCACCAGTCGGCCCTCCGGCACCTGCAGCACCTCGAGCGGGCTCACCGAGAAGATCGCGCGGTTCACCTTGGTGGGGAAGGTGCGGGTGTCGCGAGGCGGGTGCGGCAGCACGAACCCCCCGGGCTGGCTCGCCTTCTCGTCGTACGCCGCGCAACCGGGGACGACCCGCGCGATCGAGCGGCGGATCTCGGTGTAGTCGGACCGAAACCTCGCCCAGGGCACGGGCTGGTGCTCGCCGAGAGTGGCCAGGGCCAGGGTGCAGACGATGTCGACCTCGGACCGCAGGTGCCTGGACGCCGGCTTCAACGGACCGTGCGACGTGTGCACGGACGACATCGAGTCCTCGACGGTCACCTTCTGGACCTGGCCGCCGGTGAGGTCCTTCTCGCTGCGGCCGAGAACCGGGAGGATCAGCGCCTCACGGCCATGCACGACGTGCGAGCGGTTGAGCTTGGTGGACACGTGCACGGTCAGGTCGGCCGCCCGCATGGCGTCCTCGGTCACCGAGGTGTCCGGTGCAGCCGAGACGAAGTTGCCGCCGAGCCCGAGGAAGACCTTGGCGTCGCCGTCGCGGAGTGCCTTGATCGCCGCGACGCTGTCGTAGCCGTGCTCGCGAGGCGGGTCGAACCCGAACTCGTCGCGCAGGGCGTCGAGGAAGTGCTCGGGCGCGCGCTCCCAGATGCCCATGGTGCGGTCGCCCTGGACGTTGGAGTGACCGCGGACCGGGCAGACGCCGGCGCCGGGTTTGCCGATGTTGCCCTGCAGGAGCGCCAGGTTGACGATCTCCTTCACCGTGGCGACGGCGTTGTGGTGCTGGGTGATGCCCATGGCCCAGCAGGTCACGGTTCGGCTGGAGTCCCGGAACATCCGGGCCGCTTCCTCGATCTGGTCGCGGGGCAGGCCGGTCGACGCCAGCACCTTGTCCCAGTCGAGCTCCCCGAGCGCCGCGGCGTACTGCTCGAAACCAACGGTGTGCCCCTCGACGAAGTCCCGGTCGACGCAGCCCCACTGGAGCAGCAGCGAGCCGATGGCCTGCAACAGGGCGAGATCGCCGTTGCTGCGAATCTGGAGGTAGAGGTCGGCGAGGCCGGTGCCGGGGCCGAGCACCCCGCGCGGCGTCTGCGGGTTCTTGAACCGGACCAGCCCCGTCTCCTTCAGGGGGTTGATCGCGATGATCTTTGCGCCGTTCTTCTTGGCGGTCTCCAGCGCGGTGAGCATCCGGGGGTGGTTGGTGCCGGGGTTCTGCCCCATGATCACGATCAGCTCCGCGTGGTGGACATCCTCCATCGACACCGATCCCTTGCCGATGCCGATCACCTCGGCCAGCCCCACGGACGTGGACTCGTGGCACATGTTCGAGCAGTCGGGCAGGTTGTTGGTGCCGTACGCCCGGGCGAACAGCTGGTAGAGGTAGGCGGCCTCGTTGGAGACCTTGCCCGACGTGTAGAAGACCGCCTGGTCCGGCTCGATCGCGCGCAGGTGCCCGGCCATCAGGTCGAACGCAGAGTCCCAGTCGATGGGCTCGTAGTGGGTGCTGCCCGCGCGCAGCACCATGGGCTCGGTGATCCGGCCCTGCCGGTTGAGCCAGTAGTCGGTGTGCTCGGCGAGCTCGGCCACCGGGTGGTCGGCGAAGAACTTCCGGTCCAGCAGGGTGCGGGTGGCCTCGTCGGCGACGGCCTTCACGCCGTTCTCGCAGAACTCAGCGGTGTGGCGGTGCTCCGGGTCCGGGTCCGGCCAGGCACACCCCTGGCAGTCGAAGCCGTCGGTCTGGTTCAGCTTCAACAGGGTCCGGCCGGACCGGACCACACCCATCTGCTCGACCGCCCGCTTCAGGGCAACGGTCACCGCCGTGACGCCCGCGGCCGCATGCGACGGTCGCCCGACCTCGACATCTGCCTCGTCGATGTCCCTGTCGTGTGCGCGTCGTCCCATGGCGCCATCCTGTCTCGTCCCTGGCTGCTGATACCCGTCAGTTACCCACCCGATTGCGGGTGACTCAAAGCCATAGCCCACATAGACCTGTCCGAAGTGGCTCAGGACCGCTACTTTGCATTTGGTCCTGCTGTTCCTGCACGGACCATGCCGATCGACGTCCCCCTGCACTGAAGGAGCATTCGATGTCGACACCCGAGCCTCCCGCCGGCCCGCCTGCGGATCAGCCGCCCCTCACGCCGCCGCCCCCTCCGGCCGACGGCGGCGGCGTTCCCCCGCAGCCACCGCCGTTCTCGGACCCTGGAGGCGCTCCGCCTCCGCCTCCGCCTGGTGGTGGGTACGGCGCTCCGCCGACGGGGCCGACAGACGAATGGAGCATCGGCAACGCCCTCAACTACGGGTGGGCCAAGTTCCAGGCCAACATGAGCCAGATCATCATCGCCGGGGTCATCCTGGTGGTCGGTGTCGTGATCCTCGAGGTCGTCGGCTTCATCATTCGCAGCATCCTGACCAGCCCGGCGGAATGCCACTTCGACAACAACAGCAACTTGGTCTGCAACGACGGCAGCGGATTCTTCGTCCAGTTGATCGCCACCGCAATCATGGGGTTCCTGTTCTTCCTGATCGCCCAGATCATCGGCGCCGGCATCATCCGGGGCGCGTTGGACATCACCGAGGGCCGGCCGTTCGTCTTGGCCACGGTGTTCAAGACCGACAAGATCGGTCCGGTCGTCATCACCAGCCTGATCACCACGGCGATCGTGTCCGTGGGCCTGATCCTGTGCTACCTGCCGGGGATCGTTGCGGCGTTCTTCCTGCAGTTCTCGCTCTACTTCCTGATCGACAAGGACCTGGCCCCGATGGACGCGATCAAGGCGAGCGTCAACCTGGTCAAGGACAACCTCGGTAACGTCGTGATCTGGTACATCGTCGGCGGTCTCGTGGCCGTCGCCGGCTTCATCGTGTGCGTCGTTGGCGCCATCTTCACGGTGCCGATCGTGCTCATCGGCACGGCCTACACCTACAAGAAGCTCACCGGACAGGCCGTCGCTGCCTGACGGTCACTCCACCAGCAGCAACCGCAGCCGCGCCGGGTCCTGATCTCCAGGGACTCGGCGCGGCGCGCTGCTTTCTGGACCGGGAGCCGGCTGCGCGTAATCGTTCAATTGAACGGAAAGACACCCTGTTCTGCCCGGAAGCAGGTCCCTTTCCCAGCAATTGAACGACTACGGGCGCCTGGCAGTCGTCAGGGTTGGAGAAGACCGCCGGCTGCGCCTAATCGTTCAATTGAACGGAAAGCGCCCTGTTCTGCCCGCAAGCAGGTCCCTTTCCCAGCAATTGAACGACTAGGGGCGCCCGGCAGGCGTCAGGAGTTGGAGAAGACCGCGGGGTCGTCGCCGGGGTCGGGACCCCGGCCGGCCCAGGTCCAGGCGTACGCCGGGTCCTCGGCGGCGAGCCCGCCCTCGCCGAGGTCGAGCGGGGCGAACGTGTCGACCATGACCGCCGACTCCTCGAAGAACTCCGCGCCCAGGGATGCCTCGATCGCGGCCGGCTGCGGACCGTGGGCGTAGCCGCCGGGATGCAGCGAGATCGACCCGACGCCGATGCCAGATCCCTTGCGCGCCTCGTAGTCGCCACCGACGTAGAACATCACCTCGTCGCTGTCGACGTTCGAGTGGTAGTAGGGCACCGGGATCGACAACGGGTGGTAGTCCACCTTGCGCGGCAGGAAGTTGCAGATCACGAAGTTGTGGCCCTCGAACACCTGGTGCACGGGGGGCGGCTGGTGGATCTTGCCGGTGATCGGCATGTAGTCGTCGATGTTGAACGTGTAGGGGTACAGGCAGCCGTCCCAACCCACGACGTCGAACGGGTGCGTCGCATACGTCATCGCGGTGCCCACGATGCCGGCCGAGGTCCGGTGCTTGACCAGCACCTCGACGTCCGTCGCCGGCTCGTCGGATCCGGTGGACTGGAGCTCCGTCGGGCCGTGCAGGTCGCGCTCGCAGTACGGCGCGTGCTCGAGCAGCTGCCCGTAGCGGGACAGGTAGCGCCTCGGCGGCGCCACGTGGCTGTTCGCCTCGATCGGGTAGAGCCGGGACTCCTCCGCCGGAACCCAGCGGTGCGTCGTGGCGCGCGGGATCAGGACGTAGTCGCCCTGCCGGTAGGCCAAGGTGCCGAAGACGGTCTCGACGGTCCCGCTGCCGGACTCGACGTACACGCACTCGTCGCCGATCGCGTTGCGGTAGAGCGGCGACGCCGCGGTGCCCGTGACGACGTACGAGATGCGGACGTCGTTGTTGCCCAGCACCAGGCGGCGACCCGTGACCGCGTCCGCCGCGGCGTCGAAGAGGGAATGGAGCTTGAGGTGTCGCGGCTTGAGCGGGTGGTTGGGCGTGCGCGACTGGTCGGGCAGCTCCCAGACCTCGCAGGCCACGATCGCGGAGGGCACGCCCCGGTGGTAGAGGAGGGACGAGTCGGAGGAGAAGCCTTCCTCGCCCATCAGCTCCTCGTAGTAGAGGTGACCCTCGGGATCGCGGAACTGGGTGTGCCGCTTCGCCGGGACCTCACCCACCTGCCGGTAGTGCGCCATCATTCCTCCGTGTTCGATAACCGAACGCATTCGTCCGATATGTGCTCACTGGTTAGGGTAGTCGGGTGACGCCTTCACTGGAAGCCGAGTGGACCGCACTGGTCGACGACGCAGCGATCTTCCCCCCCGGGGACGCGCCGCTCCTCGATGCGGCCGCGGCGCATGTGGCGCGCCGCGAAGCGACGTACGCCGACCTGGTCGGCTCGTTCGTGGTCCGCGACACCGATCTGCCCCTGTTGCGCGGCACTGCCGCGCGCCTCTCGGTGGTCAGCACGGGCGGGGCGGGGCAGCTCGCCGGCCCGGCGGGCCTCTGCGCGAGGCTCGGGCTCGAGCTAGCCGGGCTCGAGATCGCACTGAGGGACCCGGACGACCTGGTGGGCAACGCCCGCCGGGTGTCCACGGCAGTCGACGCGGCCCGCGCCGACGGCGCTCTTCGCGAGGACGTGCCGGTGTACGTCGAGCTCCCCCACGTCGGCTCGACAGGCAGCTGGATGGCCGCTGCCGACGAGGTGGCGGCCGCGGGACTTCGCCTGAAGTTCCGCACCGGCGGGCTCGAGGAGGAGGCGTTCCCCGCGACGCACGCCCTCGCCCGCTGGATCGACGCCGCGCTCGACCGGGAGACCCCGTTCAAGTGCACGGCCGGACTCCACCGGGCCGTCCGGCACACCGGCGAGGACGGTTTCGAGCACCACGGGTTCCTCAACGTCCTGATCGCGACCCGCCTGCTGTTCGACGGCGCAGCGGTGCCGGACGCCGTCGCCGCCCTCGAGCTACGGGACGGGGCAGCTCTCGTGGCACTGGCCGGCGAGCTCGACCTGGGCGGAGCCCGGCGCTGGTTCACGTCGTTCGGCTCCTGCTCGGTCGACGAACCGCTGGCCGACCTGCAGTCGCTGGGACTCATCCGATGAGCGGCTTCGGGATCGACCACCTGCCGTACGGCGTGTTCTCGGCCGCCGGTGGAGAACGCCGCGTCGGCGTCCGTTTCGAGGACACCGTCATCGACCTGTACGCGGCGACCGGGCGGCCCGAGTTCGCAGCTCGATCGCTCAACCAGTTCCTGGCCCTGGGCCCCGAGGTCTGGCGGCAGACCCGCGAGGAGGTAGCCGGCCTCGTCGTCTCAGGAGCAGCCTCGATCCCCCTTGCCGACGCCATCTTGCACCTGCCGATCGAGGTCGGCGACTACGTCGACTTCTACGCCTCGGAGCACCACGCGTCCAACGTCGGCCGCATCTTTCGGCCCGACCAGGAGCCCCTGCTGCCCAACTGGAAGCACCTCCCGGTGGGCTACCACGGTCGTTCCGGAACCGTCGTCGCGTCCGGGACCGAGGTGGTCCGCCCGAGCGGGCAGCGCAGGGCCCCGGCCGACTCCGAGCCGACCTTCGGGCCGAGCGCAAGACTGGACATCGAAGCGGAGCTCGGCTTCGTCGTCGGAGCGCCCTCGGCGCTCGGCGACCCGGTGCCGTACGCCGCGTTCTCCGAGCACGTCTTCGGAGTCGTCGGCCTCAACGACTGGTCGGCCCGCGACATCCAGGCCTGGGAGTACGTCCCCCTCGGACCGTTCCTCGGCAAGTCCTTCGCCACCTCCATCTCCCACTGGGTCACGCCGATGGCGTCTCTCGACGCGGCGTGGTGTGACCTGCCGGTGCAGGACCCGACACCGCTGACCTACCTCGGGCCCGGCCACGTCCGGGGCCTCGACATCGACGTCGAGGTCGTCCTGAACGGCGAGGTCGTCAGCCGGCCGCCTTACCGGACCATGTACTGGTCACCGGCCCAGATGCTGGCCCACCTGACGTCCAACGGCGCCTCGCTCCGCACTGGCGACCTGTTCGGGTCGGGCACCATCAGCGGTCCGGACCCCGACGAGCGTGGATCGTTCCTCGAGCTCAGCTGGGGTGGGCAGGAGCCGTTCGGCGACGGGCGCACGTTCCTCGAGGACGGCGACGAGGTGGTCCTCCGCTACAGCGCTCCCGGCACCGGCGGGGGCCGGATCACCTTGGGCGACGTCACCGGACGGATCCAGCCGGCTCGATAGCCTCTGGCCCATGGGACTGCTCACTCCGGTTGCCGTGCGCATCGGCGCGATCTCCTGGATGCCGAAGCTGCTGCCACTGATCGTCTGGTTCGACACGCGGCTGCAGCGGATCTCGCGAGGCCGCGTGAGCCTGCTCGACATCGCCGGACTCCCCAACCTCAGCCTGACCGTCGTGGGCCGCAAGAGCGGGATCCCTCGTACGACGCCGCTGCTGTGCGTGCCGCACGGGGACGGCTGGCTGATCGCCGGTTCCTACTTCGGCGGACCGAAGGTGCCGCTGTGGGTGGGCAACCTGCGCTCGGCACCCGCAGCGGAGGTCAGCGTCGGCAGGAAGACGTTCCGGGTCGCTGCACGCGAGGTCGAGGGCGACGAGCGGGCCCGGCTGTGGGAGGTCATGCTTCGGACCTGGCCCAACTACGCGAAGTACGAGGAGCGCACCGACCGGCTGATCCCGGTGTTCTACCTTCAGCCTTCGGAGAGCATCTAGCCTGACGACCGTGGACCCCAGCCAGTTCGGTCAGTACCGCCCGCCCACGCACACCATCGCCCACCTGAGCGATCCGCACCTGCGGGCGCACGGCGTCCGACAGTACGGCGTCATCGACACCGAGGCCGGACTGCTGCGAGCGCTCGGGCGTCTGGAGAACGTGCACCCCAAGCCGGACGTCCTGGTCTTCACCGGTGACCTTGCGGACAAGGCCGAGCCGGCGGCGTACGCCCGGCTCCGCGAGCTTGTCGAGCCGGCCGCGGCTGCGATGGGTGCTCAGGTCGTCTGGGTGATGGGCAACCACGACGAGCGGGCGCCGTACTCCGCCGGGCTGTTCGGGGAGGAGTCCGAGGCCCCCCAGGACCGGGTGTACGACGTGGACGGTCTGCGGATCGTCGCCATGGACACCAGCGTCCCGGGCTACCACCACGGTGAGCTGACCGACGACCAGCTGGCCTGGCTGGCGGACGTGCTCGCGACGCAGGCACCGCGCGGCACTGTCCTCGCCCTGCACCACCCGCCGATTCCGGTCCCGATGCTGCGGGCCGCGGAGATCATCGAGCTGCTCGACCAGGACGGGTTGGCCGCCGTCATCGAGGGCACGGACGTCCGCGCGATCATCGGCGGCCACTTCCACTTCTCGTCGTACTCGATGTTCGCGGGGATCCCGGTCTCGGTTGCGTCCGCCAGCTGCTACACCTCGGACCCGGCGCCGATCGAGCGCTTCGTGTCGGGGGTGGACGGCCACCAGGCGATCACGCTGATGCACGTCTACGCGGACCGGATCGTGCACACGATCGTGCCGCTCGCGGAGGCGCCCGAGGTCACTGGATACCCGTCGGATGTGGTGGCCCAGGTCGAGGCGCTGAGCCCCGAGGAGCGCCGCGAGATCCTCTCGCGCAAGGACTCGGCGTTCTACGCGGGCCCAGCCGACCCTGACGACTGAACGCGACGCCCGGCGGGCGCGACGCCCGGCCGGCGCGATGGTCGACCCAGCCGTCTCGGGCCATGGCGCGCGAGGGTTTCAGGGAGGAGACTCGGTGGTTGGTCGACCTCGGGAGTGGCTCGGGCACGGACGCCTTCGAAGGCCGCGTGAACCGATCCGCTCGCAGAGGAGAACCCATGCCCAGCATGCAGAACATCGAGACGCCGCACGAGCGACGCCCTTTCAAGGACCACGGCCACATGGATGTGGTCACCTTGGGTGACTTCACCCTCGGTCGCGGCGTCTTCGAGCCGGGCTGGCGCTGGTCGAACGACGTGAAGCCGATCGCCGGGACCGACTCCTGCCAGACCCACCACACCGGCATCTGCCTGTCTGGGGCGATGACCGTCCAGTTCGACGACGGCCGCGAGGTCACGCTGGGCGCGGGCGACGTGTGTGTGCTCGAACCCGGCCACGACGCCTGGACCCTGGGCGACGAGCCCTGCGTCCTGCTCGACACGGGAGTCGCGGCCTACGCCAAGCCCGCCTGAGCGGGCGGCGACGGCTGGGCACGGCGGGCCGGATCAAACGGGGACGCGCTCCTTCGACACGTCCAGCCGACCGACGTCGTGCCGTTCGTCCCCGAAGTACAGCCTGAGCACCCGAGCGGTGACGCGGTTGCCCCACCGGTCCAGACGTCGCCGACCCCACGGCGTGGCGCCGAGCACCCGGTAGCGCAGCGTGTTGAGCACCACGACGTAGGCCACCGCCCACGGCGGTCGGAGCGGCAGGCCCAGCTCGTGCATGCTCCTGGGACCCAGGAAGACGGTGAGCATGCTCAGCGTCCGCTCGCGGGCCAGGCGGCCACGGGTCCCCGCGAACCGACCGGAGTGGAGGTGCCTCTGCGCGTCGATGATGGCCCGCGACAGCTGCGGCCCGGCCTCGGAGACGTCGGCCTGCGAGAGCAGGAGGTGGTAGTTGATCCGGTGCCGCTCGCGCTCGAGGTCGACGAGCCAGTCCTCGTCGACCCCCATCAGCCAGCCGACGTACTTCCACAGGTGCATCACCGCGCGCGAGTCGTCGCCCGAGACCCGGACCCCGAGTGCGCGCACCCCGATGAGCAGGACGGCGTCGAAGAGGCCGAGGGTCGCGGCCTGGTCCGACTGGTTGATCGGCAGACCCCAGCGCGACATGTCCCAGCGGGGCTCGAACGAGTGGTTCACCAACGCGTGCATCACTCGCACGTGCAGGGTCAGCCGGAAGGCCTCGCCGTCGCGGCGCAGCGAGTCGGGTTCGGACAAGGAGGTGACCCACTTCTGGGTCTCGGCGAGCCGGCGGCGGGTCGTGCCGCCTGTCAGCCCCCCGGTCGCGACGAGCAGGTCGGTCGGTCCGCCGAAGCGGTAACCCCCGATGAGGGACAGCTGCAGGAGCACGTCGGCGGCGTTCTGGCCGAACCGGTTGTAGACGCGGGCACCGCGGTCCAGCAGGTCCCAGTCGACCCAGTCGGGGACCCGGTCGACGACCTCGAACAGGTCCACCAACGCCGCCGCCGGCTCCGTGACCGACCCGATGCCGTGGCGCAACGCCTGGTTGAAGTCGTCCATCGTGACGCGGCCGGGCGCACCGGCTCGCAACCTCATCGCATGCGCCAGCGCGGCACCGAGCTCGTCGCGAGCCAGGAGTCGCTCGCCGATCTGCCGCATCAGGTCCTCGTCGACCTCACGCACCCGTCCGATCACCCGCAGCGGCCGCCCCAGACGGATCCCTCGCGCCTCCGCTTCGCGGAACCTGGTCGGGAGCCGTCGCTGCTCGGCCTCCGGGTCGGCTGACTGCTCGGCGATGCTCATGCCACCATCGTGACGCGAGCGATTACTCGCATACAATTCGCGTCATGGCCCGCCGTGAGCACTCCCTCGCGCCCCGGAAGCACCCGCAGCAGCAACGGTCGAGGGCCATGGTCGAGCGGATCATCGCGGCCGGGCGCGAGGTGCTGCTGCGCGACGGTTACGACGCGTTCTCGACCAACCGGGTGGCCGACCAGGCCGGCATCAGCCCCGGCTCGCTCTACCAGTACTTCCCCAACAAGGCCGCCATCATGGCTGCGGTGATCGACCGCTACTCCGACGACGTGGCGGACCGAGTCGCCGGCGCGCTGACCGAGCGACTCGGCGATGTCGGGCCTGCGATGATTCGGGCCACCGCCAACGCGCTCGTGGACGCCCTGGCCGCGAACGTCGACCTGCTCCGGGTCGTCATCGAGGACCTGCCCGCCGCCAGCAACCTGGACCGTCGTAGGGCTCTCGAGCAACGCGTCCGGGAGCTCGTCATGGCGTACCTCGCCGCCCGGCCGGGCACCACCCGCTCGACCGACCACGCCACCACCGCGTGGGTGCTGGTGATGGCGATCGAGAACCTCACGGTGCGCTACGTGCTCGACGGACCGGCGATCTCACGCGAGCTGTTCCTCGACGAGGTCGTGGCGCTCTGCACGGGCTACCTCGCGATCGCCTGAGGGAGCAGCACGGGGCGTACGTCGCCGGCGTCGCTCACCCAGCCGACGCCCGGCTCGAACCGGCGGAGCACCCGGGCCGGCGACCCGCCGACCACTGCGTTGTCGTCGACGACACCACGGACCACGGCACCAGCGGCGACCACGACGTTCCGACCGATGGTCGTGCCGGGCAGGATGATCGCGCTGTGCCCGATCCAGGAGCCGGCCCCGATCGTCACCGGCTGATGGACGCCGAACTGTCGACCGATCGGGGTCTCCGCATCCTGGTATCCGTGGCTGGCGTCGGAGACGAACACGTCCTGGCCGCACCAGACGTCGTCGCCCAGGACGATGGAGATGTGCGCTGTGAGGCTCGTCCGGGCCCCGATCACGCAGCGGTCGCCGATGACCAGTCCGCGCTCGGGGGCGCGGGTGTCGTCAGGGCCGTACCCCACCGACAGGGTGACCTGGCGCCCGATCAGCGTCCCGGACCCGATGTGGATCGAACCCACGCCCATCAGCGTCGCGGCGGGGAAGCCGATACAGCTGCCCTCGCCGAGGCTCCCGAAGGCGTCCGCGGCTCGGGTGCCCGGGACGATCTCGCCGGTTCTCTCCAACCATCGCCAGGCCGCCTGGACACCTCGGTTGAGCCATCTCCTGCGTCGAGTCACGCAGTGAGGCTAGCCATCGGTGCGCTGGCGCGGGAGCAATCTCGACTTGTCGCGGCGCTCAGAGGGACTGGTCCTGGTCTCGAGACCGCTCGCCGGGGCCCACACGGCAAGAACGCCCCCGGTCGGTGGAGACCGGGGGCGTCCGTGGCAGGTGAAGGATTCGAACCTTCGTAGGTATACACCGACGGATTTACAGTCCGTTCCCATTGGCCGCTCGGGCAACCTGCCGAGGTGCCGTCATCGGGCCGTTTGGCGCCGCGACAACAAGGCGAAACAATAGCGCAGCCGCTCCGGCAGATGAAAACGTGAGTGCCCCTCGCGGGCGCAGCAGATGGAGGAGTCCAGATGGCCGACGCATCGTTCGACATCGTCAGCAAGATCGATCGGCAGGAGGTCGACAACGCGCTCGGCCAGACAGCTCGTGAGATCGCGACCCGCTTCGACTTCAAGGGCACCGGTGCCTCGATCGAGTGGCAGGGCGACCAGGCGATCGAGATCTCGGCGTCGGCCGACGACCGCGCGACTGCCGTCCTCGACGTGTTCAAGGGCAAGCTCGTCAAGCGTGACCAGAGCCTGAAGATCCTCGACGCCTCCGAGCCGCGGCAGTCGGGTCGCGAGAGCAAGATCTCGATCGCCCTCAAGGAGGGCATCACCTCCGAGGATGCCAAGAAGGTCACCAAGCTGATCCGCGACGAGGGCCCCAAGGGCGTCAAGGCCCAGATCCAGGGCGACGAGCTCCGCATCTCCTCCAAGAAGCGTGACGACCTGCAGGCCGTGCAGGCGCTGGTCAAGCAGCAGGACTACGACTTCGCGGTTCAGTTCACCAACTACCGCTGAGCGGGGCCTGCCAAGGTCCGCAGGCCCAGCCGCACCGAGCGGTGGCGCAGGGCCCGGTCAAGCGTTGTCTCGCCGTTGACCAGCCGACGGAAACCGTCCCAGCCCGGCGCCGTTCGTCCGATCAGCCAGTGGAAGGCACCAGGGCGCCTCTCGAAGGCGGCCAGGCACCGAGCTCCCGCGGTCATCTCGGGGACGAGGTCCACGGCAAGCAACTCTGCGTACGTCGTGCCGAGCGTCTCGGGGTCCTCGTCCGCCAGCGCTGCACGGGCGGCGACCTCGCCGGCGATCCGTCCCGACCGGAGCGCGAACGAGATGCCTTCCCGGGTCCACGGCTCGAGGAGGCCGGCCGCGTCCCCAGCGACGAGGAGCCGCCCGCGCGCGATCGGGGACTCGGGGGTCCGGCAACGGGTGAGGTGGCCGGACTCGTGGACCACCCGTAGACCGGTCATCCGCTGCTGGGCCAGGAAGTCGGCCAGGTAGCGCCGCGTCTCGTCGGGCCGACCACGGCCGGCGATCACCCCGACCGTGAGCGTGTCCCCCTTGGGGAAGACCCAGGCATAGGAGCCCGGGATCGGGCCCCAGTCCAGGTGGATCCGCTCGGCCCACTCGTCCGCGCGCGGACCCGCCGCGAGCTCGACCTCCAGCCCCAGGTCGACCTGGGAGGTGGTCACCCCGACGAGGCGGGACAGCCGGCCGGAGGCGCCGTCTGCCGCCACCACCACGCGGGAGGTGAGCGAACCCTCGTCGGTGTCGAGCAGCACCTCGTCCTCGCCGACCTCGGCCGCACGGACCGCGCACGGGTTCCGGAACTCTGCTCCCGCCGCGACCGCCTGGCGCGCCAGCCAGTCGTCCAGCTCGGCTCGAGTGGCCGTCCGGATGATCGGGTCATCGGAGGAGCGAAGCACCGGCCGGGACCCGGCCAGCGTGAACGACGCCTCGCGGATCGCCGCCCGAACCGGAAACCCCCGGGGCAGGGCCGCGAGCGACGGACCGATCAGCCCGCCCCCACAGGTCTTGTAGCGGGGGAACCTGGACCGGTCGAGGAGCGCGACCCTGGCTCCGCCGGCAGCGGCCGCCGCGGCAGCCGCCGACCCGGCCGGTCCAGCGCCGACCACGACCACGTCGAATGCCTCGGGCCCTGCCACGAGGACAAGATAGTTGGGGACACTCCAAGTGGGCGGGCCCATACGCTGGGGTCGTGCCCTCTGTCCGCCCGTCGGCCTCGATCGAGATCGAGGCTCCCCTCGAGCTGGTGTGGGCGATCATGCTCGACACGGAGGCGTACGCCGAGTGGAACCCGTTCGTCGAGCGAGTCGAGAGCGCCACCCCACCGGCGGTCGGCAACCCGATCGTCCTGCATGTCCGCTGGGCCAACGGCCGGACGACGCGTTCCCCCGAGCGCATCAGCGGACTCGAGGGACCGGTGACCGACGGCCATGTCACGACCGCGACGCTCTCGTATGCCTACGAGGGGCTTCCCTCACGGCTCGGACTCGTCCGTGGCGTGCGCCACCAGCGGCTGACCCAGCGCGCCGGTGAGCCCACGTCGTACGACACCGTCGAGGAGTTCTCCGGCCCACTGGTGAAGCTGGCCGGGCCGGACCGCGTGGCGGAGGGGTTCGCTCGCCACGCGGCCGGCCTCAAGAGCCGTGCCGAGTCCCTGCGTTGACGGATCAGCCGGCGACGTTCACCGCGGCGATCGGCGCCTCGAGCTCGCTGGCCCGCATCGCGGGGACCGTCGTCGCACCGGACGCGGCCGTGAGCCACACCTTCGAGCCGTGCTCGACCCCGAGCTGACGGGCGTGGGTTCGGGTCATCAGGACCGTCACCTCGATCCCGGCATCGGTGGTCACGGTGGTGCGCACCTCGAACCCGATCCGGAGCATCCGGGTCACCGTGCCGGCCGTCGCACCGGCGAGCGTCGGGGTCACCGAGACCTCGATGTCGTGCGGCCGCAGGGTCACGTCGCCCAGCGTCGTGACCTCGCCGAGGAACGTCATCACGAAGTCGTTCGCCGGGGTGTCGTAGAGCTCGTCGGGGGCACCGATCTGCTCGACCCGGCCGTCGTTGATGACCACGATCTCGTCGGCGACCTCGAGGGCCTCCTCCTGGTCGTGGGTCACGAACACCGTCGTCACGTGCACCTCGTCGTGCAGCCGGCGTAGCCAGTCGCGCAGCTCCTTGCGGACCTTGGCGTCGAGCGCGCCGAACGGCTCGTCGAGCAGCAGCACCTTCGGCTCCACGGCGAGCGCCCTGGCCAGCGCCATCCGCTGACGCTGACCACCCGAGAGCTGCGAGGGCATCCGGTGGGAGAACTGCGAGAGGTGGACGAGCTTGAGCAGCTCCTCGACCCGCTCGGCGATCTCGGCCTTCGGCCGCTTGCGGATCTCGAGGCCGAACGCGACGTTCTTGGCCACGGTCATGTGCTTGAACACTGCGTAGTG
>JAOPXM010000172.1 GCA_025965125.1 Nocardioides sp.
AGCCCGCGCGCCGGAGCCTTCCTGGAGGCCGCGGTGCGGGCGGGCCTCAACGTGCTGGTGGCCGGCGGCACGCAGGCCGGCAAGACGACGATGCTCAACTGTCTGGCCGCCGCCATCCCGGGCGGCGACCGGGTGGTCTCGGCGGAGGAAGTCTTCGAGCTGCGCTTTCCACATCCTGACTGGGTGCCCATGCAGACCCGGCAGTCCGGGCTCGAGGGCACCGGCGAGATCCGGTTGCGCGACCTGGTCAAGGAGAGCCTCCGAATGCGCCCGAGCCGCATCATCGTGGGCGAGGTCAGGTCCGAGGAGTGCCTCGACCTGTTGCTCGCGCTCAACGCCGGGTTGCCCGGCATGTGCACGATCCACGCCAACAGTGCGCGCGAGGCGCTGGTGAAGATGTGCACCCTGCCGCTGCTCGCAGGTGAGAACATCTCGGCTCGCTTCGTGGTCCCGACGGTGGCGGCCTCGGTCGACCTCGTCGTACATCTCGGGGTGGACACCCAGGGCGTACGCCGGGTCAACGAGATCGTCGGCGTGCCGGGGCGGGTGGAGAACGACATCATCGAGACCGAGTCGATCTTCGAGCGGCGCGGACCCGAGCTGAGGCGCGCCAACGGCATGCCACCGCGACCCGAGCTCTTCGAGCGGGTCGGCGTCGATGTGCACCACCTGCTCAACGAGGGTCGCTGATGGGCGCGCTCGTGGGGTTGGGCGTGGGCATCGGGCTGATGCTGGTCTGGTCTGCTTTCACGCTGCCGCGCGGGCCCCGGCGTACCGCCCGGGTGGAGGGCCGGATCGCCCACCAGCTCGCGCGAGCCGGGCTCGGCGAGGTGCCGGTTGCCGGATTCGCTGCCCTGTGTGCGGGCTGCGGTCTGGTGACCGCCCTGCTCATCCAGGTTGTGTCGCACACCGCTCCGGTCGCGATCGCGTTCGGCCTGATGGGGGCCGGCCTGCCCGTCACGGTGGTCTCAGGTCGGGCCCGCCGTCGACAGCGGGAGTTCGCCGAGGTGTGGCCCGAGGCCGTCGACAACCTCGCCTCGGCGGTCCGTGCCGGAATGTCGCTCCCGGACGCACTGGCAGCGCTGGGCACCCGCGGTCCCGAGCCGCTGCGGGGGGCGTTCGACCAGTTCGCCCTCGACTACCAGGTCACGGGACGATTCGGGGAGTGCCTCGACCGGCTCAAGGCCCGCCTGGCCGACCCGGTCGGGGACCGCGTCGTCGAGGGGCTGCGCATCGCCCGAGAGGTCGGGGGCGGCGAGCTCGGGCGCCTGCTGCGCAACCTCTCCGGCTACCTCCGCGACGAGGCCCGCACTCGCTCCGAGCTCGAGTCACGCCAGGCCTGGACGATCAACGGCGCCCGGCTGGCGGTTGCTGCGCCGTGGCTGGTGCTCCTGTTCATGTCGCTCCAGTCGGAGGTGGTCCACCGCTACGCCTCGCCGGGCGGGGTTCTCGTCCTGGCAGTGGGCGGAGTGCTCTGCCTGCTCGCCTACCGGCTAATGATGCGCGTGGGTCGGCTGCCTGCTGAACGGCGGATCCTCTCGTGACGCCGTCCGCCGCCGGAGCCCTGCTCGGTGTCGTCCTCGCCGGCGGGCTGCTCCTGGTGCTGTCACGGATCCTCGTCATCCGGCGGACCCAGCTCGCCGTCCGCGTGCTGCCTTACCTTCGCGACCTCCCCCAGGTAGGACGCTCGTCAGCCCTCCGGATCGCTGCCGTCCCGACCTCAGCGACCGTCGGGGTCTTCGGGCCGGTCCTGCGTGCGGCAGCTGACATGGTCGAGCGGTTGCTGGGCGGGGCGGCGTCCGTGCGTCGCCGGCTCGAGCGCGCCGACATCGACAAGTCCGTCCACGACTTCCGCATCGAGCAGGTGCTGTGGGGGCTCGCGGCCTTCGCGGTCGCCGCGGCGTACGGCGTGCTGCGAGAGCTGACCGCACCGGGCGGGGCCGTCGTGTCGCTCGGCGTCTGCGCGGTGGGGTTCGTCGTCGGAGTGCTGGCCCGGGACACCCATCTGTCCGGCCAGGTCAAGGCGCGCGAACGCCGGATCCTCGCCGAGTTCCCGACGGTCGCCGAGCTGCTCGCGCTCGCGGTAGCGGCGGGGGAGAGCCCGGTTGCGGCCGTCGACCGGGTGGTCCGGCGAAGCGGCGGAGAGCTCTCGGCCGACCTGGGCCGGGTGCTCGCCGACGTACGCACCGGTGTGCCCGTGGGCGCCGCGTTCGATCGGATGGCCGCGGCTTCTGGACTGCCTCTCGTTTCGCGCTTCGCCCAGGGCATCGCCGTCGCCCTCGAGCGGGGGACACCGCTGGCGGACGTTCTGCACGCCCAGGCCGCCGACGTCCGGGAGGCCGGCCGCCGTGAGCTGATCGAAGTGGCGGCCCGCAAGGAAGTTTTCATGATGGTGCCGGTGGTGTTCCTCGTGCTGCCCGTCACGATCCTGTTCGCGTTCTGGCCCGGCGTGGTCGGGCTTCACCTCACGACTCCCTGAACACTGCAAGCACGGAAGATCGGAAAGTCCATGGAACACATCTCGGTGGCGATTGCTCGGTTGTACGTCGCGTCGGCCCGGCCCCGGTCTCGCGACGAGCGGGGCGACGTGCCCGGCTGGGTCCTGATCACGGTCATGACGGCCGGCCTCGTCATGGCGATCTGGGGCGTCGCCGAAGGTCAGCTGCAGTCGATGCTGACCAACGCCCTCAACCAGGTGAAGTAGTGCCCGGGCGCGGCCGCCGCGGACAACGTGGGTCCGCGGTCGTGGACTTCGTGCTCGTCCTCGCCGTACTGATCCCGATCGTGCTCGGCATCCTGCAGGTGGCCCTGGTGCTGCTGGTCCGCAACACGCTCGCGGCGGCCGCGTCGGAGGGGGCTCGCTACGCCGCCACCTCCGATCGAGACCCCCAGGACGGCGTCGAGCTCACCCGGGACCAGATCGACGGCGCGATCTCGGAACGGTTCGCCCAGGACATCGAGGTCCGTCGGGTGCTGGTCGGGGGTTCACCGGCGGTCGAGATCACCGTTCATGCGAGCGTGCCGGCTCTCGGCCTCGGCGGACCGTCGATCGACCTGGACGTGTCGGGACGGGCGATCGAGGAGGACCCGTGATTCGCCGACGGCGCAGGCCCGAGGACGGCACCGCACTCGTCGAGCTGACCTGGCTGGGCATCCTGCTGCTGATCCCGATGCTCTGGATCGTGATGTCGGTCTTCGAGGTCCAGCGCGGTGCGTTCGGGGTCAGCGCCGCCGCCCGGGCCGCCGGCCGCGCCTACGCCCTGGCCCCGACCGATGCGGAAGGAAGGCGCCGGGCGGAGATCGTGGCGCGACAGGCGCTGGCCGATCAGGGCCTGGCCGATGCGCCACTCAAGGTGACGGTGACCTGCACGCCGTACCCCTCCAGCTGCCACCAGGGCACCTCTGTCATCACGGTCCGCATCGCCACCCGGGTCGACCTGCCGATGCTGCCGGCGGTGCTCGGCGGCGACGCCCCCAGCTTCGCGTTGGACGCCACCCACACGGTGCCGATCGGGCAGTTCCAGGAGATCGACGTTGGGACGGGTGATGCGCAGACCCCGTGACCAGCGCGGCCAGGTCAGCCTGCTGATCGTCGGCTTCGCGGTCGTCCTGGCCATGGCGGTGGCCCTGGTCGTGGACGCGACCGCTGCCTACCTGCAGCGTCAGGGGCTAGACACGCTCGCCGACGGTGCGGCCCTGCGGGGAGCGGACCTCGGTGCGACCGGTCGGGAGGTCTACGAGGGCGGCCTGCCCGACGAACGACTGCGGCTCACCGCAGCGCGGGTGCGGCCAGCGGTCGCGGCCTACCTCCGTGAGGTGGGCGCCTACGCGAAGTATCCCGGCCTGACGTACGACGTCAGGGTGGACCCCGGCACCTCCAGCGTCACCGTCAGCCTGCACGCGCCACTGGACCTCCCGCTGACCATCCCCGGCTCGCCGGACCACCCGTCGATCGGCGCGGACGGCTCCGCGGTCGTCGAGACCCAGCAGCCCTGACGCATCCCTCGACCCTGTCGCACGGCGAGGCCCGGGGGTCAGGTCAAACGCACTCGTAGACCGCGTCGACCAGGTCCAGCACCCGCGGGTCGGTGCCCGGGGCGGAGATCAGGGCGTTGCTGACGAACCCGAACCCGATGCCGGCCTGCGGGTCGGCGAAGGCCGTCGCGCCGCCGTACCCCGGATGTCCGAAGGTGTCCGGGTTCGGCCCCATCGCGTAGCGCAGCGGGGAGTTGAGCGCGTAGCCCAGGCCCAGTCGGCTGTGGATGCCCGCGATGCAGTCGGTTCCCTCGAAGCTCTGCTGGGCGAAGTCGCGGATGGCCGTCGGCGACACGAGGGTCACGCCGTCGAGATCGCCGCCCTGGGCGAGCGCGCCGTACATGCGGGCGAGTGACCGGGCGTCGGTGTGCGGACCGGCCGCTGCCACCTCGGCCAGTCGGAACCCGGGATCGTTGAACGTCTGCTCGAAGACGGCGTCGAGCCGGCGCTCCTTGCCCAGGAAGAAGGCGCGTCCACCGAGGCTGCTCGGGTTCATCGCGGCGAACGTGGCGTCGTCACCGAACACCGGGTCCGCGGACAGCCTCGCCACCCGGTGGTGCTCAGAGCTCGGCAGCCCGACCCAGTAGTCGAGGTCCAGCGGCCCCACGATCTCGCGCCTCGTGAACTGCCCGATGGTGCTCCCCGTCAGGCGGAGCACGATCTCACCGAGCAGGAACCCCATCGTCAGGCTGTGGTAGCCCGACTGCGTGCCCGGCTCCCACAGCGGCTCGGCCGAGGCGAGCCCGGCGGTGATCGAACCGTGGTCCTGAAAGCTCGCCGGACGATCGGTGCTGACGACGCGTTCGTAGTCGGGGAACGTCGGCAGGCCGGCCGTGTGGTTGAGCAGCATCCTCGTGGTGATGCCCTCCTTGCCGTGCGCCGCGAACTCCGGCCAGGTCTCGCACACCGGGGCGTCCAGGTTGAGGAGGCCCCGATCCACCAGGATCTGGATCGCGAGGGCCGTGACCCCCTTTCCGGTCGAGAAGCCGCACACCAGCGTGTCCACCCGCCACGGGAGGCCGCGGTCGCGCTCGCCTCCCCACAGGTGCACCACCTCGTCGCCGTCTCGGTAGACCGAGAGGGCCGCGCCGCCCTTGCCGGGGACGGCGAGGGTCTCCCGGAAGACTTCGCGCAGCCTCTCGAACCCGGGAGCCGCCCGGCCGTGAGCCTCAGGCACCGGTCTGTGCGTCCGCGTACGCCGGGCTCGCCGTGGCCCCCGTCATGATCGCGACCGCGTCGGTCATGGTCGTCTCCGATGGCTTGACGACGCAGACATCGCGGCCCAGGCGCTGGATCTGGATGCGGTCAGCGACCTTGAAGACGTGCGGCATGCTGTGGCTGATGAGGATGACCGACAGGCCCTCGTCGCGGATCCGCTCGACGAGGTCGAGCACCGCATTGGACTCGCGTACGCCGAGGGCCGCCGTCGGTTCGTCCATGATCACGATGCGGCTGCCGAACACCGCGGCCCGGGCGACCGCGATGGCCTGGCGCTGGCCGCCCGAGAGCGTCTCGACGATCTGGCGCGGGTTCTGGATGGTCATGATGCCGAGCCGGTTCAGGTGCACCTGCGCATCGGCCTGCATCCCCTTCTTGTCGAGCATCCGGAGAAGGGTCCCCGGGAGGCCGGGACGGCGCCGCTCGCGCCCCAGGAACAGGTTCGAGGCGATGTCGAGCGACGGCGCCACGGCCAGGTGCTGGTGCACGGTCTCGATGCCGACTCGGCGCGCGTCGAGGGGTCCGGCGAAGTCCACGACCTTGCCGTCCACCCGGATCTCACCGGAGTCGGGGACGACGGCCCCCGACAGGCACTTGATCAGCGTGGACTTCCCGGCACCGTTGTCGCCGATGACGGCGAGGATCTCGCCGGGCCGCAGGGCCAGGCTCGTGCCGGCCAGTGCGGTGACGTGCCCGTACCTCTTGACCAGGCCGGTGGCCTCCATGACCAGGTCGGTTTCCCGCCGGGCCCTCGGTATCGATGGTGCCGAGCGATTCATGACTTCACCTTCCTGATCCACTGGTCGATGCCGACCGCGACGATGATGAGGACCCCGACCGCGAAGTTCTGCCACAGGACGTCCACCCGAGCCAGCGCGAGGCCGTTCCTGAACACCGCGACCACCAGCGCCCCGACGAGGGTGCCGAGGATCCGGCCGCGGCCGCCGGCCAGGCTCGTGCCCCCGATGACCACAGCGGTGATCGAGTCGAGGTTGTACGTCGTGCCGATCTGCGGGCTTGCGCTGGCCAGTCGACCCATCTGGATCCAGGCACCGATGGCGAAGATGAAGCCGGCCAGGGCGTACACGCTCAGGACGAGTCGCCGGACCCTGATTCCCGACAGCCGGGACGCCTCCTCGGCACCGCCGACCGCGTAGACATGTCGTCCGAACTGCGTCATCTGCAGCAGGTAGGCCACCACGACGAAGAGCCCGAGCATGATCACGGAGCCCAAGGTCACCGTGGTGCCGAAGACCGTGAACGTGGAGCCCGGCAGGGTCAGGAGCGGGTCCAGACCTATGATCGTCCGGCTCTTCGAGACATACAGGTTCAACGCGAAGAAGACGTTCCAGGTCCCCAGCGTCGTGATGAACGACGGCAGCTTCAGGAACGTGACGAGCAGGCCGTTGACCAACCCGCAGGCCGTCCCGATGACGAACCCGATCACCAGCGCGAGCGCGGCCGGCACGCCGTGGGACACCGACAGGTACGCCATCATGATCGAGGACAGCACCATGATCCCTCCCACCGACAGGTCGATGCCGGCGGTGAGGATGATCAGCGTCTGGCCAACGGCCAGGGCGCCGATCACGGCGGTCTGCTGGAGGATCAGCGAGACGTTGGCCGCCTCGCCGAAGTGCGGAGCGATGATCGAGAACGTGATCACCGCCAGCAGGAGAACGGCTGACGGGCCCAGCGTCTCGTTCGAGTGGAGCAGGCGTCGCACCGTCTCGGTCCACGATCGGCCGCGCGGTGCCGTTCCGACATCGTCGGCCACAACAATGGCATTCGTCATGGGAGCTTCCTTTCAGGAGGCGGGGCGGTCAGCCCCAGCAGTTCTGCTTGGCCCAGGCGATGTCCTTGACGTCGACGCCGTCGACGGGGTTGGCGGCGTACACCTGGACACCGCTGTCGACGGACTGCGCGAAGGGCGTGCCGTTGCGCACGTGGTCGACGACCGCCCGGACGCCCAAGGTGGCCATGGTGGCCGGGAACTGCATGGAGATCGCGTCGAACTGACCCGCCGCGACCTTGTCGACGGCAGCGCACTCGCCGTCGATGGCGACGACGCTGACGGAGTCGGACTTGCCGGCTGCGGCGATGGCCTCGTACGCGCCGTTGGCCGGCTGCTCGCTCATGGCGTAGACGAGGTTGATGTCGGGGTCGCTCTGGAGGAGGTTCTCCATGGCCCGCCGCCCGCCGGCAGGGTCGCCGTCGGTTACCTCGTGACCCACGATGCGCGGGTCGCTGGGCTCGTCACCGATGGTCCCCTTGTCGGCAATGTCGAACCCGAAGCCACTCATGAACCCCTGGTCGCGGTCCACGTCGAGCGACACCTTGCTCACGCTCATGTCGAGCAGGGCGACGTGCGCGGAGTCGTAGGTGCCGGAGGCCGTCATCGCCGCCTTGGCGTACTGGCCGATCAGCTCGCCCGCCTTGAAGTTGTCGGTGGCGATGGTGGAGTCGGCCAGGGTCGTCGGAGTCAGGGGGGTGTCCAGGGCGATGACGGGAATTCCGGCGTCCTTGGCCCGCTGCAGCTGGGGAGCGATCGCGACGGGGTCGATGGCCGTGATCATGATCGCGTCCGCGTGAGCGGCAATCAGGTCCTCGATGGCCGATACCTGCGAGTCCGTGTCGACCTGGCTGGTGCCGGCGTAGGTCTGCAGCTGGATGCCCTGCTTCTTCGCCTCCGCCTTGGCGGCTTCACTCATCGCGGCGAAGAACGGCGTCGTCTCGGTCTTCGTGATGAGACCGATCAGGATGTCGCCGTTCGCCGACGCGCCGGAGGAACCGCTGCAGCCTGAGAGCACCAGGCATCCGGCGGCTGCAGCGATGGCGAGCTTCGATCCTTTTCCGAAATACTTGTTCGAATACATGATCCACCTCTTTGGATTGACGTTCTTGGTTGGGGGGGTATGCAGAAGCGCGGCCCGAGCAGTGCCTCGATTGTGAATACGGGTGTGGCGGCTGGTCAGGCGACAATTCCCACGGCTCGGCCCATGCCGCCGGTCGCACCCTCGAACTTGTGGGGCATGAAGATGAAGAGCGCGCCGCGCGTGGGCAGGGATCCGAGGTTGGTGAGGTTCTCGACGGCCAAGATGTTGCGTCCGAGCGATGCCCAGTGCGGGGTGTAGTCGTCCTGCATCTGTCCGATACCGCGACCGTCGATCCCGACGCAGCGAACACCGCGGTCAAACAGGAGGTCGAATGCCTCGGCTGACGGCGCGGGGTGTGACCGGTCGTATCCCCAGCCCTCGGGGTACGGCCGGTAGTAGTTGTCGGACCAGTCCGAACGGAAGAGCACAATCTCTCCGGCCCGGAAGTCGCCGTTCTCGCGCTCCCATTCTTCGAGGAACTCGCGCGAGATGACCGGGCTCTCCCTCAGGTGGGTCGTGGTCCCGGCAGGAAACCCCTCGATCAGCGGGCGCGCGTCGACGACGGCAGCGGGGCCCATCATCTGCTCGAGAGGCAGCTGCTCGACCGTGATGCTTCCGAACTCGGTCGCGTGCGGAAGGCCGCTGTCGAGAGGGGGAATCATGTGGACCGGCGCATCGATGTGCGTTCCGGTGTGGTCATCGTGGACCTGGACGTACTCCAGGAACTGGGCAGTCGGCCAGGTGTACTCCCGCATCATGAACTGGCCGAAGCGCTGTCCTTCGGGCGGGGACGACGGCCAGTTGGAGCCGGTCGTGACCGACAGGTCGACGACGGACGCTGCACTGACGAGGCTGAGCAACTGCTCTGCAGGGGACAAGCTCATGCGGGGGATCTCCAATTCTGGCGGGGCGATGGCCCGGCCTCACCTGGTGAGGACGGATTTTCCATTGACGCAACTGCTCGCAGCCATGAAGTGGACG
Source organism: Nocardioides sp. (assembly GCA_025965125.1). Taxonomy (GTDB): domain Bacteria; phylum Actinomycetota; class Actinomycetes; order Propionibacteriales; family Nocardioidaceae; genus Nocardioides. Next base: position 9,111 of record JAOPXM010000172.1, read on the forward strand.
ACATTCCCGCGACTGATGGTCGTGAGGAGTGCCTTTCCCAGCGGGGTCGCCGGCGTGGTTGGCTGGCGTTGACCGCGGTGCGTGAATCGTGTCAATTTGGTATGCAATTAGTATTCTGAATGAATGTTTCATTCGAGTGTCGTGTCGATTGCGTTCCTATATTTAGCCCTTCTTTGGGATCGGTCGAATTCCGAATGAATCGACATTGGTCAATTGAATTTGAGGGTCGACTGTTCCGCGCGGGGCATATATCCGCGAAACTGCCGATCTTTTAATTTGTCCACCGTGTTCAGATATTCCACCGGCGGGCGGTCAGATTGAAAAGTTCAGATTCCGGTGCGCAGGACCATTACGGGGATCTGTCTGGGTTGGCGTCGACGACGATGACGTCGACGCCCTGGGTGCGGAATTCGTCGAGCACCCGTTCGTCGGCGGTCGTGTCGGTGATGAGGTGCCAGCTGCGTTCGAGGTAGGTCCAGGAGTGGAACGGCCGGGCACCCACCTTCTCGCCGTGCGCGAGCACGTAGAGCTCCGGTGCGCGGGACATCACGATCGCCTTCAGGCGGGACTGCTCGGTGGTCGCCTCGCAGACTCCGAACTCGGGATCGACGCCGTCGGTCCCGAGGAAGACCCGGTCGAAGGTCATGGTCTCGAGGGCCGCTTCCGCGATGGGACCGACGAAGGCCTCGCTCATGGCCCGGTAGGCGCCGCCGGTGCTGGTCAGCACCAGGTCCTTGGCACCCTCGAGTGCCGTCAGGGCGGTCAGGCTCGTCGTCACCACGGTCAGCGGACCCTTCCAGAACAGCTCGCGGGCCAGGGCGCCACCGGCGGTTGTCCCGGCGTCGAGGAACACGTGTTCGCCCGGCTGGATCTCGGTCGCGGCCCGGCGGGCGATGGCGCGCTTGGCGCTCTTGGCCTCGGCGGCCCGCTCGGAGACCGTGGTCTCGGCCACGCCCTCGATCGGCATCGCGCCGCCGTAGGTCCTGGCCAGCTGCCCCGACTGGGTGAGCTGGGTCAGGTCGCGTCGGATCGTCGACGACGTCACCTGGAACATCCGGGACAGCTCGTCGACGCTGGCGAGTCCGGAGGCACGGGCCAGGCGGAGGATCTCCTCGCGCCGGGTTCGGGCGTTCATGGTGGTGGGGTCACTTGTCGTCGACATGGCTCACCCGCTCCACCTCGGCGTCGGCGGCCGTCGAGGCCAGGGCGGCGGCTTGGCGCATTGCTTCGATCATGCTGCCCACCTTGACGGTGCCGGTGCCGGCGATGTCGAAGGCAGTGCCGTGGTCGACCGACGTTCGGATGACGGGCAAGCCGACGGTGATGTTGACACCGTCCTCGATGCCGAGCAGCTTGACCGGCCCGTGTCCCTGGTCGTGGTACATGGCAACGAGCAGGTCGTAGTCGCCACGGCCGGCGAGGAAGAAGGCCGTGTCTGCCGGGAGCGGGCCGGACACGTCCAGCCCGCTCGCCCTGAGGAGGTCGATGGCGGGGACGATCTTGTCCGCCTCCTCACCCTGTCCGAACAGTCCGTTCTCACCCGCGTGCGGGTTGATCGCACACACCCCGATGCGCGGGCGCGGGATGCCGGCCAGGCGAAGCGCCTCATGACCGCGACGCACGGTGCGCTCGACGAGGCCGGGCTCGATCCGGGCGACCGCGTCCACGAGCCCGATGTGGGTCGTCACATGGATCACCTTCAGGTTCTCGGAGCTCAGCATCATCGACACCTCGGGGGTGCCGGTCAGGTACGCAAGCAGCTCGGTGTGACCCGGGAAGTTGTGCCCGGCGAGCTGCAGGGCCTCCTTGTTCAGCGGGGCTGTGCAGATGCCCTGCACCAGGCGATCCGTCGCCAGTTCTGCCGCGACCCGTACGTACTGGTACGCGGCGTCCCCGGCAACCGGTGACAGCTCTCCCCACGCCAGGTCCTCCGGGATGAGCCCCAGGTCGAGGACGTTGATGCGTCCATGCTCGAAGATGCAGTCGTCGACGTCGGAGACGGCGACGATGTCGATCTGGATACCCAGGATCCGGGCGGCCTCCACGAGTCGGGCTGCGTCGCCCACGACCAGGGCTCGGCACAGCCGCGAGACCTCGGGCTCCGCGAGGGCGCCGACCACGACCTCGGGGCCGACTCCCGCGGCATCGCCCATGGTGACCGCGATCAGGGGGGCGAGGGGGCCGCCCTGTCGTGACCGGTCACCCGTGAGCTCAGTGGTCGCCGTCATGGGTCGTCCTTCCGTACGTCGCTTGTGCGCCTCGTAGCGCCTGAAAGATGTCCGTGATCGAGGCCTCGTGGCCGAAGCTGCCGGGTCTGGTGGCGACCAGGCGGCCTGACTCGGTGTGCGAGAGGACTGCACCGTGGTGCACCTCCGCGTCGACGGCGAGGCACCGGGTCGCCAGCCGGTCGAGCACCGCTCGTGCGGTCTCCCCGCCGGTGAGGAACAGTGCCGTCCGGTCGGTCGCGCCCACGGCCCGCGCTACGACCTCGGCAAGAGAGCTGGCAACGCGTCGCTGTTGCTCCCGGTCGAGTGCGGGCGAAGGGCCCGGGACCAGGCAGACGTCGTTGCGCACGAGCGTCTGCCTCAGCTCGGCCGCGGCGCGGCCCAGGAAACGGTCTTCCCCGGCCAGCAGGTCGGCCACCTCCAGCTGGCGTACGACGACGCCGGCCCGGTCCACCGCATGGGCGAGCTGCGGGGCGATCGTGGCGGCTGTCGAGCCGATGACGCCCAGCACCCGGGGAGCGGAACCCGCCACGCCTGCCGGCAGCTTCGCCGAGCTCGATGGGGCCAGTCCCTCGAAGGCGCCCAGCCAGCGGCGTACGAGGTCCGAGGAGCCGGCGAGCAGCACCTCGCCGCGCCCGGCCCCATCGATGATGGCGTCCAGGTCCTCGGCCGCCTCGGCATCACAGATGACCACGTGGGGCTTCGGCGACGCGAGGAGGGCCGTCCATTCACCGGAGCGAAGCTGGTCGAGGTCCACGTTGACCGCGGGCAGCCCGCCGAGAGCCTCGCGCACCGTCCGCGGCGGTTGAGCCGCTTCGGTGGCCCAGGCATGGGTCTCGTGGAGTGGGAGCCGGCCGACGTGCAGGACGCCGTTCAGCACGGTGCGACCCTGGCTGGGAAGTGCCGGACTGAGCACGACCGTCCTTCCGAGTCGCACGGCCGGCCGGAGCTCCGCTTCGAGATTTCCACGGAGCAGCGAGTCGACCTTCTTGATCACCGGGGCCTGCGCCACCTGGTCGAACGCCGACTCCGCGACGCTGCCGGCGGCCCAGGAGTCGAGGCCGCGGGAGTTGAGGTCGAGGACCTGAACGGCGCCGGGCACGTCGGACACGCTGGCCGGGTCGAGGAGGACCCGGGCGGTCGGCCAGCCGGCGCCCAGGGCTGCGGCGGCGGCCTCGGCCGCGCCGGAGAGGTCGTCGGCCAGCACGATGGGCGCGAGTCCGGCCGAAGCACGAGGCGAGTGGGCAAGGGCCACGGTGCTTCTCCTTCGATGCGACGGCTGGCGTTCGGTTGGCGGCAATAGTTGCACGTTGTGCGCAGTTCTGTCACGTAAAATTGCGTGATTCGCGCAGTTCTGACAGCATTGGCGCTCCCGAAGCACCCTGTTGAGGAGTCGGACAGAACATGACAAGCAGCCCGCCGGCCACGCTCCCGGCCATCGCCCTGACCGGCACGGACAAGCCGCTCACGACCTTCGTCCTGGGCACGATGTCCTTCGGGGACACCGTGGCCGACGACGTGGCGGCCCGGCTCGTCACCCATGCACTCGAGCACGGCATCACCGCCATCGACACCGCGAACGTCTATGCGCAGGGGCGGACGGAGGAGATCCTCGCGCCCCTCATCGCGGCGCGCCGCGACGACATCCTGCTCGCGACCAAGGCAGGCATGCCGCACCCCGACGCCGGGGAGCACGCGCTCCTGTCCAGGGCGGGCCTGCGCGCCGCGATCCACGGTTCGTTGAGTCGCCTCCGGACCGACCACATCGATCTCTTCTACCTGCACCAGCCCGATCCGCAGACCCCGGTCGAGGAGACACTCGAGGCCGTGACCGAGCTGCGCCGAGAAGGAAAGATCGGTGCACTCGGGGTGTCGAACTTCGCCGCCTGGCAGATCGGCGACGTCGCGCACGCGGCCCAGCGTGTCGGCACCCCGGGACCCGTGGTCGCGCAGAACGTGTACAACCTGCTGGCCCGGCGGCTCGAGGACGAGTACGTCGCCTTCGCACGGGCTCACCGGGTCCGCACGATGTGCTACAACCCGCTGGCCGGAGGTCTTCTGGCGACGGTCCAGCAGTTCGAGCAGGAGCCGACGTCGCCCCGGTACGCCGGGTCACGCCTCGCCGAGATGTACCGGAACCGCTACTGGTCGAGGGAGCTGCTCGAGGCAGTGGCGGAGCTCGCGGGTGTCGCAGACGAGGCCGGTCTGACGCTGCCGGAGCTGGGGCTCCGCTGGGTCCTCAGCCAGGACGGCGCCGACGCCGTGCTGCTCGGGGCCGGGAGGCTGGAGCACCTGGTGTCGAACCTGCGCTCCGTGCTCGAGGGGCCGCTCGACCCGGACGTCCTCGCGGCGTGCGAGGAGATCTCCCGCCCGCTCCGGGGACCGATGCCGGCGTACAACCGCTAGACCACGGACGCCTGTTGGTGAGAGTTGTGCTTAGAGGCGATGGATTTCTACTAGCGTAGAGACATGACTCTGGCCTTGAGTTCCGGGACGGGTGCGCGCAGGATCGCGATCGTGGTGGGGGCGTTCCTCGCCCTGGGCGTCATGCGGGTGCCGTCGGCCGACGCGGGCAAGGCCGACGACTACGCCCGCGACGCCGTCACCGCGACCAACGCGCAACGGGTCGCCCACGGGCGTCGCGAGCTGGGGGCCAACGCCTGCCTGAAGAAGATGGCGTCCAAGCAGGCCACGCGGATGGCCAGCCAGGAGCGGATGTTCCACCAACCGCTCGGCCCCATCCAGAACCTGTGCGGCATGAACTGGGTCGGCGAGAACGTGGCTTACAACTACCCCACCGGGGCGAAGGTCGTCGCCGCCTGGATGGCGTCACCTGAGCATCGGGCCAACATTCTCAGGGGTCAGTTCCGACGGATCGGTGTCGGGGCCCGCAAGGGAGCCAACGGCGTCTGGTACGTCTCCCAGGTCTTCGGCGCCAGGACCTGACGAGCCCGACCCTCAGGGTCGGACCACCGCCACGAGGGCCCGGGTCACGGCATCGGCCAGGGCGGCGCCGGTCAGTGCGCCGGGTGAGATCTGCTCGTCGTCGAACAGCGCGTTCGTCGCGCCCAGCGCGAACAGAATGCGGTACGTCGCCTCCGCGTCCGAGCGGGCGGTGCCGAACCGCGAGACCAGCCACTCCACCACCGTCGTCGCGAGCAGGTGGCTGCTGCGCACGTTGCGTTCCTCGAACTCCTCGAGGCCCTGGCCCTCGACCAGGAACGCCCGCATGGCCGGTCGGTGCGCCTCGAAGATGCCCAGCGCGGCTTGCACCAGCAGCCCGATCGCCCGTAGGTCGTCGGGCTCCCCATCGGCCCGCCGGAAGGCGTCGGCGGTCGCCGCCTCGATGACGGTCAGCGCCCGATCCTGCGCGGCGACCAGGAGTCCGGTGCGGTCCCGGAAGCGGTGGTACAGCGAGCCGTTCGACGCACCCGCTGCCCTGGCCACGGCGGCCACGGTCACGGCCTGCAGGCCGCCTCGGCCCAGCAGCGCGAGCGTCGCATCAAGCATCCGGTCCGTGGACGAGGTGCTGCGGGTCTGCTGGGGAGTGCGCACGAGAGCACTCTAGCCAGAATTGGAGTGAATGCTCTAGTTTGGTGTCATGAGGTCCCGACCCCTGAAGCGCTCACACTGGCGGACCGTCAACGACGCCCTCGATCCGGCGACCGACTTCGTCGAGATCACCCGGAACGTCGTGCTCTACGAGTTCCCGTGGGACATGAACCAGGCGCTGGGCTTCGCGCTCTTCCGCACCTACGCGGTGCCCGGCATCGGTCGCCTGCTCGACGAGACCGGCGAGTTCAACAACCGGGTGCAGAAGAGGTACGACGACACCGCCCTGCTCCTCGAGCAGCCGTTCATCCACGGCGTCGAGTCGACCGAGGGTCGCGCCGCGATCCGCCGGATCAACCAGATGCACAAGAGCTACGAGATCCCGAACCACGAGATGCGCTACGTCCTCAGCACGTTCGTGGTGGTCCCGAAGCGCTGGATCGACGTCTACGGCAAGCGGCCGCTGACCCACCACGAGGTGCTGGCGTCCGTGTCCTACTGGCGACTGATCGCCCGGCACCTGAACATCGGCGACGTCCCGGAGACCTACGAGGAGTTCGCCCGCGTCATGGACGACTACGAGGCAGAGCACTTCGCGTTCGACCCCGGTGGCCGTCGGGTCGCCGACTCCACGTTGGCGCTGATGCGGACGTTCTACCCGGCCTTCCTCAACCGTGCGGTCGACAGCTTCAGCCGGGCGATCATGGACGAGCCGGTCCGCGAGGCCTTCCGGTACGCCGCCCCGTCGCCGCGGGTGGAACGCCTGTCGCGCGCGGCCCTGCGCGCCCGGGGCCGGGTGCTACGCGTCTTCCCGGCTCGGACCACGGCCAAGACCTCGCAGGACCTGCCGTGGATCCGGAGCTACCCGGACGGCTTCGAGGTCGAGGCGCTCGGCACCTTCCCGAAGGGCTGCCCGGTGCCGCACCGGCAGGCGGCTACCGCAGATCCGTGAGCGGGATCTTCGGGTCCGCAAGCGCGCCCGGGTCGATCACGCGTCCGATGAGGGCGCGGATGTCCTCGTTGACGTCCCACACGTTGACGTTCATGCCCGCCGTCAGTCGGCCCTCGCGCAGCCAGAAGGCAATGAAGTCGCCGCCGGACAGCCCGCCCCGGAGGACCACGTCGTCGGTCGCGCTGCCGTGGCCGACGTACTCCATGCCGAGGTCGAACTGGTCGGAGTAGAAGTACGGCTGCCAGTCGAAGGGCGAGTCCCGGCCGAGGATCGTCTGTGCAACGGCCCGGCCCTGCCGGATCGCGTTGTCCCAGTGCTCGACGCGCAGTGACGTGCTCAGGGCGGTGTTGCGCGCGTTGGCCACGTCGCCGATCGCGTACACGTCCGGGTTGCTGGTGCGGAACAGCGCGTCGACCTGGATGCCGTTGTCGACGGTCAGCCCGGCGGCCTCGGCGAGGGCCGTGTTGGGAGCGGCGCCGACGCCCATCACGACCACGTCGGCAGCGAACGACTCGTCGCCGGCGCGCACCACGAAGGGTCCGCTGCCGGTGATGGAGTCCGTCGACGTCGAGGTGCGCAGGTCGACGCCGTTGCGCCGGTGCAACTCGGCGAAGTAGCCCGCCATGTCGTCGCCCAGCACGTGCTGCAACGGGAGCGCCATCCGCTCGATCACCGTGGTCTCGAGGCCGGCGTTCCTGGCGGCGGCGGCCGTCTCCAGCCCGATCCAGCCGCCGCCGACGATGACCACCGACGACGACGAGGCGTACACCGCCCGGAGGGCGTCGCTGTCCTCGATCCTGCGCAGGGTCAGGGCCAGCTCGGCACCCGGGATGTCGAGACGGCGGGGCTCGGCACCGGTGGCCAGGACCAGCGTGTCGTAGGGCAGGACCCGGCCGTCGGCCAGGTGGACCTGCCGCGCGGCCACGTCCAGCCGCTCGGCGGCCACCCCCTCGACGCGGGTCACGTCGTGCTCGTCGTACCACTCGACCGGCTCGACCAGCAGTGCCTCGGCCGTCGATCTGCCCTGCAGGTAGTCCTTCGACAGCGCCGGCCGTTCGTACGGCGGGTGCGACTCGTCGCCGACCACCGTGATGTCGCCGCGATGGCCGCCGTCGCGCAGGCCGACGGCAGCCCTGGCGCCGGCCAGTCCCGCGCCGACGATGACGATGTTCGCATCCATGGTGTCTCCCTGTGTCGATGTCAGGTGTCGATGTCAGTCGCGGATGCAGGCGAAGAACTCCGCCCGGGTCTGCGGACGCTCGCGGAGCAGGCCGCGGACGCTCGAGGTGCTCGTGGTCGTGCCGACAGCCTGTACCCCGCGGAGCGTCATGCACAGGTGCTCCGCCTCGATCACCACCCCGACACCGCGGGGTGACAGGTGGGTGTCGAGCCACCCGGCCACCTGTTGGGTCAGCCGCTCCTGGACCTGCGGGCGCCGCGCGAACATCTCGACCACCCGGGCGAACTTCGAGAGCCCGAGGATCCGCTCACCCGGGACGTAGCCCACGTGCGCGACGCCCGTGAAGGGCAGGAAGTGGTGCTCGCACAGGGACTGGACCGGGATCGAGCGCACCACGACCAGCTCGTCGTACAGCTCGTCGTTGGGGAACGTCGTCAGCTCGAAGGGAGGCGCCGTGAGCAGGGCTGCGTACGCCGCGGCCATCCGGCGCGGCGTGGCCCTGGTGCCCTCGGTGTCGCAGCTGACACCGAGCTCCTCGAGGAAGCGCCGGGCGGCGTGCTCGGCGCCGACCTCGCCCTCGAGGCGCAGGTCGAGCACCTGGCTCACGCGTGGCGTCCCGAGTGCGCCTGCGCCAGCCGGGCGAGCGCCAGGGCCCCGACGAGCAGCCCGAAGTCGCGCAGCGCCACGTCGTAGAAATCCTGGAGGGTGAGCAGGTCCACGATGATGCCGCCGAGCCAGATGGCCACGACGTACGCACCGAGCCGCGGGGCGACGGCGACGAGCAGGCCCGCGACCACCTCGATCGCGCCGACCGCCATCATCGCGTCGTCGGCCGTCCCCGGGACGATGTCGTTGATCCACGGAGCGAGGTAGATCGACCAGTCGGTCAGGACATTCGTGAACTTGTCGAGGCCGAATGCGATCGGCGCGACCGTGAAGACCGTGCGCAGCAGGAAGAACGCCTGAAACGAGGGGTCGGTACGCCGAGCGCTCGGTATCGCGGTGCTCTCCGTGGTGTCGCTGGCTGTCATGGCGGGCTCCATTCTCTAACGGATAGTTTTATAGACGTTAGAGTTGCCATAGTCTTTCGTCAAGACAAGTGTCTGAAAGAGGTGAGGGGATGTCCGGATTCGCGGACCGAGTGACCGGGATCGGCCTGCTGGCCGAGCCCGTCCGCCGCGAGCTCTACCTCTACGTGTGCACCCAGCCGCACCCGGTCGGTCGTGAGGAAGCCGCCGACGCGGTCGGCGTTCCTCACCACAAGGCCAAGTTCCATCTCGACAAGCTGGCCGGCGAGGGTCTGCTGGTTGCCGAGTTCGCCCGGCTGACGGGGCGGACCGGCCCCGGCTCCGGGCGACCCTCGAAGCTCTACCGCCGCTCCGCCGACGAGGTCGCGGTGTCGCTGCCGGACCGCGAGTACGAGCTGGCCGGCCGGCTGATGGCCGAGGCGATCGCGGCGTCGGCACGCAGCGGCGGCTCAGCGATCGCGGCGCTCAGCGCGGCCGCGGCCGAGCGCGGCCGCACCTGGGCCGCGGAGGCCCGGGCCGGCGCCCCGGTCGAGCGGTCACTGGACATCGCCTGCAGGGCGCTGGCCGAGCACGGCTACGAGCCACGGATCGATCGGGACCGGGTGACGCTCGCGAACTGCCCGTTCCACTCCCTGTCGGCCAGCCACACCGAGATGGTCTGCGGCATGAACCTGGCCCTCGTCGACGCGCTCGTCACCGCGGTGGACGGCGCCACGCTGCGTTGTCGCCTGGACCCGGGCGACGGCCGGTGCTGCGTCGTGATCGACGCCGCGGAGCCCACCTCCTCCTGACGCCGGCGGTCGTTTCGCGCAACCGTGCGCCCGACCCGTAACCTTGATCCTTGTGGCAGGCCCCGATTACGACCAAGAGATCAAGCAGCTCCAGGCGACGATGCACACCATCGAGCAGGTGCTCGACCTGGACGCCATGCGCGCGGAGATCGCCGACCTCGGCGAGCAGGTGGCGGCCCCTGACCTCTGGGACGACCAGGACAACGCCACCCGGGTGACGGGCCGCCTCTCCCTGCTCCAGGGCGAGCTGGACCGGTTCAACGCGCTCAACGGCCGGGTCGAGGACCTGGCGATCATGGTCGAGCTCAGCCAGGAAGAGGGAGACGCCGAGGCGCTCGCCGAGGCGGAGAGGGAGCTCGGCAAGATCAAGAAGGCCGTCGAGAGCCTCGAGATCCGCACCCTGCTGTCCGGTGAGTACGACGTCCGCGAGGCGCTGGTGACGATCCGCTCCGGCGCGGGTGGCGTCGACGCGGCCGACTTCGCCGAGATGCTGATGCGGATGTACGTCCGCTGGGCCGAGCAGCACAACTACCCGGTGGAGGTCTACGACACCTCCTACGCCGAGGAGGCCGGGCTCAAGTCGGCGACGTTCGCGATCCACGCGCCGTACGCCTACGGCACGCTCTCGGTCGAGGCCGGGACCCACCGCCTGGTGCGGATCAGCCCCTTCGACAACCAGGGCCGTCGCCAGACCAGCTTCGCCGCGGTCGAGGTCGTGCCCGTGCTCGAACAGACCGACGAGATCGAGATCCCGGACGAGGACATCCGCACCGACGTCTACCGCTCCGGCGGCCCGGGTGGCCAGTCGGTCAACACCACCGACTCCGCAGTGCGGCTGACCCACATCCCCACGGGCACGGTCGTCAGTTGCCAGAACGAGAAGAGCCAGCTGCAGAACAAGGCCAGCGCGATGGTCGTGCTGAAGGCCAAGCTGCTGGCGCTGAAGAAGGCCGAGGAGAAGGCACACCTCGACGGCATGCGCGGCGACGTGCAGGCGAGCTGGGGCGACCAGATGCGCAACTACGTGCTGAACCCGTACCAGATCGTCAAGGACCTGCGGACCGGCTACGAGGTCGGCAACCCGTCGGCGGTCTTCGACGGGGACATCGACGGCTTCCTCGAGGCGGGCATCCGCTGGCGTCGCGGCGCGGAGAAGGCCGCCGCCAACTGACGTCGCCCTGGTCGGTCAGCGGGCCGTGACCGCGTTCGACTTGCCGCTCACCGGGCCCTCGCCGGCACTGTTGAGGGCGACGACGCCGAACCGCCAGCGACCCTTGGCCAGCTTCATCTTCAGGCTCCGGGCGGTCGGCGACAGCAACGCGCTCCGCACGCTGCCGACCACGCCACCGCTGCTGTTCAGGCGGTAGGCCACGACCCGGTACTTCAGGATCGGTGCGCCACCGTCGTCGACAGGCGGCAGCCAGGTCGCGGTGGCAGTCGACCTGCCACCCTTTGCCCCGCTCGCCGCCCGGCCGATGGACGGAGGTCCGGGCGGCACCGTGATGCCGGGGCCTGTCACGCACGAGCCGGTGACGGTGAGCGTGTAGGCGCCGACGCTGCCGTAGTCGTCGTACCCCGTCACGGCCGTGCCGTTCCCGACCCCGTCGACCTTCACCTTGTAGGTGCCGGCGGGCACGCTCGTCGAGATGGCCGCACCCATCCCCGACGCGGTGTCGGACGACGTCTGGGCCGAGGGCGGGTCGTCGGACGTGATCGTGGCGTTCGAGGCGTCGAGCAGGCTGAGCCTGATGTCCAGGTTGGGACTGGTCGGTGCCGGGTTCGCCGTCAGGTTGACCGGTCCCGAGCAGGAGCCGAGGTCATAGGTGTCGGTGTCAAGGCGGGTGGTGATGTAGGCCGCGCCGGTGGGCAGCGTCGCGGACTCGTCGGCTCGCAGTGGCGCACCATCAATGGCGATGGTTGCGAGGTCGTCCTGCTGGTTGTTGGCTCCCGAGTAGTCGCCCTTGCTCCACTGGCTGATCGGACGGTCGTAGGCGGAGCCCATGATCGGTGCCCACGAGCCGTGCCCTTCGTCGTAGCCCTGCGACGCGTTGCCGTCGTGCGAGAGCCCGAAGTTGTGGCCCACCTCGTGGCTGGTTGCCTCCGCAATCGCCTTGGTGTCGTTGGAGAGCCCGTCCGCGAACACCCAGGCCGGCTGGTAGCCGGCGTGGTTGTCCGGCACGTCGAAGACGTCGATGTAGGCGATGCCCCCGCAGAGCTGGGTGCAGAGGGCGTCCCACGCCTGGCTGCTCTGGCTGATCAGGGCCCGGGTGCCGAACACCGGGTCACCCGCATCCGCCCGGTCGATGGCGGCATCGCCGGGGTCGAGGGTCGTCACGTCGACGTCGAACGGCGCGTAGTCCTCGGAGACCCGTTGCCAGATGCTCTGGATCGCGGTGCGTTCGGCGTCGTTGAACGTCGACCAGTCCCCGTCGAGGCTCCAACCCTGCTGGAAGCCGGGCGTGACCCCGATGGCGTTCCACCCGGTGCCGGTGACGTCGGTCCCGTCGAAGTCGAGGTAGATCGTGTGCTGCGAACCCGCCTTGCTGTGCAGCAGGAAGGTCTGGTTCAGCGGGTACGGCGTCACCGTCGGGGTCGCGCGCCGATGCGTGAGGTTCGCGCGCGGATCGACGACGTAGCGCTTGCCGTTCGAGTCGGCGTGGACCGTCGAGTCGACGCGGGCACCCGGACCGCGATCGGCCGGGGCGGACGCGGCAACGCCGGCGACTGCAACGGGAGTCGAGATGAGGGAGAAGGCGAGGACTCCGAGTGTGAACCGCCGAGTGGATGTGGGCATGTGGTCCCTCCGCGGGCTCGGGATGCGACGACGCTAGTCGCGGCGGTCACGCGAGCGCCATGACAAGTAAGAACCATTGACCAGTGGTTAGCCGACCCGATCGGAGGCGGCCCGCGCCACGGCCACGCACCATCGCCCGGTTCGGTCGGTCAGCTCGGCGCGCTCGGTGCCCGAGGCGGGGGCGGCGATCGAGCAGGTCAGCCAGGCGTCGCCGAACAGGCCGCGGTAGGACACCTGGAGCCCGGTGCCGCTCCTGCAGAGTGCCGCGGCTGTGGGTGACCCGAAGGGCGGAGCCGCGTCGAGCGACCGGCAGCCGCGAGCGGTGACCGCCTCGTCGACCAGGTCCCGGGCGCGAGCCGGGGTGACCGGGGGAGCGAAGACCCAGGCGCGGGCGACGGTCCCGTCCGTTCCGACCCAGGAGCAGCTGAACTCGTGCGAGACGTCCTTGAGCCTTCCGGTCAGCTCTGCCGGTTCGCCGTTGGTGTACGACGAGGACGAGTCGGGCTCGCCGCCCAGGGCAGCGGCCACTGCCTCCCCGGGCACCCGGACGCAGAAGGCGGTCCGAAGGACCACCACGCCCGTGGTGTCGTAGGCCGACAGGGGCGTTCCGGGGCGGGACTTCGACGGAGCCTGCCCGGTCGCGCCGGCCTCGCCGCGGACGGCCACCCCGACGGTGACCGCTGTCGCCGTGAGGGCGACTGCCGCGAGGAACGAGCGGACGGCGGCCATGCAGACAGCGTACGAAGGCGCCACTCCAAGGACGCGGCCGCCGTCGAGCGGGCGGCCCTGCCGGAGATCCCGCCGGGGGTGAGGTGCACCACGCGCTGGCGGCGAGGGATCCCGGGGCGCGTGGGGTGCTGGCGTACCGTCTCTTCAGTGATTCGCTTCGAGAAGGTCACCAAGGCTTATCCCGGCACGGGCAACCCTGCCCTGGACGCGGTGTCGGTCGACATCGCCAAGGGTGAGTTCGTCTTCCTCGTCGGCGCCTCGGGGTCCGGCAAGTCCACGGCACTGCGGCTGGTGCTGCGCGAGACGCGCCCCACGTCGGGCCGGGTCTACGTCGCCGGCAAGGAGGTCAACCGGCTCGCGGGCTGGAAGGTGCCGCGCCTGCGCCGCCAGATCGGCACCGTGTTCCAGGACTTCCGGCTGCTGCCGAACAAGAGCGTCGCCGAGAACGTTGCGTTCGCCCTCGAGGTGATCGGCAAGTCCCGCGGCGAGATCCGCCGCGTGGTCCCGGAGACGCTCGAGCTGGTCGGTCTCGAGGGCAAGACCGACCGGATGCCGGACGAGCTGTCCGGTGGCGAGCAGCAGCGCGTGGCGATCGCCCGTGCCTTCGTCAACCGGCCGATGATCCTGATTGCCGACGAGCCCACCGGCAACCTCGACCCCACCACCTCGGTGGGGATCATGAAGCTGCTGGACCGGATCAACCGCACGGGCACCACCGTGGTCATGGCCACCCACGACCACGGCATCGTCGACCAGATGCGCAAACGCGTCGTCGAGCTCGAGGACGGCCGGATCGTCCGCGACCACGCCCAGGGTGTCTACGGCTTCCAGCACTGACCGCTTCCCGCCCCACGAACCAGCACCGAAGAGAGTCTCTCCTCCATGCGCTATGTCTTCTCCAACCTCGGCCAGGGCCTGCGCCGCAACCTGTCGATGCACATCGCTGTGATCCTCACCCTGTTCGTCTCGCTGACCCTGGTCGGCCTCGGCGTCCTGCTGAACAAGCAGGCCGACAAGGCCGCCGAGCAGTGGGGCTCCCAGCTCCAGATCACCGTGTGGCTGTGCAAGGACAAGAACGACGACAACGCAGCCTGCACCGGGGAGGTGACCGAGGCGCAGAAGGCGGCCATCGCCAAGATCATCGAGGCCAACCCCGAGGTCGCGGACTTCCACTTCGAGAGCAAGGAGGTCGCGTTCGCCAAGATCAAGGAGCTGCTCGGGGCCGACCGGTTCCAGGGACCCAACCCGGCAGCCACCGTCGACGACATGCCGCAGTCGGTCTGGATCACCCTGAAGGATCCGCAGAAGTTCGACGGCATCACCAGTGCGGTGGTCAACCTGGACGGTGTCAGCCACATCCGGGATGCCCGTGAGGTGCTGAAACCGATCTACGGGTCGATCAACGCCCTCCAATGGGGGGCGCTCGGGACCGCCGCCTTCCTGGTGCTGGCCGCCCTCCTGCTCGTGGGCAACACGATCCGGCTGGCGGCGTTCGCCCGACGCAAGGAGATCAGCATCATGCGGTTGGTGGGCGCGTCCACGCTCTACATCGCCCTGCCATTCCTGCTGGAGGCACTGGTCACCGCGGTCCTCGGGGTCGCCCTCGCGGCGGGGGCCCTGGGCGCCTTCATGTGGTTCGGCATCCATGAGCGAGCGGCGACCGGTCTGGCGTTCATGCCGTGGATCGGACTGCCCGAGTACACCTACTCCGTCGTCCTCATCGCGATCCTCGGACCGATCCTGACGGTGCTTCCGACACTCCTACTGACCCGCAAATACCTCAAAGTCTGACCCGCTCGGTCTACGGTCGAGGCGTTCACTTCCCCGAACACCAAAGGCAGACCGGTGCGTCTCTTCCCTCGTACCGCCAGCCAGCGCCTCGCGGCAGCCACGGTGGCCACCGCGCTCGCGCTCGGCGCGGTGGCCGTTCCCCTCGCGAACGCCGGCGACCTCAAGAATCGGCACAAGCACGCCGAGCACCAGGTCTCGTCGGCCAAGCAGGACCTCGACGAGTCCAGCTCGGCACTGGTTGCGGCCACCAGGAAGGTGGCGGCGGCCAAGGCCCTGCTCGCGGACGCCAATGCCGAGCTCGCCGACGTCCGCACCCGCCTGGCCGCCGCGCAGGTGCTCGACAACCAGATGCAGGCCAAGCTGGTGACCGCCGAGCAGCGACTCACCGACTCGCGCCAGCAGCTCACCGACGGTCAGGCAGCGCTCGAGCTCCAGCGGCAGCACGTCACCGCCACCGTCACCTCGATCTACGAGCAGGGTGATCCGCAGCTGCTGGCCTTCGCCTCGATGCTCAACGCCGAGACCCCGGCGGACCTCACCAGCCGGATGCAGGCCACCGACGTCATCGTCGGTCGGGAGACGGGCGCGTACGACGACCTCCATGCCGCCGAGGTGCTCCTCCAGGTCCGCGAGAACGAGGTTGAGTCCGCGAAGAACGACGTGGCCGACCAGCGTCGCGCCGCGGCCGCGCACCTCGACACCATGCGGGCGCTGCACGAGGAGACCCGTCAGGCCAAGGCGAAGGTCCGAGACCTGGTGGACTCGCGCAAGGCGGCAGCCAAGCAAGCCTGGGCCGCACGCAGGCACGACAGTCAGGTCCTGCGCCAGGCCAAGGCGAAGGAACACCGGATCCAGCAGCACATCCTCGCGCTCGCCCGCCGGGCCGCCCAACGCGCCGCCCGGCGCGGCGCCGGCGCCGGCTACACGGGTTCCAGCGGTGGGTTCCTGATGCGTCCGGTCAACGGCCCGGTCACGTCGCCGTTCGGCTGGCGCATCCACCCGATCTACGGCTACTGGGGCCTGCACGACGGCACCGACTTCGGCGTCTCCTGCGGTGAGGGCCTGTGGGCGGCCGCCGGAGGCACCGTCGTGTCCGAGTACTACTCCTCGGTCTACGGCAACCGTCTCTACCTCAACGTCGGCACGGTCAACGGCAAGAACGTGACCGTCGTCTACAACCACATGTCGGGATACCGCTCTCACACCGGCGACCACGTCAGGCGTGGCGAGGTGGTCGGGTACGTCGGCGACACCGGCTGGTCGACCGGCTGCCACCTCCACTTCACGGTGCTCGTCAACGGAACCGCGGTCGACCCCATGAACTGGTTCTGACACCCAGGTGGTCGAGGAGGTTGCGCGAGCAACCGTCCCAAAACCCCGTTGGTCGACCTGAGAGACTGGTGGGATGCCGAAGGAGCAGGGCCGCAAGCTGGTCGCGCAGAACAAGAAGGCGCGCCACGACTACCTCATCGAGGACACCTACGAGGCCGGGTTGGTTCTCATGGGCACCGAGGTGAAGTCACTGCGCGAGGGTCGCGCGTCCCTGGTCGATGGGTTCGTCGACATCGACGGCAACGAGGCGTGGCTGCACGGCGTACACATCCCCGAGTACACCCAGGGCACCTGGACCAACCACTCCGCCCGCCGCAAGCGCAAGTTGTTGCTCAACCGGTCCGAGATCGACAAGATCGAGCGCCGGGTGAACGAGAAGGGCCTCACGATCGTCCCGCTGTCGCTCTACTTCGTCGACGGCCGGGCCAAGGTGGAGATCGCGCTGGCCAAGGGCAAGAAGTCCTGGGACAAGCGGCACGCGCTTGCCGAGCGGCAGGCCAACCGCGAGACCGAGCAGGCTGTGGGTCGACGCCTCAAGGGCATGGATTGATCGACGCCGACGTCCCGGCCTGGTGGAAGGCCCTGGGTCTGCCCGGCCTCTTCGACGTCCACGTCCACTTCCTGCCGGAGAACATCCAGCGCCGCGTCTACGCGCAGTTCGACAACGCCGGCCCGAAGATCGGCCGCGAGTGGCCGATCCGCTACCGCGGCAGCCACGAGGAGCGCGTCCAGCAGCTGCGCGCGCTCGGTGTCCGCCGCTTCTCGGCGCTGCCCTACGCCCACCGGCCGGGCATCGCGACGTACCTCAACAACTGGGCACGTGGCTTCGCAGCCGACGTGCCGGAGTCGCTCTGGTCGGCGACGTTCTACCCCGAGCCCGATGCGGCGACGTACGTCGCAGAGCTGGTCGCAGAGGGTGTCGAGGTCTTCAAGGTGCACGTCCAGGTGGGGGAGTTCCACCTCGACGACCCGCTGCTCGACCCCGTCTGGGGCGTCCTCGAGGACACCGGCACCCCGATCGTGATCCACGCCGGCTCCGGACCGGTCGGCAACGAGTTCACCGGGCCCGACCCGCTGCGCCGGGTGCTCGAACGGTTCCCGCGGGTGGCCGCGATCGTGGCACACCTGGGGGCTCCCGAGTACGCGGAGTTCCTCGCCCTGGCCGAGCAGTACGACAACGTCTGCCTCGACACCACGATGGTGTTCACCGACTTCTTCAACGAGCGCGCGACGTACCCCGCGACATTGCTGCCCCGCGTCGTCGACCTGCAGCACAAGGTGCTGCTCGGCAGCGACTTCCCGACGATCCCCTACCCCTACGCCCACCAGCTCGAGGCTCTCGACCGCCTCGGGCTGGGGGAACACTGGCTGCGCGACGTGTGTTGGAACAATGGAGCACGGATCTTCGGAGCGCACGGTCGTTGAGGAGCTCGCGCAGCGAGCGTCTCGAAACGCTTCGAGTTCTGTCGCTCCCACCGCGTAGAGTGGTGGACACAACTCAAGAGGGGCTGATCGGTTTCGACTCGGGACGTTAGTTCCAGGAGAAGCGGGTCGAGAAGCCAGCGTCATCTCGTAAACGATCGCTGGAAACCTATAACTGCCAATTCAAACCGCAGTAGCTTCGCCCTCGCCGCCTGAGCGGTGACCGAAGCGGTCAGACCGGGCATCCGTCTCCGTCCCGGACCCTGGCCTCATTTAGGAGACTTGCTGATCAATTCCTGTCACGAGGATTGATCGGGACTTTTTCGTGACTGGGCCTGTCGGCGACGTGTCAGTGCGAGCGCCGGGGCCGAGAAAACGACTTCACTGACTGCACCCGGAGAAGACCTGGTTCGACGCTTGAGGACGCGGGTTCGATTCCCGCCAGCTCCACACGATCACCTCTTGAAACAGTGAAGTGTGGTGGGTTTGTTCAACCTGGTTGAACGAACCCACCACACGTCTGCTGTGTGCGGGTTGTGCCCCGGTGAGGACGGGCACGACTCGGTCCTGGTAGCCGTCGTGGCTACGAGCAGTCCAGGGGTGGAAGCGCCCGGGAGCCGCTGCTGCGCAGCAGCCAGATGGGAGGCCCGCAGGGCTCCTCGACGGGCGCGTACAGACGGCTGATCAGGTCCTGGATCTGGCGGTCCGGATCGAGGTGCCACGAGTCCAGCGGCAGGACGGCAACGACCCAGGTGGGCGCGTCCGGGCCCGCGAGCACGTCGTGCAGCTCGGCCAGGTCGGGGTCCAGCGTCCGCATCGGCAGGCTCCACAGGTGCTCGTACGGCGAGTCGAGCTTGGCCGCCAGGACGACCCCGGGGCTCCCGTAGAGGGACACGAGGGTGTCCCCTGGTCGGGCGACGGCGCCGATCGCGGCGCCGACTTCCCACTCCGTTGGCCCTCCGGAGTCGTCGAGCTGGTTCCGGGTGAAGCCGACCAGCGAGACGACCGACGCGAGGGCCACCAGGCCCGCCGTCGCGCGCAGCAGCACTCGTTCGGACCTTCCGGCGGCGCTCGCCAGGGCCGCGGCGAGCGCGATGTCCGGGATCAGCGGGATCAGGTAGGCGACCCAGTAGCTCCCGCCCACCACGACGCCGATGGCGTCGACGACGCTCATCGCGGCGAGGGCGACGGCGAAGACGACCCGGCCCCGCAGCCAGCGCCGACAGGTCACCAGGGCGATGGCGGCGATGATCGCCATGCCACTGCCGATGAAGAGCCACCACAGGGCCCGCGCCCGGATGCCGGGGGCGGTCGAGTCGCTGGCCGCGAGCACCCGGGAGGCATCGGCCCGGAACCCGAAGATCTGGTACCACGCGGTGTCGAAGGTGACCGGGGTGGCCACGATCCAGAGCGCAATGATCCCGATCGGGATGGCGGCACCCAACAGGGCATACCGCGCCAGGTGGGCGGCTTCCTTTCCGGTGAGGCGGTGCGAGATCAACGACCCGACGAGGAGGACGAACCCGAACACGAGCCCACCGAGAAGGCTCTGCTTGAACCCCACGGCCAGGACCGCGGTCATTCCAGCCGCGGCAGCGAGCAGCGCGCGGCGCCGTACCGACTCCGCTTGGAGGGCCGACACCGACGCCAGGCAGCTCAGCACGACGAACGGTGTCCCGAGCACCTCGCCCTTGGCGGTCCACGCGCTGAACTCAGGGTTGGCCAGCAGCGCGGCCGCGACCACCGCGGCGACCCGCGCCGAGGGCCCATCCGTGACCTGACGGGCGAGCTGATGGACCGCGACCACCAGCACGGCGGCGAGGAGTGCCGCGAGCAGCCTGGGTCCGGCGCCGCCCGCGACCGCGTCCGCCAGGCGGTAGGCGGCGATCAGGACCGGTGGCCGGTCAACCCAGTAGCTGCCGAACATGTTGTCCGTCGACGGCGCCCAGGTGCGGGCGACGAGCAGGAACCCCGACTCGTCCGACGTCGGGTCGACCAGCAGGCCCGGGAATCGCAGCGCGGTCGACACCAGCACCAGGAGTCCCAGGAACCAACGATCGGGGACCGAGACCAGACGCATGACAGTAAGGAGACCATTCGAGACGTAGCGGTTGGCCGCAAGGTGCCCATCTGACGTGTCCGTGTCCTTGGCGCAGCACCCGCTACGGTGCCGTCATGTTCGCCTTCCTCGTTGCCGGCGTGATCCTCGGGGTCCCCGCCCGGGCGCTGCAGCACGGACCGCGGGCGCCTGGTCTGCTCGAGAGCGGGATCGGAAGGAAGCACGCGTAGTGGTCGCGACCGACTCGACGCAGGCCGACTGCACGTTCTGCCGCATCGTCGCTGGCGACATCCCTGGCGACCTGGTGCTCGAGGAGGCAGACTTCGTCGCCTTCCTGGACCAGCGACCGGTGTTCAAGGGGCATGTGCTGCTCGTCCCGCGCCGACACGTCGTCACGTTGCCGGACCTGCCCGCCGACCTGCGCGACGGGTTCCTGGCGGCCGCCCAGCGGCTGGCGACAGCGATGGTCGACGGACTCGGTGCGCAGGGCTCCTTCGTGGCGGTCAACAACACGGTCAGCCAGTCGGTCCCGCACCTGCACCTGCACGTGGTGCCTCGCACCAAGGGCGACGGGCTCCGGGGCTTCTTCTGGCCCCGGACCAAGTACGCCGATCCCGCCGAGCGAGGTGGGTACGCCGAGCGGCTCCGGGCCGCGCTCTCCTGACGGGGCCACAACTTTCCGGAGCCTGGGGCCGTCTCCTCGACGACCCCTATGAAGGAGATTCTCGGATGAAGCTGCCCCTCGTGACCGCCATCCTCGCTGCGAGCCTGCTGGCCGTCGCGATGGCCGGACCCGCCGGCGCGCGAACGCTCGAGCAGAGCATGCCGACTGCTGCGCCCACGACCCGCCTGGCGGCACCCTCCGGTGACGGGTCGTACCTGGCGCTGGTCGACCGCGGCCGCATGGGCGAGATGGGCCTGGTCGCATCCTCCCAACGTCTGCTGCTGATCGACTCCGACGGAACGCGACACGTCGTGCTCAGCCGGCAGGTCCGGCACCACGACACCATCCGGCTGGAGGACTGGTCCGCCGACGCGCGAACCGCGCTCCTGCTGCACGGCAGCGGGCCGCAGCAGGCCCTGCTCGTCGACGTCTCGACCGGTCGCACCCATCCCGTGCCACTGGGCGACGAGCTGAGCGAGGTCCTCCTCGCGCCCGACGGCCGGACGCTGATCGGGCAGGGCTACCACGACCAGGGCCCCAATGGCGCCCCGCTGTGGATGATCGACCGGTCCGGAGAGCGGACCCCGCTGCCCTTCGGGGCAGACGGGCGGATCCTCGCCGGGCACGACGACACGATCGTCACCGGTGGCCCGACGTACGCCTCGCACTCCGTGCAGGTGCGCTCGCTGACGGATGGCTCGCTGGTGTCGAAGCTCCGCACCCCCGTTCACTGCGAGCCGGTGCGGTGGTGGAGCCACAACAAGGTCCTGGTCTCGTGCTCGACCCCACGGCTCTTCGGCCACCTGAGGCTCCTCGACGTGAACACCGGGGCCCAGCGATGGCTGACCGCAGCGCATCCGAAGCGCAGTCGGGACCTGGGCGACCTGGATGCGCGCACCGTGGCCAGCGGGCTCTACCTCCAGGCCTCGGGACCGTGCGGCGTCGTCTTCGTGGCGAAGGCCCGGCCGCACGGACGGGTGACGCCGCTCGAGATCAGGGACGCCGTCGGCAACGTCCTGCTCATCGACAGCACCGGCAAGGACCTCGTGATCGAGCACGCGATGAGCTGCGACGGAGCGGCTCCTCGAGCCGCACTGGCCCGCTACAACCCGGTCACGCACCGAGAGCGGACCCTGGCGCTGCTGCGGCGCGACGAGGCGTTCGACGCTCTGCTCGTGCGCGGCGAAGGGCGGGCCACGGGTTACTGACCAAGGGGGTGGCTCTACAGTGAACGGCGCACTCAGACCGTACGCAGCCGAGGAGTCATCACCATGGGTCGTTTCGACGGGCGCGTCGCCGTCATCACCGGTGCCGCACGCGGGATCGGGTTCGGCACCGCCAAGCGGTTCTCCGAGGAGGGCGCGGCGATCGCGATCATCGACCTCGACGAGGCCGCCGCGAGCGAAGCCGCCGGCAAGCTGGACACCAAGGCCATCGGCATCGGCTGCGACGTGAGCAATGCGGAGTCGGTCGACGCGGCGATCGCGCGCGTGGTCGAGGAGCTCGGCGGGATCCACATCCTCGTCAACAACGCGGGGATCACCCGCGACAACCTCCTGTTCAAGATGACCGAGGACGACTGGGACCTCGTGATGAACGTGCACCTCAAGGGCGCCTTCCTCATGACCAGGGCCGCCCAGAAACACTTCGTCGAGCAGAAGTACGGCAAGATCCTCAACCTCTCCAGCGTCTCCGCGCTGGGCAACCGCGGCCAGGCGAACTACTCGGCCGCGAAGATGGGGGTCCAGGGCTTCACGCGTACGCTCGGGATCGAGCTCGGTCCCTACGGCATCAACGCCAACGCGATCGCACCCGGGTTCATCGCTACCGAGATGACCGATGCGACCGCGGCCCGGCTGAAGATGGGCGTGGAGGAGTTCCGCAAGCTGAATGCAGACGCCAACCCGGTACGCCGGGTGGGCTACCCCGAGGACATTGCCGCCGCTGCAGCGTTCCTGTGCAGCGACGAGGCGTCGTACATCACCGGCCAGACGTTGTACGTCGACGGTGGCAGCAAGCTCGGCTGAGCGAGGCTTGCAGGGCACGACGCGCTGAGGACGGACATTGGGCGCGCCTCCACCCGTGCCGGACAGAAGAACCTCACACTGAAGTCGACCAGTTCACTAGACGTTCCACCAACGATGGGAGTCCGACGTGCGTGGTACCCACGCCTCGGCCAAGATTGCCGCCAGCCTGATCGCCTCGACCCTGCTCTTCACCGCCTGCGGCGGGGGAGACAAGGAGCCGACCGCGGACGGACCGGGCGCCCAGGCCGTTGCCGGGGGCTCGACGCTCAACTCGACCTGGCCGCTCACCGGCCTCCCGGTCACCGGCGACACGAGCGCTGCGCAGAACCATCCCGTGATGGTGCTCAAGATGGACAACACCTACGCCAGCTCCCCGCAGCTGGGCCTCGGTGAGGCCGACCTGGTCGTGGAGGAGCTGGTCGAGGGCGGGCTGACCCGCCTGGCGGCGTTCTTCTACTCCACGATTCCCGGCAAGGTCGGTCCGGTCCGGTCGATGCGGGCCAGCGACATCGGCATCGTCTCCCCGGTCAACGGCGCGATGGTGACGAGCGGTGCGGCCCCCGTGACGATCCGCAGGATCACCGGTGCCGGCATCAAGTACTTCCCCGAGGGCTCCAAGGGCTTCTACCGCGACAGCGCCCGCAGCGCGCCGTACAACCTCTTCACGGACATGAAGCAGACCGCGACGCTGATCAAGCAGGGCGAGGCCAGACCCGACGACTACCTGCCTTGGGGCGCCGACAAGGATCTCCCGTCGGGACAGCCGGCGAAGACGATCGCGGCGAGCTTCTCCGGCGGGCACACGACGAACTGGACCTACAACGGCAAGGGCTACGTGAACGAGAACACGTACGCCGCGGCAGGCGACGAGTTCCCTGCCGACACCGTCCTGGTGCTGCGGGTGCGCGTCGGCGACGCGGGCTACCTCGACCCGGCAGGCAACCCGGTCCCCGAGACCAAGCTCGAGGGCACCGGACCCGCGATGCTGTTCCACGGCGGTCGCCTGGTGCGGGGCACCTGGTCCAAGAAGGGCCTCGACTCGACGATCACCCTGTCCACCAAGGCCGGCAAGCTCGACGTGCCCGCGGGACACACCTGGATCGAGCTGGTGCCGGCGACCGGCGGCGACGTCACGTTTACCGCGAAGTGATCGTGACGGGCTCGATCACCTGGATGGCTGGTCGGACTCGAAACTGTTGGGCAGCTCGACACCGGAGTCGGCGAGGACCTGGAAACCCGAGAGGATGAAGCCGATCGCGGTCTCGACCCGGCGGGCCGCCTCGATGGGGTCCTCGGAGCTGGCGACCGACTCACCTGCAGAGGACATCGCGCCGAAGAAGATCCGGGCGAACGTCTGGAGCATCGCCTCGTCGAGCTCCCAGGTGCCGGCGCTGATCACGGACCGCACGATCTCGACCACGTTGGCGAAGGTCGAGCGCTCCTCCTGCTCGCGGTAGCGCTCGTAGCCGAGGACCGAAGGGCCTTCCTGGATCACGATCCGGCGGTAGCGGGGCTCCTGCACGACATCCAGGAAGGCCCGGAGACCGGCCAACGCCTTCTCCCACGGGTCGCGCTTGCCCTTCAGGGACTTCTGGATCGCCCGTGCCGCGTCCGCCTCCACCCGCTCGAACACGGCCTCGAACAAGGCTTGCTTGCCGCTGAAGTGGTGATAGAGCGCGCCCTTGGTGACCCGGGCGCCCGCGACGATCGCGTCCAGCGAGGCGTTGGCATAGCCGAGCTCGGTGAACAGCTCCTCGGCGACGTCGATGAGCGCTCGCTTGGTGGACGCGGAGTACTGCGCCCGTCGGCTCGCTCCGGGGACGCCCGGGACCCCGGGCACCTTGGGCACCAGCCTGGACACGGTGGACTTCGTCATTCGGGGTCCTGTGCCGACACGGAGCGCCGCGAGCATTCGGCGTGGGTGATCATCCCGGCAGCATAAGTCCGACCGTCGGTATGGGTGAGCGGGATCACGGTGAGGCGAATTGCATACCGCTGGTATGACTCCGTACTCTTGGTACGTACCCGCAGTATGTGGGTACGCCGAGACCAAGGAGACGACCATGACCTGGAAGTCCTTTCACAACCGAGGCGAGATCCTGCGCGCCGTGATCGCCACCGCCGACGCCCGCCGGGACGGAATCCTTCCCCTGGACGTCGAGGGGGTCTCCGACACGTTCGGTGACGAGCTGACCCTGCTCGGCGCTCTCCAGCTGCGGTGGCACACGCGTCTCGCCGGCCGGATCGAGCGCGAGCTCATGCACCAGCCGCTGGACCTCGAGCAGTCGGTGATCGACGCGTGGCGCGCCACCGCTGATGAGCTCCCCGGCATCCGTGCCATCGTGGACCACTACCGCTCCGAGCCGCAGGACGCGGCGATGGCCGAGGCTCTGGCCAAGTCGATCGGCAAGGAGCACATCCTGCTCGCGATCATGGCCGGCCAGGCCAACGTGCACGACACCCCGGGCGCCGAGGCGGCGCGCCGCGCCGGTGCACGTATCGAGGAGCGGGCCCGTGCGACGCGCACATCCCGTGCGACCACCGTCGCCGACCTGGGCCTGCCCGCCGCGCGTGGCGGCCTGCTCGAGCGGCTGAAGGCGGCCCTCGCCGCCTGAGCCCACCAACCAGCCCCGGTGCCTTCCCTGGTGGGCGATGATGTGGCCATGACGGAGGTGCGGGCCGGGGTGCTGTTGGTGGCCACGCCTGCCCTGCTCGACCCGAACTTCGCCGAGACCGTGGTGTTGATCCTGGATGCCGATGAGAACGGCGCGTTGGGTGTCGTGCTCAACCGCCCGTCCGGAGTGCCGGTGTCCGAGGTGCTCGCCGACTGGGGCGACGTCGTTGCCGAGCCGGAGGTGCTCTTCCAGGGCGGCCCGGTGAGCACCGAGGGAGCCCTGGCGGTCGCCGTCCTGAGCGCCCCCGACGACGTACCTGTCGGCTTCCGCGAGGTCGACGGGCGCCTCGGCATCGTCGACCTGGACACGCCGCTCGAGCTGCTGGCCGGCAGCCTCGACGGGTTGCGTATCTTCGCCGGGTACGCCGGCTGGGGTGCGGCTCAGCTCGAGGACGAGATCGCCGAGGGCAGCTGGTACGTCGTTCCGGCGCAGGTCCCCGACGTGTTCCGGCTCGATCCGCACGACCTCCGCCGTGACGTGATGCGCCGCCAGCCGGGCGAGCTGGCCTGGCACTCCACCAGGCCGGCAGATCCCGACCTCAACTGACATAGACTGGGCGGCGTGAGCACCATCGGATTCGGCCCCGGGACCGCCGTCGACGAGCGGGTCCGCGAGGACCAACGCACCGTCCCGACGGACGAGGGCGACCACGAGCGCTTCTCCCACTACGTCGAGAAGGACAAGCTCACCGAGGCGATGGTCATGGGCACCCCCGTGGTGGCTCTCTGCGGCAAGGTCTGGGTGCCGAGCCGCGCGCCGGAGAAGTTTCCTGTGTGCCCGGACTGCAAGGAAGTCTGGGAGTCCATGAAGGACGACGGGAACCCCAACGAGTGACGGGACGGCCTGAAGCCGCCCCCCTCGTCCCCGCACTGACTCCGGCCTGGCCGGACCGTGCGGCCTGGGGCACGGCACCGCTCCTGCGCGCCTGGCAGACCGCCGCGATCGAGCAGTACTTCACCCGGCAGCCGCGGGACTTCCTCGCGGTGGCCACGCCCGGGGCGGGCAAGACGACGTTCGCACTGTCCGTGGCGGCCGAGCTCCTGGGGCGTCGGCTGGTCGACCGGATCACGATCGTCGCGCCGACCGAGCACCTCAAGCTCCAATGGGCCGAGGCTGCCGGACGCGCGGGCATCCCGATCGACCCGACGTACGCAGCAGGTAAGGGCAAGACCTCTACCGACTACCTCGGTATCGCGGTCACCTATGCGGGGGTCGGGGTCAACCCGTTGGCCATGCGGATCCGTACCGAGCGCTTCAAGACGCTGGTGATCCTCGACGAGGTCCACCACGCCGGTGACGCGATGTCGTGGGGCGAGGGGGTGCGGGAGGCGTTCGAGCCCGCGACCAGGAGACTGGCGCTGACCGGCACGCCGTTTCGCTCCGACGTGAACCCGATCCCGTTCGTCACCTATGCGCCCGGTGACGACGGCATCCCGCGCTCGGTGGCCGACTTCACCTACGGCTACGCGCACGCACTGGCCGACCACGTCGTGCGCCCCGTGCTCTTCATGGCGTACTCCGGTGAGATGCAGTGGCGGACCCGGGCCGGTGACGAGATCGCGGCCCAGCTGGGGGAGCCGCTGACGAAGGACCTCACGAACCAGGCGTTGCGCACGGCGCTCGACCCCGGGGGTGCGTGGATCCCGTCGGTGCTGACCGCTGCAGACATGCGCCTCTCGGAGGTACGCCGCCACGTTCCCGACGCGGGTGGGCTGGTGATCGCCACCGACCAGGACTCGGCGCGGTCCTATGCCAAGACGCTGCGCCAGATCACCGGGGTGGCACCTGCCCTGGTGCTGTCCGACGAGAAGCTCGCGTCGAAGAAGATCGCGGCGTTCACGACCGGCGACGCCCGTTGGATGGTGGCCGTCCGCATGGTGTCGGAGGGCGTCGACGTGCCCCGCCTGGCCGTCGGTGTCTATGCCACGACCACGTCGACGCCGCTGTTCTTCCATCAGGCGGTCGGGCGCTTCGTGCGGGCCCGTGCCCGAGGCGAGACCGCGTCGATCTTCCTCCCGTCGGTGCCCACGCTGCTCGGTCACGCCTCGGAGATGGAGGTCGAGCGTGACCACGTGCTCGGTCGACGGATCACCCATGAGGACGACATCTTCGCGGCCGAGCGGGAGTTGCTGGCCCAGGCCGAGGCCGGAGACTCCGCCTCGGGAGACGAGGGGCTGCCGTTCGAGGCCCTGGGGTCCGAGGCGCGTTTCGACCGGGTGCTCTACGACGGCGGCGAGTTCGGCCACGCGGGCGATGTCCGGGTCGGCTCCGAGGAGGAGATGGACTTCCTCGGCATCCCCGGCCTGCTCGAACCCGACCAGATGCGTGAGCTGCTCCAGCAGAGGCAGAGCGACCGGGCCCGCAAGCAGCGGGCGGTGAAGCCCGACCCGGACACGGTCGTGGAGGTGACGACCCACGAGCAGCTCGCGATCCTGCGTCGGGAGCTCAACGGCCTGGTCGCCGCCTGGCACCACCGCACGGGCCAGGCCCACGGGATCACCCATGCGGCGCTTCGCAAGGAGTGCGGCGGGCCAGCGGCCGCGGTCGCGAACGCAGACCAGCTGCAGGCGCGGATCCTCCGGGTCCGCGAGTGGGCCGCTCGCAAGACCTCCTAGCGTCCACACCCTCCTAGACTCGGCGCATGCCGGCCGAGACCTCCCAGACGCTGGACCGCGGACTCCGCGTGCTCGACGTCCTGGCCGCCTCCGCAGGCGGGCTCACCGTCACCGAGCTCTCCGCGCGCCTCGAGGTGAACCGCACCGTTGTCTACCGGTTGGTGAGCACCCTCGAGCAGCACGCGCTCGTCCGGCGCGACTCCCACGGCCGGGTGCACGTGGGGTTGGGCGTGCTGCACCTGGCCTCCGCCGTACAACCGGTGCTGCGCGACATCGCCGTACCCGTCCTCCGGGCCCTGGCCGAGGCCGTCGGCTGTACGGCCCACCTCACGGTCGCCGACGGTGACGAGGCGTTGGCGCTGGCCGTCGTCGAACCGTCCTGGACCGACTTCCACGTCAGCTACCGCGTGGGCTCGCGCCACCCGCTCGGTCAGGGAGCGGCCGGCAAGGCGATCCTCCTGGGACGCGAGGACGGCTCCGCGCCGTTCGCCGTCACCACCGGCGAGCTCCAGGCCGGCGCCCGCGGCCTGGCTGCCCCGGTGCGCGGGGTCGACGGGCTCGAGGCCAGTGTCGGCATCGTGACCCTTGGCGAGCTGGACGAGCCCGAGATGGGCCGCCAGGTGACCGCCGCCGCAGCCGACCTCGCCGCCCGCCTCTCCTGAGCGCCGCTTTGCGATAGTCCGTGACGGAACTGTCGTCAATCGGGGCGAATCACGACAGTTCCGTCACGGAGTATCCGGAAATGGCGACGCCGGCGAGGGGGAGGACGCGGTACGGGACCTGGGTGGCGAGCGCGATGACGGTGGCCGACCGGACGATCGCGGGGTGCTTGAGGACCAGGTCGATGACGCGTTGCAGGTCCGTGTTGGAGCGCGCCACCACCCGGGCGAACATGTCCCCGGCACCGGTGATCGTGTGCGCCTCGAGGACCTCGGGGATCTGCGCCAGGTGGCGGCCCACCTCGTCGTGGCCGCTGCCGGCCGTCGTCTCCTGCCGGATCTCCAGGGTCAGGAACGCCGTCACCGGATAGCCCAGCGCGTCGGCCGACAGCTCCGGGCCCCACCCGGTGACCACCCCGGACGACACGAGCTTGTCCAGGCGCGCCTGCACCGTGCCCCGGGCCACGCCGAGCCGGCGCGAGGCCTCGAGCACGCCCACCCGCGGGTCGTCGGCGAACAGGGAGATCAATCTGCCGTCGAGCTCGTCCATGCAGCACTCCTTGAGTGGACAACTTGACCAGTGTTTCGGCGTACTGTTGCACAGGATGATCCATCTCCGCGAGGCTGGACGGCATGACGACCACGCGTGAGACCCCCACCACCGGCGGTGCCCTGACCGCGGACGAGCTCAAGGCCGACCTCACCGTCGAGCAGCTGCGGCAGCTCGTCGGCCTCGTCGAGTACGACGCCAGTGCCGACGTCTTCCCGGTGACCGCCATGGACGCGATCGGCTTCGTCGTCGGCAACGCGACCCAGACCGCGACGTTCTACCAGCTCGCCCTGGGCATGGAGCTCGAGGCCTACCGCGGCCCCGAGACGGGCACCCGCGACTCGAAGTCCTACGTCCTGCGCTCCGGAAGCGCCCGCTTCGTCTTCACCGGCGGCGTCACCCCGGACAGCCCCGTCCTCGACCACCACCGCAAGCATGGCGACGGCGTGGTCGACCTCGCCCTCGAGGTGCCTGACGTGGACCGGTGCATCGAGCACGCGCGCTCGGTCGGGGCCAGGGTCCTCGAGGAACCGCACGACGTCTCCGACGAGCACGGCACGGTCCGGATCGCCGCCATCGCGACGTACGGCGAGACCCGGCACACGCTGGTCGACCGATCGAGGTACGACGGCCCGTACCTCCCCGGTTACGTCGCCAGGACCACCACGGTGGCGCGCCGCGAGGGCCACCCCAAGCGCCTCTTCCAGGCCGTCGACCACTGCGTCGGCAACGTCGAGCTCGGGCACATGGACGAATGGGTGACGTTCTACAACCAGGTCATGGGCTTCACGAACATGGCCGAGTTCATCGGCGACGACATCGCCACCGACTACTCCGCGCTGATGTCCAAGGTCGTCGCAAGCGGCAACCACCGGGTGAAGTTCCCGCTCAACGAGCCTGCGGTCGCGAAGAAGAAGTCACAGATCGACGAGTACCTCGAGTTCTACGACGGTGCCGGCTGCCAGCACCTCGCGCTCGCGACCAACGACATCCTGCGCTCGGTCGACATCCTGCGCGACAACGGCATCGAGTTCCTCGACACCCCCGACTCCTACTACGACGACCCGGAGCTGCGCGCCCGGATCGGCGAGGTCCGGGTGCCGATCGAGGAGCTCAAGAAGCGCAAGATCCTCGTCGACCGCGACGAGGACGGCTACCTCCTGCAGATCTTCACCAAGCCCGTGGGCGACCGACCCACTGTCTTCTTCGAGTTCATCGAGCGGCACGGCTCGCTCGGCTTCGGCAAGGGCAACTTCAAGGCGCTCTTCGAGGCGATCGAGCGCGAGCAGGACGCCCGCGGGAACCTCTGATCGTTCGGGGTCGGGTGCCCGAGAACGCCCAGTGGGGAGTTCTCGGGCACACAACGTGGTTGCCCGGGCCAGCTACTCGGGCCAGCTACTCCGGCGTGACCAGCTCGACCCGCGAGCCGGGGGGCAGCGCCTGGACCAGCCGCAGCCGCGCCAGTGCCGGGTGCTCGTCGAGCAGCTTGGCGCCGTTGGCCATCGACCGCAGCGCGGCGGTCTCGGCCCGCGCCGCCTCCAGCTGGGCGGCGCCCCGCGCCCTGGTCGTGACCAGCTCGGCGTACGCCGATCGCAGCTCGTGCGGCAGGATCACGTCCTTGACCACGACCTCGCGCACGGCGATGCCCACCTCGTCACCTGCCGCCCGGGCAACGTCGGTGATCGTGGTGCCGAGCGCACGGCGTGCGTGTCGGACGACAGCCTCCGAGTCCACGTCCAGCAGCGCCTCGCGCAGCGCGATCTGCACTGCCAGGTAGACCACAGCGGACGGGTCGAGAGCCGCCTCGACGAACCGCTGGGCGTCGTCGACACCCCAACGAACGGCTGCCGTGACGCGGACCGTCACGCCGTCGGAGGTCAGGACCTCCTGAGGGGCAACCGTCTCGATCCGGTCGATGGTGAGCACCGAACGGTAGTCGGCGTGCCGACGGGTCGCGTGGCGACCCGGCTGGAGCACACGGGTGCAGGCGCCGTCGACGTACTCGACGACGCGCTCGGTGAAGCGAACAGTGATGGTGGTGCGGAACAGGGACATGGCTACCTCCTCTCGGTGTCTGTGGTGCCGTGTCCGGTCTGGATATTCGGTTGTCGCACGCTCGAGCGGGTGGCCGGTGACACGACCCCTCGCGGGGCACCTGTCGTCGTGGTGACCGACCGGGCCGCTGGCGCTGAGCCGCTGGTGTCGCCGTCCACCCGCTCTTGAGTGGGGGATTCGAACCCCCGACGCATGAGCGCTTATGCCAGGAGGCCTCTTCGGCAGAGGACGGGTGAGGTACAACGCGCAGGACCGGCCCCAGGCACACCCGGCCGGCTGCTGATCTCGCCCCGCGACACGAGAGTAGGCGGCCGAGGACCAGCGGCGCGACTGGTTTTCGCGACCGCTCAGGTGGCGTCGGCGGCCGCGATGAGCTCCGCCTCGGCAACGTCGTGGGAGGCCGGCAGTTCCTCGCCGCGCAGGTGCTTCGCGCCCACGGCCAGGATCACCACCGCGATACCGACGGTGCCCGCGCCCATCCAGAACGGCGCATGCACGCTCACGTTCTCGCCGAGCTTGCCGGCAGCGTACGGGGCGACCGCGCCGCCGGAGAACCGGACGAACGAGTACGCCGCGGACGCGACGGGCCGCTCGACGGGCGCGGCCCCCATGACCGTCTCGGTGATCACGGTGTTGTTGATGCCGAGGAACGCGCCAGCGACGATCACCCCGACGACGAGGACGGTCTTGTCGTTTGTCCAGATCGCCATCGCAGCGAGATCGACCGCGAACAGCGTCAGTGACGCCAGCACGGTCGGGATCGACCCGATCCTGCGCTGGAGCAGCGGCGCGACCCAGACGGACGTGGTCGCGAGCAGGAGCCCCCAGCCGAAGAAGATCAGCCCCACCTGACGTGCGGTCATGTCGAGGGGGAACGGCGTGAACGCCAGCAACGTGAAGAACCCCATGTTGTAGAAGAGGGCCGTCAGGGCAACGGTCAACAGTCCCGGGTAGCGCAGCGCGCGGAACGGATCGAGGAGCGACGTACGCCGACCGGCCGGGGGAGTCGAGGGCAGCAGGAACGTGGTCGCGAGCAGGGCGATCGCCATGAGCGTCGCGACGCCGAGGAACGGTGCCCGCCAGGAGATCGTCCCGAGCTCACCGCCCAGCAGCGGCCCGGCGGCGATGCCCAGGCCGAGCGCGGCCTCGAACAGGATGATCGCCTGGGCGGTCGAACCCCGAGCTGCGGTGACGATGGTCGAGAGCGCTGTCGCGATGAACAGCGCGTTTCCCAGGCCCCAGCCCGCTCGGAACGCGACGATGGCGCCGATCGAGCCGGACATGCCCGCCAGCGCCGAGAACACGATGATCAGCGCGAGCCCGGAGAGAAGGGTCTTCTTCGCGCCGATCCGGCTGGAGACAACGCCCGTGACCAGCATGGCGACGCCCATCACGGCCATGTAGCTCGTGAACAGCAACGAGACCTGGCTCGGGGTGGCGTTGAGCTGGTCGGCGATCGACTTCAGGATCGGGTCGACCAGACCGATGCCCATGAAGGAGATCACGCAGGCGAAGGCAACCGCCCACACGGCGCGCGGTTGGTCGAAGAACGATGCCTTCTGCTCGGGGAAGGTCTGGGGCTGGCTCACAGGTTGCCTCTCTCGGTGGTGGGGATGCCGGACTCGAGGACGTCGCGCAGCACGGCGACCGCCACGGCGAGGTCCTCGGCGGTGTGGGTGGGGTGGGCCTCGAACTGGGCCGCGACCGTGCGTCCGTTCAGGTCCCGGACCCGGGCGAGCTCGCGGCGGCCCTGGTCGGACAACGTGATCAGGGAGGCTCGGGCGTCGTTGGGGTTTGGCTGCTTGACCACCCAGGCCCTGGCCTCGAGCTGACTCACCGCTGCCGACATCGTCGGTTGGGAGCAGCGGTCGGTCGCGGCCAGCTGCGAGATGCCCAGTGGGCCGTACTGGTCGAGCAGTGACAGGACCCGGACGCCGGCCGGCAGCTCGTTGGCCCGGCGTACGGCGCGCACCAGTCGGGCGGCGTACACGACCAGGTCGCTGCTGAGCTCTTGGGTGGTGGGCACCCAACCAGATTACATAGGGAACCTATGTATTGCGAAGTGGGTCACCCAACCGCGGCGTCGGGTGGTGTCAGCTGGTCGACGCGTCGGTCTTGTTGGCGGAGACGTCGACACGCGCGCTGTCGATGAATTCAGCGGACAAGGAAATCAGGCGATTGTAGGTCGCCACAAAGACCTTGTTCTGCTGACGAAACTCCGTCGCCGAGAACCGCGTGCCTTGGAGTCGGCTGCGTGCGAACTGGATGAGAGCCACACAGAAACCGGTGTACTCACGGTCGGCGCTGCGGGCCTTGTCGCGCGAGTCGGCCGACGCGAGCAGGGTCACCGTGTAGTAGTCGCGCTGCTCGCCCTTGAGGATGTCGATGAGCGACTGCAGGTCCTTGGCGATCAGGCGGGGCGGGTAGGTCGCGGCCGTGAGCTTGCCGCCGATCTCGGTCAGGTCCACCGCGCCGTTGTTGTAGGTGGCCAGGAAGTCGGTGTAGGCAACGCGGCGCTCGGTGCGGATGAACTCGTCCTCGTTGCGGGCCGCTTCCTGCTGGTTCTGCGTGTCGGTCGTCTGGCGCAGCGTCGCTGCCTGCTCCCTGGACGTGTCTCGCTGGGAGCCGATCTGGTCGGAGTTGATCTTGAGCGCGACGAGTGGACCGGCGATCGCGGACACCAACGCGACGATCGCGGTCACGATGACGATCCGGGCCTGTTCGCGGTTGGCCTCCTCGACGGTCTCGGTGAACTCCTCGACGACGCGGATGACCATCCGGTCGTCGGAGTCGAGGCCCCCCTCGCTCACGGGGAGGGTCGGCGGGCTGCTCGGCGGAGGGTTGGCTGGAGTGCTCGGCGGTTCGCCCGGCCCGTTCGACATGGCCGCAGCGTAGCGACGCTGAGGGCCGGTCGGGTGGTGGTTCGGACCGGCCGATCCGGCAGGATGGGCGCATGTCCCGGGCTCTCGTCGTTGCCATCTGCGTTCTGGCGTCGGCGGGCCTCGCTGGCTGTGACGACGCGGGTCAAGTCCGCGGTGCGCGGACCCTGTCGCCGAGCCCGGCCACCAGTTCGCCGTCGCCGTCGCCGGTGCGGCACGTGCCGCCGCGGCGGGCGCTGATCGAGGCCATCGACCGAATTCCCCCCGTGGGCACCTACAGCATGTCTGTCCTGACCTCGTCGGGCACTGACGTCTGGGACGTGCGGGGCGACTACGACCTCGGTCGAGCGGCGGCGAGAATGGCCTTGTTCTACAGCCAGGAGCTGCACCCCGACCGCGTGAAGCGCGATCTCGTCCTGGCCGTGGACGACCGGGCGTTCGCCCTGACGCCAGGCTCCGTTCCCGGGCCTGACGTGTGCTGGATGGAGATGGACCCAGGCTCCCTGGCCGAGCTCGTCGGGCGCGGCGATCCACACCGGCTGGGACTCGCACCGATCGACCTGTTGGGGCACCTGACGGTGACCGGCGAGGACCGGGTCGCCCAACGGATCTCGGCCACGCTCCCGATCCGGTTCGCCGTGACCCTCTTCGGCCCCGAGCTCTTCGCAGCGGTGCAGGGTCCCGACCGGTCCGCGCGCGGGTCGGTGCCGGTGGAGCTCACGATCGTGGACGGCCAGGTACAGGACTGGACCATCACAGGAGCCGACGTCGCAGGTGCGGTTGGTTCGTGGGGCATCGACAAGGCCGACATCCGCAAGCTCGAGGGCGTCAATCTGACGGTGCGTCTCTCCAGCGGTGGCGATGAGATCGAGGACATCCAAGTCCCGCCCCCGGGGAAGATCACTCAAGGTCTGGAAGTCCCCTGCGCCGACGAGAGGTCGGCGGCCTGATGGCGACGTACATCGCATTCCTGCGGGCGATCAACCTCGGTCCGACGCGCAAGTTCGCGAAGGCCGACATCATCGCCGCGGTGGAGGCGACCGGTGGCACCGACGTCGCGACCTACATCAACACCGGGAACGTCCGCTTCGACTCGACGATGCGGTCGCGGGCCAGGATC
Source organism: Nocardioides sp. (assembly GCA_025965125.1). Classification (GTDB taxonomy): domain Bacteria; phylum Actinomycetota; class Actinomycetes; order Propionibacteriales; family Nocardioidaceae; genus Nocardioides. Next base: position 44,210 of record JAOPXM010000172.1, read on the forward strand.
GAGGAGACGCTCGAGAAGGCGTTCCTCGAGAGCCGGGGCTTCGAGGTGCCGACGATCGT
>JAOPXM010000030.1 GCA_025965125.1 Nocardioides sp.
GATGTGCTCCATCACGCCGACGAGGAACAGCTCCTCGCCGTCGAAGATCGCGTCGACGTCGAGCTCGACCGCGTCGTCGATGAACCGGTCCACGAGCACTGGGTGCTCGGGACTGATCTCCGTCGCCCGCTGGATGTAGCCCCCGAGGGCCTCGTCGTCGTACACGATCTCCATGCCGCGGCCACCGAGGACGTACGACGGTCGCACGAGCACGGGGTAGGCGATCTCGTGGGCGATCTTCTGGGCGTCGGCGAAGCTGGTCGCCATCCCGTGCTTGGGCGCCGGCAGCCCGGCCTCGGCCAGCACGCGACCGAAGGCACCGCGCTCCTCGGCCAGGTGGATCGCGTCGGGCGAGGTGCCGACGATCTGCACCCCGTTGAGCTCCAGGCCCTTGGCCAGCCCGAGGGGTGTCTGGCCACCGAGCTGGCAGATGACGCCGGCGATCGGGCCCGCCTTGGACTCCGCGTGCACGATCTCGAGCACGTCCTCGAGCGTCAGTGGCTCGAAGTACAGCCGGTCGGAGGTGTCGTAGTCGGTCGAGACTGTCTCCGGGTTGCAGTTGACCATCACGGTCTCGTAGCCCGCTTCGGAGAGCGCCATGGAGGCGTGCACGCACGAGTAGTCGAACTCGATGCCCTGGCCGATCCGGTTGGGACCGCTGCCGAGGATGATCACCGCCGGCTTCTCACGCGGCTGGACCTCGGTCTCCTCGTCGTACGACGAGTAGTGGTACGGCGTGCTCGCGGCGAACTCGGCAGCGCAGGTGTCGACGGTCTTGTAGACGGGGCGGATGCCCAGCGCGTGCCGGATGCCCCGCACCACGTCCGCGGACATCCCGCGGATCTTGCCGATCTGGTCGTCGGAGAAGCCGTGCCGCTTCGCCTTGCGCAGCACCTGGGCGGTCAGCTCGGGTGCCGCGGCGACCTCGGCCGCGATCTCGTTGATCAGCATCAGCTGGTCGACGAACCACGGGTCGATCTTCGTGGCCTCGAAGACCTCCTCGGGCGTCGCACCGGCCCGGATCGCGTCCATGACCTTCTTGAGGCGCCCGTCGTGCGGCACCTTGATCTCCTCGAGGAGAGCGGTCTTGTCGAGGTTCGACAGATCATCGGTGGTTGAGGAGCGTGCGCCGGCGAGTGGCATGTGACCCCAGTCGAAGACTGCCGCCTTGCTCTCCAGCGAGCGCAGCGCCTTCTGCAGCGCCTCGGTGAAGTTGCGGCCGATCGCCATCGCCTCGCCGACCGACTTCATGTGCGTGGTCAGCACCGGGTCGGCACCGGGGAACTTCTCGAACGCGAACCTCGGCACCTTCACCACGACGTAGTCCAGCGTGGGCTCGAAGCTCGCGGGCGTGCTGAACCCATCTTCTCGGGTGGTGATGTCGTTGGGGATCTCGTCGAGCGTGTAGCCGATTGCGACCTTGGCCGCGATCTTGGCGATCGGGAACCCGGTCGCCTTGCTGGCCAGCGCGCTCGATCGGGAGACCCGCGGGTTCATCTCGATCACGATCAGCCGGCCGTCCGCGGGGTTGACCGCGAACTGGATGTTGCAGCCCCCGGTGTCCACGCCGACCGAGCGGATGATGCCGATCGAGAGGTCGCGCATGGCTTGGTACTCGCGGTCGGTCAGCGTCATCGCCGGCGCGACCGTGATCGAGTCGCCGGTGTGGACGCCCATCGGGTCGAGGTTCTCGATCGAGCAGACGATCACCACGTTGTCGGCGGTGTCGCGCATGACCTCGAGCTCGTACTCCTTCCAGCCGATGATCGATTCTTCGAGGAGCACCTCGGTGGTCGGGCTGGCGGTCAGCCCCGCGCCGGCGATGCGGCGCAGGTCGGTCTCGTCGTAGGCCATGCCGGAGCCGGTGCCGCCCATCGTGAAGCTGGGGCGCACCACCATGGGGTAGCCGAGCTCGTCGGCCGCGCCCAGGCAGTCCTCGAGGGTGTGGCAGATGACGCTGCGGGAGCACTCGCCGCCGAGGTCCTCGACGATCTTCTTGAAGCTCTGGCGGTTCTCGCCACGGTCGATCGCCTCGATGGAGGCACCGATCAGCTCCACGTCGTACTTCTCGAGCACGCCGTTCTTGTCCAGCGCCATCGCCGTGTTGAGCGCGGTCTGGCCGCCCAGGGTCGCCAGGAGCGCGTCCGGCCGCTCCAGCGCGATCACCTTCTCCACGAACTCCGGCGTGATCGGCTCGACGTACGTCGCATCCGCGAACTCGGGGTCGGTCATGATCGTGGCCGGGTTGGAGTTGACCAGGATGACCCGGATCCCCTCGTCCTTGAGCACCCGGCAGGCCTGGGTCCCGGAGTAGTCGAACTCGCAGGCCTGGCCGATGATGATCGGCCCGGAGCCGATGACCAGCACCGACTTGATGTCCTCGCGCTTCGGCATTGGTCAGGTTTCCTCTCGGCTCACCGGGTTTTGGGACGCGGACATCAGCTGGACGAACCGGTCGAAGAGGTACGCCGCGTCGTGCGGGCCGGCAGCGGCCTCCGGGTGGTACTGGACCGAGAAGCTCTTCAGGTTGCCGGCGTCGTCGTGCAGCTCGAGCCCCTCGACGACGTCGTCGTTGAGGCACACGTGGCTCACCGTTGCGACCCCGTAGGGCGTCTGGGTGGAGCCCTCCAGCGGGGCGTCCACGGCGAATCCGTGGTTGTGGGAGGTGACCTCGACCTTGCCGGTGGTGCGGTCCATGACCGGCTGGTTGATGCCGCGGTGGCCGTACTTCAGCTTGTAGGTGCCGAAGCCCAGCGCCCGCCCGAAGAGCTGGTTGCCGAAGCAGATGCCGAAGTAGGGCAGGTCCCGCGCCAGCGCACCCTGGAGCAGCTCGACCTGCTGGGTGGTCGCGGCCGGGTCGCCGGGACCGTTGGAGAAGAAGAGCCCGTCGGGCTCGACCGCGAGCACGTCGTCGAGCGAGGCGGTCGCGGGCAGCACATGGACCTCGATGCCGCGCTCCGCCATCCGGGCGGGCGTCATCGCCTTGATCCCGAGGTCGAGGGCCGCAACCGTGAGGCGCTTCGCACCGACGGCGGGCACGACGTAGGCCTCGCGGGTGGAGACCTCGCTGGCCAGTTCGGCACCGGCCATCTCAGCGGACGCACGCACCCGGGCGAGCAGCGCCTCCGGGTCGGTCTCGGTGCTGGAGATCCCGACCCGCATGGCTCCGCGGTCGCGCAGGTGCCGGGTCAGGGCGCGGGTGTCGATCCCGGAGATGCCCACGACGCCGTGGCGGCGCAGCTCGTCGTCCAGCGACCGCCGCGAACGCCAGCTGGACGGGACCCTGGCCGGGTCGCGCACGACGTAGCCGGCCACCCAGATCCGCGACGACTCCGGGTCCTCGTCATTGACCCCGGTGTTGCCGATGTGCGGAGCGGTCATCACCACGACCTGGCGGTGGTACGACGGGTCGGTCAGCGTCTCCTGGTAGCCGGTCATGCCGGTGGAGAACACGGCCTCACCGAAGGTCTCGCCCTCGGCGCCGTACGCGTCGCCGGTGAACGTCCGGCCGTCCTCGAGCACGAGCAGCGCTGTCATCCGTCCAACCCCACGAGTCTGCCGCTCTCCTCCCGCAGTCGCGCTGCGACCGCGTCGTCCTGCGCGAGCCTCGAGGGCTCCTTGAGCGCATTGTTGTCGTAGTACCCACCGGTCTGGCCCTCGACGGAGGGATCGGTCGCCAGGAACGTGATCGTGCGTCCCCCGTCGGCCGGCGAGCGCATGAAGAGCTTGGCCAACGCCAGGACCGGCTTGGCGAACCGGGGAGCCCCGCTCCAGATGTCGGTCGCGACGGCACCCGGGTGCAGCGCGTTCACGGTGACGCCGGCGTCCTTCAGCTCGGCGGCGAGGCTCCGCGTGTAGAGCACGTTGGCGAGCTTCGAGCGCCCGTAGGCCTTCATGATCGTGTAGCCGCGTTCGTAGCCCAGGTCGTCGAAGTCCATCGTCGCCGAGTAGTGACCCTGCGACGACGTGAAGACGATCCGCGACGGTGCCGCGGCCACCACGAGGTCCAGAACCTGCTCGGTCAGCAGGAAGCCGGCGAGGTGGTTGATCGCGAACGTCGCCTCGTAGCCGTCCGCGGTGAGCGTGCGCCGGTCGTGGACGCCCCCGGCGTTGTTGACGAGGACGTCGATCCGGTCGAGACGCGACCGCAGCTCCTTGGCCAACCCGCGTACGGAGTCGAGGGAGGAGAAGTCAGCCACGTACGTGTCGACGCCGGCAGCGCCGGCAGTGGTCACGAGCTCGGCTGCGTGGGCCAGCCTTTCGGGGCTGCGGCCGACGAGCACGAGGTGGTGACCCTGGGCCGCCAGCTGCTGAGCGGCCTCGAGGCCAATCCCGTTGGTGGCACCGGTGATCACGATCGTCTTGGGGGTGTTCATGCTCATGTCAGCTTCCCGTCCAGGACGGTGGCCTTGCCGCGCAGGAACGTCGCGACCACGCGACCGGGCAGCTCCATGCCGGCGTACGGCGTGTTCCTCGACAGCGACGCGGACTCCGAGGCCTCGATGGTGCGCCGCACCGTCGGGTCGTAGAGCACGACGTTGGCCGGTGCGCCGACCTCGATCGGCCGTCCGTGCTCGGACACCCGGCCGATGCGGGCCGGTGCGTAGGACATCCGTTCGGCGACGCCGGCCCAGTCGAGCAGGCCGGGGTTGACCATGGTCTCCTGCACGATCGACAGCGCGGTCTCGAGACCGAGCATGCCGAACGCCGCGGCCGCCCACTCGCAGTCCTTGTCCTCGTGCGGGTGCGGGGCATGGTCGGTGGCGACGATGTCGATGGTGCCGTCGGCCAGGCCGGCGCGCAGCGCCTCACCGTCGGCGGCGCCACGCAGTGGCGGGTTGACCTTGTAGATCGGGTCGTAGGTCGCCGCCAGGTCGTCGGTCAGCAGCAGGTGGTGCGGGCAGGCCTCGGCTGTGACGTTCCAGCCCTTCGCCTTGGCCGAGCGGACGATCTCGACCGAGCCGGCGGTGGAGACGTGGCAGACGTGCAGCCGTGAGCCGACGTGTGCTGCGAGCAGGCAGTCGCGGGCGATGATCGCCTCCTCGGCGACCGCCGGCCATCCGGTGAGTCCGAGGCGCCCGGAGAGCTCGCCCTCGTTCATCTGGGCGCCCTCGGTGAGCCGGGGCTCCTGGGCGTGCTGGGCGATGACCCCGTCGAACGCCTTGACGTACTCGAGGGCCCGGCGCATCAGCACCGCGTCGCTGACGCACTTGCCGTCGTCGGAGAAGACCCGGACCCGGGCAGCCGAGTCGGCCATCGCGCCGAGCTCGGCGATCCGCTCGCCACCGAGGCCGACCGTCACCGCACCGACGGGGTAGACGTCGCAGTAGCCGGCCTCGCGGCCGAGCCGCCAGACCTGCTCCACCACGCCGGCGGTGTCGGCGACCGGCTCGGTGTTGGCCATCGCGTGGACGGCGGTGTAGCCACCCAGGGCCGCAGCCTGTGTGCCGGTCTCGACGGTCTCGGCGTCCTCACGACCGGGCTCGCGCAGGTGGGTGTGCAGGTCGACCAGGCCTGGCAGGGCGATCAGGCCCGTGGCCTCGATGGTCTCGAGGAGGCCGACCGTCGGCTCGCCGGCGTCGATGGCGGCGCCGATCTCCTTGACGATCCCGTCCTCGAGCAGCAGGTCGGTCGGGGTCCCGCCGAGGATCGAGGCGTTGCGGATCAGGTACGTGGTCATTCTTCTCCTCCGACGGCGGGTTCGGCGCCGCCCAGCAGCAGGTACAGGACGGCCATCCGGACGGCGACGCCGTTGGTGACCTGCTCGACGATCACCGAGCGCGCGGAGTCGGCCACGTCGGCGGTGATCTCCATGCCGCGCACCATCGGGCCGGGGTGCATCACGATCGTGTGGTCCTGCAGGGTCGCCATCCGGCGCCCGTCGAGCCCGTAGCGGCGGGAGTACTCCCGCGCGGTCGGGAAGAAGCCGCCCTTCATCCGCTCGGCCTGGACCCGCAGCATCATCACGCCGTCGGCCTTCGGGATCACCGCGTCGAGGTCGTACGACGTCTCGACCGGCCAGCTGTCGATGCCCACCGGCAGCAGCGTCGGCGGCGCGACGAGCGTGACCTCGGCGCCGAGCGCGGTGAACGCGAGGACATCGGAGCGGGCGACACGCGAATGCTTGATGTCCCCCACGATCGCGATGCGCTTGCCTGCGAC
>JAOPXM010000238.1 GCA_025965125.1 Nocardioides sp.
GTGGGCGTCGACATCGTCCACCCGGACCACGACCTGAGCGGCTACCGACTCGTGATCGTGCCGACGCTGTACTCCGTCGACGACGGGGTGCCCACGCGGCTCGCGGACGCCGTCGACGAGGGCGCGACGGTGCTCGTGACGTACTTCAGCGGCATCACCGACGAGAACGACCACATCAGGCTCGGCGGCTACCCCGGTGCGTTCCGCGAGCTCCTCGGCGTTCGCGTCGAGGAGTTCTGCCCGCTCCGCGCCGGCGAGCGCGTCCGGCTGACCGACGGCTCGACTGCCGACGTGTGGACCGAGCACCTCCACCTCGCCGGCGCCACGTCGATGGCCGAGTACGCCGACGGCCCGCTCCCGGGAGTGCCGGCGATCACGCGCCACGAGCACGGCAAGGGAGTCGCGTGGTACGTCGCCACCCGGCTCGAGCAGGCCGCCCTGGACAAGCTGGTCCATCGGCTGGTCGAGGAGGCCGGCGTTCGGCCCGTGGCGGCGACCCGCCCCGGCGTCGAGGTCATCCGGCGGGTGGCCGCGGACGGGCGCCGCTGGGCGTTCGTCGTCAACCACACCGACGAGGACGCGGACCTCGATCTGGCCGGCCACGACCTCGTCTCCGACCGCCCTACCCAGGGCCCGCTGCGGGTTCGCTCCGGGGGCGTGGCCGTGATCCGCCAGGAGCACCCGTGCTAGCCGCCGAACGGCGCTCGCGCATCCTCGCCCAGCTCGGGCGCGACGGCACCGTCCGGGTCAGGGACCTGGTCGTGGACCTCGGTGTCTCCGACATGACCATCCGCCGCGACCTCGGTGTCCTCCAGGAGCAGGGCGCGCTGGAGAAGGTGCACGGCGGAGCCACGGCGTCCGGTGGACCGACGACGGCCGAGCCCGGTTTCGAGGCGAAGTCGACCCAGCAGCTGGCCCAGAAGGAGGCCATTGCGCGCCGGGCCGCCGAGCTCGTCACTCCCGGGTCGGCGATCGCCGTCTCGGCCGGTACGACGACGTACGCGCTCGCTCGGCACCTCGTCGCCATCCCCCACCTCACCGTCGTGACCAACTCGGTGTGGGTGGCCGACATCTTGCACAGGTCGGGCAACACGACGCTGTCGGTGCTGCTCACCGGCGGTCTACGGACCCCTTCCGACGCGCTGGTCGGACCCTTGGCGATCTCCGCGCTTCGGTCGCTGCACCTCGACACCGTCTTCCTCGGCGTGCACGGCATGGACGTCAGGGGTGGCTTCAGCACACCCAACCTGCTCGAGGCCGAGACCAACCGGGCCATGATCGCCAGCGGCCGCCGCCTCGTGGTCGTGGCCGACGCCACGAAGTGGGGTCTGGTCGGCCTGAGCTCCATGGCGGCCCTGGAGGAGGCGTCGGTCCTCGTCACCGACACCGGGCTGGCCCCCCGGGCGCGCCAGCAGCTCGCCGAGATCCTCGACGAGGTCGTCCTGGTGGATCCGATCCGGCCCGGCGAAGTCCAGGCACGACCCAAGGGAAGCGACGGCACACATGACTGACAGAGACAGGCGCGACCCCCGCATCGTGCACCTTCGTCGAGGCGGCACCAGCGTGCTGGTGCGGCTGGATGGCGACCGCCTGCCTGGTGTCCTGCACTGGGGTCCCGACCTGGGCGAGGTCGATGCCGACCACCTCGACGAGCTGGTGCCCGCGCTGATGAGGCCGTACCTCGACTCCGCCGTCGTGACGCAGGAGACGGTGGCCGTGCTCCCCCAGCACTCGTCGGGCTGGATCGGGCGGCCGGGACTGCTGGGCAGCCGGGCTGGTCGCGCCTGGTCGGTCGCCTTCGACCGGGTCGACCACGAGGTCGAGGAGGTCGAGGAGTCCGGGTCGGTCTCGCTGCACAGTGTCGGCGAGGACGTCTCCGGCGAGCTCCGGGTCAGCATCGAGCTGGAGCTCACGGCCGACGGCCTGGTCCGGCTGCGCGCGGGGGTGCGCAACCTGGGTCACGAGGTCTACCAGCTGGACCGCCTCGAGCCGGCGATCCCGGTGCCCGACGAGGCGGCTGAGCTGCTGGACATGGCCGGCCGCCACAACCACGAGCGCGCCCCCCAGCGCCGGGCCTTCGACATCGGCCACTGGACCCGCGAGTCGTGGGGCGGCCGACCGGGTCACGACTCGGCGAGCACGCTCTGCGCGGGCCGGCCGGAGTTCGGCTTCAGGTCCGGTCGCGTGTGGGGGGTCCATCTCGCCCACAGCGGGAACCAGGTGCTCGGCGCCGAGCGTTCCTTCACTGGCTGGCGGCTGCTCCGGGGAGGCGAGCTCCTCCTCCCCGGCGAGGTGCGGTTGGCCCCGATGGAGGCGTACTGGTCACCCTGGCTGCTGGCTTCGTGGGGAGAGGGCCTGGACGAGCTCTCCGCCCGGTTCCACCGCTACCTGCGCCGCCGGCCGCACCACCCCCGGAGCCCACGACCGGCGCTGCTCAACACCTGGGAGGCTGTCTACTTCGACCACGACCACGCCAAGCTGCTGGTGCTCGCGGAGCAGGCCGCGTCGGTCGGGATCGAGCGGTTCGTGCTCGACGACGGCTGGTTCCGCCACCGCCGCGACGACAAGGCGGGGCTGGGTGACTGGTACGTCGACGAAGAGGTCTGGCCCGAGGGTCTGCACCCCCTGGTCGACCGGGTCCACGAGCTCGGGATGGACTTCGGCCTCTGGTTCGAGCCCGAGATGGTCAACCTGGACTCCGACCTGGCGCGGGCCCACCCCGACTGGCTGCTGCAGACCGAGCACGGGCCCGGGCTTGCCTCACGGTTCCAGCACGTCCTCGACCTCGGCCATCCCGAGGCCTACGCCTACCTGCTCGAGCGGTTGTCGGCCCTCGTCGGGGAGTACCGGATCGCCTTCATCAAGTGGGACCACAACCGTCCCCTGGTGGACGCCGGGCACTTCCCCGACGGGCGTCCCGGTGTCCACGCGCAGACCCAGGCCGCGTACCGGCTCATGGACGAGCTGCGGTCACGCCACGCGCAGCTCGAGATCGAGTCGTGCAGCGCCGGCGGGGGACGACTGGACCTGGGGGTCATCGAGCACGCCGACCGCGTCTGGGTCTCGGACTGCATCGACGCCCACGAACGGCACCGGATGGTGCGGTGGACCGGGCTGACCCTGCCGCCGGAGCTCATGGGCACGCATGTCGGTGGGGGCGTCGACCACACGACGAAACGCAGCCATGGGCTCGACTTCCGGGCCGGGACGGCCATCTGGGGGCACTTCGGGGTCGAGTGGGACCTGACCCAGGTCTCCGACGAGGAGCTCAAGGAGCTCGCCGTCTGGGTCTCGTTCTACAAGGAGGTCCGCCACCTCCTGCACACCGGCGACGTCGTGCGCGCCGACCTCGCCAACCCGGCCCTCCAGCTGGACGGGGTCGTGTCCGCCGACCGCAGCGACGCGCTCTACCGGCTCTCCGCGCTCGATCACTCCGTCAGCTGGCCCGCCGACCGGGTGCCGCTCCCGGGCCTCGACCCGGAACGGACCTACGTCGTCACTGCCCAGCCGCCCGGGGACGGGGCCGTCAACGGGCCCGAGGTCGTCGGCCACGTGGGCTGGACGGGCACGGGCCTCCGGCTGCCCGGCCGGCTGCTGTCCGAGGTCGGCATCAGGGCACCGTTGCTGGACGTCGACCACCTGGTGCTGATCAGGGTCCACGCGATCTAGGCCGGGTGGGCCGGGTCCTGCGCGACGGACTCGACCGCGGCGACAGCCCGGTCCACCCGGCCCGGGTCGTCGTGGTCCACCCAGACGATGCGCGGGTCCTTGCGGAACCAGCCGTCCTGCCGCCGGGCGAACCGGCGGGTGGCCGTCTTGGTCTGCTCGCGGGCCTCGTCGAGCCCGATCAGGCCGGCGAGGTGGGCCGCCACCTCGCGGTAGCCGATGGCCCTTCTGGCCGTGGGGCCGTCGGCGAGGCCCTCGCCCAGCAGCCGCTCGACCTCGTCGACGAAGCCGGATTCGAACATCGCGTCGACGCGTTGCTCGATGCGCTGGTCGAGGGTCGGGCGGTCGATGTCGACGCCGATCTGGATGCTCAGCGGATCGGCATACTCGAGCGTGGGCAGGGACGCGGAGTAGGCCCGGCCGGTGATCGCGATGACCTCTAGGGCACGCACGATGCGCCGGCCGTTCTCGACCTGGATCCTGGCCCCGGCGTCGGGGTCCAGCTCGCGCAGCCGTTCGTGGAGGGCCGCGGACCCGCCGCGCTCGAGCTCGGCCTCGAGCTCACGGCGTACGTCGCGGTCGGTGCCGGGGAACTCGAACCGATCCAGGATCGCGCGGGTGTAGAGCGCGGAGCCGCCGACCAGGACGGGGACCCGGCCGGCGTCGCGGAGCTCCGCGTCGATGGTGCGGGCCCAGGTCTGGAACTGCGCGACCGTGGCCAGGTCGCGCACGGTCAGGGTGTCGAGGAGGTGGTGGGGGATCCCGCGGCGTTCGGCCGGCGGCAGCTTGGCGGTGCCGATGTCCATGCCGCGGTAGACCTGCATCGCGTCGGTGTTGACGATCTCGCCCCCGAGCCGCTCGGCGAGGTCCAGCGATAGTCCTGTCTTGCCCGAGGCGGTGGCACCGACCACGGCCACGATTGGGATCCCCGCCATGTGGTTAGTGTGTCGGAGATGAGCGACGAGAAGGACCTGAGCGCCCCCAAGCCGCCCGGCGGCCCGCAGCGCACGGACGCACCAGCGGGACCGGACACGCCCGGTGAGGAGGGGCGCGACCCCGGCCCCCAGGTCCAGCGGGTGACGAGGCCCGACTGCGAGGGCGAGGCCGGTGAGCCCGACCTCGGGACACCCGAACAGGGGGCGCAGGAGCGGCGGCTCCAGGAGGAGAACGCCGAGAGCAGCCTCGACGAACCGTCCGACGGATCCGGAGGAGAGTGACATGACCGACGTACCACCTGAAGAGCTCGCGGAGGAGCCGACACCGGAGCAGCCGGACGGCCAGGACCCCGAGGAGTACGAGCCCGACGAGCAGACCCGGGCGGTGTCCCCCGACACCGGGACCGTCTACAACGAGACCGGCGAGCCCGAGAACACCCCGCAGGACGTCACCGCGACGGACCCGCCCTGAGCGTCGGGGGCCGGTTCGTCGTCGTCCCGGCTGCGTACGTGTTCCTCATGCGAGACGGCGCCACCGGTGCCGAGGTGCTGTTGCAGCTGCGCCGGAACACGGGCTACATGGACGACCACTGGGCGGCGGCCGCGGCGGGCCACGTCGAGCGTGGTGAGACCGCCTTCGACGCCGCCCGCCGGGAGGCGAGGGAGGAGCTCGACGTGGCCGACCTCGACCTGCTCTTCGTGACCGCCATGCAGCGCACGGCGAGCGGCGAGCCGATCGACGAGCGGATCGACTTCTTCTTCACCAGCCGGTCCTGGACCGGCGAGCCCCGCATCGTCGAGCCGGACAAGTGCGCGGAGCTACGCTGGTGCGCGCTCGACGCGCTGCCCGATGCCGTCGTGCCGCACGAGCTGTCCGTGTTGGACGGCATCCGAACGGGTACGACGACGGCGTACAGCACCTTCGGTTTCACCCATGACTGACGGAGACCAGATGTCCACCGACAGCGACGACCTCGGCCCGATGCCCGAGCCCGAGATCGAGCCCGGCGAGCCCAACCCCGGCGGCCCAGACGCGATCGACGTCGACGAACCCGACCCTCCGGCGAGCCGCGACCTCTCCCCCGACGACAACCCGGCCGTCGAGGACGCCGCACCGGACGTGCTCAAGGAGGGCGAGGACACCTCGACGCGGGCCACCGAGGACGCCGACGAGAGCACCTCGCCCGAGGAGGAGTCCCCGGCATGAGCAACGACCAGCCCGGTACCGGCACCGGCAACGAGCAGCCCACGGACGTCCGTGACTCGACACCCAACTCCAGCGGGCCCGACCGGGCGGCCGGTGACATGGGCGTCAGCAGCGAGCGGGAGGGGCCGACCGGTCCGGGGCAGCACGGCACGGACGGTGTCCGCGACACCGCACGCGAGGAGCGCCACCCCGACGACGACGTCGCGCCCGAGCAGGCCGCCGGCGGACCGGAGACCAACCCCGACGGTCTCGAGCCCAAGGCGGGCTACCCGAGCCTGGACCCGCGCTCCGACGACTGAGGCGTTCAGCGGCAGGCGGGGGCATCCGGGAGCGACGCCGGTAGCCCGACGACCGGCATGCCGAGCGTGACTCCCGCAGGAGCGGCGGCATGGCGGGCTTCCCAGGCGTCGCCGGAGCGGGTCCGACGCACGGCGAGGACCGGGCCGTCGGCGACCAGGTGGTGAGGCGCGGCGTAGGTGACCTCGACGGTCACCAGGTCGCCGGGGCGGACCTCAGCGTCGGCGACCTGCGAGAAGTCGGCTGCGAAGTGCACCAGGCGGTTGTCGGGGGCCCGCCCGGAGAGTCGGTGGGTGGCAGCGTCCTTGCGGCCCTCGCCCTCGGAGACCATCAGCTCAAGGCGACGCCCGACCAGCCGCTTGTTCTCTGCCCAGGCGACGTCGTTGACCAGCGCGGCGAGCCGCTCGTAGCGGTGCTTCACGACATCCGGCGGGACCTGGTCGTCCAGGGTGGCAGCGGGAGTGCCGGGCCGCTTGGAGTACTGGAACGTGAACGCGCCGGAGAACCTGGCAGCCGCGACGACGTCGAGCGTGGCCTGGAAGTCCTCCTCGGTCTCGCCCGGGAAACCGACGATGATGTCGGTGGTGATCGCGGCGTCGGGCATGGCGGCGCGAACCCGGTCGATGATGCCGAGGTACTTCGAGGAGCGATAGGAACGCCGCATCTCCTTGAGCACCTTGTCGGACCCGGATTGCAGCGGCATGTGCAGCGACGGCATCACGTTCGGCGTCTCCGCCATCGCCTCGATGACGTCGTCGGTGAACTCAGCGGGATGCGGCGACGTGAACCGGACGCGCTCGAGCCCCTCGATGGCGCCGCACGCACGAAGCAGCTTGGCGAACGCGTGCCGGTCGCCGAACTCCACGCCGTAGGCGTTGACGTTCTGCCCGAGCAGCGTGACCTCGCTGACTCCCTCGCCGACCAGTGCCTCGATCTCGGCGAGGATCTCGCCGGGTCGCCGGTCCTTCTCCTTGCCGCGGAGTGCGGGGACGATGCAGAACGTGCAGGTGTTGTTGCACCCGACCGAGATCGAGACCCAGGCGGCGTACGCCGACTCGCGCTTGGTCGGCAGCGTCGACGGGAACACCTCGAGCGACTCGAGGATCTCGACCTGCGCCTCCTCCTGCACCCGGGCCCGCTCGAGCAGCGCCGGCAGCGAGCCGATGTTGTGGGTGCCGAAGACGACATCGACGTACGGCGCCTTGGCGGTGATCGTCGAGCGGTCCTTCTGGGCGAGGCAGCCGCCGACCGCGATCTGCATGCCCGGGTTGGCGGCCTTGATCGGCGCCAGGTGCGACAGGTTGCCGTAGAGCTTGTTGTCGGCGTTCTCGCGGACCGCGCAGGTGTTGAAAACCACGACGTCGGCCCGCTCGCCGGAGCCGGCCGCCGCGTAGCCCGCGGCCTCCAGCAACCCCGTCAGCCGCTCGGAGTCGTGGACGTTCATCTGGCACCCGTAGGTGCGGACCTCGTAGGTGCGTGGCTCGACTGGCATGGCCGGACAAGGGTACGGCGGGGACCGCCGGGGCCCGAAACCGACGACGGGCAGTGCGAGGGTCAAGCCCCGGGTGGCTTCTCGGTGACCCAGAGCCTGATGACGCCTTCGATGACGACCGTGCCGTCGTCGCGGACCCCCTTCACGCGAACCGGGAGGTCGGGGTCGTCCGAGGTCCACTGCGCGGCGTCCGTCTCCGCGATGCAGGTGATGTCGCTGGTCGCCTTGGCGGTGTAGCTGATGTCCATGCCCTTGGGGATCCAGCGCCTGTCGCTGGGGATCGTCGCCTCGGCGAGGGCTCCCATGGCGGCCTCGAGACCGTTGCAGAGCGCGATCGCGTGCACGGTCTTGAGGTGGTTGTGGACGCCGCGGCGTTTGGGGATGACGAGCTCGGCGTAGTTCGGCCGGATGTCGACGAAGCGCGGATGGATGCTGGCGAAGTACGGCGCCTTCTGGGCGAAGGCGAAGGAGAAGACCCGCTTGCCGAGCGCGCCCCCGATCACCGGGAACGTGCTCGTCTTCTGCCACAGCGTGAGGACCTGGCTCATGGGGCCAACGTTACCAGTCAGTAACCTGTCGGCGCACCTGGCAACCGTCGGCTCCGCTGCTGGCGGTTCGCGATGATCCAGGTCCGTTGGTTCAGGCGAGCGAGAGGAAGAACCTCTCCAGCCTGGCCAGGTCCTCGTCGGAGACGGCCCCGTCGTGTGCGCAGCGGCGGAGCTCGACGGCGATGAGCGCGAACCCGGCCCGGTCCAGCGCCTTCGAGACGGCCTTGATCTGGGTGACCACGTCCTCGAGCTCACGGCCCTCCTCGATCATGCGCAGGACGCCGGCGAGCTGGCCCTGGGCGCGCTTGACCCGGTTGACGATGGCTGACGTGACGATCGGGTCGTCGCCCTGCATCCGGCGTGCCTTCTTGTCGAGATGGACCAAGCACTTCTAGGTTGGTCACTCCTCGATACCCCCGGTGGCATCGCGGCGACGGGTACTGCCGGCCTAGGTCGGCTCCTCGGGAGGAGCTCCCCCCGCTCTTTCCGAGGAGTCGTCCAGGGCCGGTCGCGACCGTAACTCCTTGTCATGCGGCACAACGCACGGCGCACCCCTCGGGTTACGCCCCCAGGACCTCGACCCGGTTGCCGTGCCCGTCGAAGGTGTGGAACCGCTGATAGCCAGGAAATGTGTGCCGCTGGCTCCAGTCGACCTCGAAGCCAAGGCCCTCCAGCCGCGCCGCAGTTGCCTCGAGGTCCGGCCCGTCGTCGATCAGGAGAGCAGGGTGCGCCTTGCGAGCCGGTGTGAACGGATCCTCGACCCCGACGTGGATCTCCGCAGCGACGCCGCCCGCCTCGTCGTACGCGCGAAACCACGCGCCACCGCGCTGCGCGAGCTCGGCCGGCTTCTCGACCTCGGTCATGCCCAGCCCCTCGCCGTAGAACCGCCGCGCGGCCGGCTCGACGCCGGGCGGTCCGGCGACCTGCACGTGGTGCAGGCGCATCACTGGCGCTGGCCCTTCTGGGCGACGACGAAGATGCGCCGGAACGGCAGCACGACGCCGTACGGCCGGGCGGGGTAGGCCTCCGCGAGTCGATGCCTGAACTCGGCCTCGAAGGAGGGGCGCAGGTCGTCGGGCAGCGCCTGCAACGTGGGACCGGCGCCGGTGCCCGAGACCCAGGTGAAGACGGGGTCGTCGCCGGTCAGGACATGGAGGTACGTCGTCTCCCATGCGTCGACCGTGCACCCGAGGCCGGCGAGGGCCTCGAGGTAGACGGCGGGCTCGTGGCTGGCCGGGTTGGCGACGTTGCGGGTGTGTTCGGCGTACGGCGCCTCGGCCGCGAGGTCGCGCCGGATCGTGTGGCTGGGCGCGTCGAAGTTGCCGGGGACCTGGAACGCGAACCAGCCGCCGGGGCGCACCGCGTCGAGGAGCGTCGAGAGCAGCTCGAGGTGGCCGGGCACCCATTGCAGGGTCGCGTTGGAGATGAGTACGTCGACCGGCTCGTCGGGTCTCCAGTCCCGCAGGTCGGCGAGGTCGAAGGTGATCCTGGTGTCGGCGGGGGCGGCCGCGATCATCTCGGGGCTCGAGTCGACTCCCGCGATGCGGGCCTCGGGCCAGCGGTGCTGGAGGAGCTCGGTCAGGGTGCCTGGACCGCAGCCGAGGTCCACCACGGTGGTCGGCGCGTCGGCGGCGATGCGCCCGACGAGCTCGGTGAACGGGCGGCCTCGCTCGTCCGCGTAGGTGAGGTACCGCTCGGGGTCCCAGGTGTGCGCCATCGTGTTGCCTCCTCGGTGGGTTGAGGAGCGGTTGGCTGCTGGTCGGGGTCGAGCCGGCAACTCTGTTGCAACCAACCGCATCGAAACCATCTTGACATCAAGATATTTCGATCATCTGTCTGAACTGTCTCGATGTCAAGATTCTCGATCCTTCGCGTAGACTCGGGTCCCATGCGAGACGAGGTCGACGAGCTGGTCGAGGCGTGGGCGCGCGAGCGCGACGACCTCGACCTCGAGCCCGTGGCTGTCTTCAGTCGTATCACCCGGCTGTCCCGGCACCTGGACCTGGCCCGCCGTGCGGCGTTCACCGCGCACGGCATCGAGTCGTGGGAGTTCGACGTGCTCGCCGCGCTACGGCGCGCCGGGACGCCGTACGAGCTGTCGCCGGGGCGGCTGCTCCGCGAGACGCTGGTGACCAGCGGGACCATGACCAACCGCGTGGATCGGCTGGCGGCGCGCGGCTTCGTGGAGCGGTACCCCGATCCGGACGACCGGCGCGGCGTGATCGTGCGCCTGACCGCCGAGGGCAAGACGGCCGTCGACGGGGCGTTCACCGCCCTGCTCGAGGCCGAGAAGGCGCTGCTCACGGATCTGCCTACCAAGGAGCAGAAGAAGCTGGCCGCCCTGCTACGAACCCTGCTGGCCCCCTTCGCCTGATCGCCGACCTGTCACAAATGGCCCCTCGGAAGGGGCCGACCTGTCACAAATGGCCCCTCGGAGGGGGCCGACCTGTCACAAATGGCCCCCAAGACACCGTCGAGCCCAGCCGCTCCTGTTCACTCCAGCAGCTCCGCCGCCTCGAGCCACTCGACTTCCAGCTCCTCGCGTTCACTGGCGAGCGCCTCGAGCTGGGAGCCGAGCCTGGCGAGCTCCTCGTAGTCCTGGGCGTGTTCGAGGATCTGGGCGTTGAGCTCGGCCTCGAGCTCGGCGATCCGCGCGAGCCGCTTGTCGATGCGCGCGACGGCCTTGCGCGCCGTACGTTCCTCGGCGCCACCTACCTTGGCCTTGACTTTGGCGGGTCCGGAGGGGCCAGAACTGCCGGGTCGACCCGCTTCTGAGGGCCATTCCTGACAGGTCGGCGAGGTTGGGGGGGCCATTTGGGACAGGTCGGCGAGGTGGAGGTCGGCCGCGCGGCGCTCGAGGTACTCGTCGACGCCCCGGGGCAGCATCGAGATCTGGCCATCGCCGAGCAACGCCCAGACGGAGTCGGTCACGCGCTCGAGGAAGTAGCGGTCGTGGGAGACGACGACCAGGGTGCCCGGCCAGCCGTCGAGGAAGTCCTCCAGGACGTTGAGGGTCTCGATGTCGAGGTCGTTGGTCGGCTCGTCGAGGAGCAGCACGTTGGGCTCGGTGAGCAGCAGCCGCAGCAGCTGGAACCGCCGACGCTCGCCACCGGAGAGGTCCCCGATCCGGGCCGTGAGCCGATCACCGGTGAAGCCGAACCGCTCCAGCATCGCGCTCGCGGTGACCTCACCACCGTCGGCTGTCTTCGTGATCCGGCGGATTGCTTCGACGGTCGCCAGCACCCGCCCCTCCGGGTCGAGGTCGTCGAGCTGCTGGGTGAGGTGCTGGATCGCGATCGTGCGGCCGTGCTTGACGCGCCCCGCGGACGGCAAGAGGTCACCTGCGAGCAATGACAGCACCGAGGTCTTGCCGGCGCCGTTGACGCCGACGATGCCCACCCGGTCCCCCGGCCCGAGGCGCCAGGTGGCGTGCGAGAGCAGCATCTTCTCGCCCCGGGTCAGGTCGGCGTCCTCGATGTCGATGACGTCCTTGCCCAGTCTCTGGGTGGCGAACTTCTGCAGCTCCATCCGGTCCCGCGGCGGAGGGACGTCCTCGATGAGGGCGTTCGCCGCGTCGATGCGGAACTGCGGCTTGGAGGTCCGCGCCGGCGGGCCCCGGCGCAGCCAGGCCAACTCCTTGCGGGCGAGGTTCTGCCGGCGCGTCTCCGAGGCCGAGGCCTGGCGGCTGCGCTCGGCCTTGGCGAGCACGAACGCGGCGTACCCGCCCTGATAGGCGTCGACGACCCCGTCATGCACCTCCCACGTCTGCTGGCAGACCTCGTCGAGGAACCAGCGATCGTGGGTGACGACCACGAGCGCGGACGAGAGGCCGCGGACATGCTGGGCCAGCCAGGCGACCGCCTCGACGTCGAGGTGGTTGGTGGGCTCGTCCAGCACGATCAGGTCGTGGTCGCCGAGCAGCAGGGCGGCCAGTGAGCAGCGGCGGCGCTCGCCACCCGACAGCCCGAGGACAGCGCGGTCCAGCTCGACGCCGGCGAGCAGCACCTCGACAACTTCGCGCATCCGCGGATCGGCGGCCCACTCGTGGTCGTCGCGGCCACCGAGGACGGCCTCGCGGACGCTGTGGGTGTCGACCAGCTCGTCGCCCTGGTGCAGGTAGCCGATCGGCAGCCCACGCGACATCGAGACCCGGCCCGTGTCCGGTGGCTCCAGTCCTGTCATCACCTCGAGCAGCGTTGTCTTGCCGTCGCCGTTGCGGCCGACGACGCCGATGCGCTCGCCGGCGCCGATGCCGAGTGAGACATCGGTCAGCAGCGGACGGACGCCGTACGACTTCGAGACGCGCTCGAGGTTGAGGAGGTTGGCCATCAGTCGGGACCCCCGACGCGGCGCGAGCCCAGCGAGTTGGCCGGCGGGCTGGTCATACGTACTCCACCAGGTGTGCGCCGGCGACAGGCCCGTTGGCAACGAGTACGGCGGGGTGCTCGCGCCCGTCGGAGTGGTGGCCCAGCGCGGCGGCCAGGTCGCGGGCGTGGTCGGCCGACTCGCACAGGAACACGCAGGTGGGGCCGGAGCCGGACACGATGCCGCGCAACGCCCCCTCCCGCTGGCCGCGGTCGATGAGCCGGCCGAGGTCGGGGCGCAGGTCGATCGCCGGCAGCTGCAGGTCGTTGTGGAGCACCTCGGCCAGGCGCCGCGGGTCCTGCGACGCCACGGCGTCCAGCAGGGCATCCGCGGACGGTGGCTTCCGGGGCGCGTCCGGGAACATCTTGTCGAAGTGGCGGTAGACCGCAGGGGTCGACAACCCCTCGTCGGAGGGCACCAGCACCCACCACCAGGTGCCGCGGTCGTCGATCGGCGTCACGACCTCGCCGCGCCCGGAGCCCAGCGCGGTGCCGCCGACCAGCGCGAAGGGGACGTCGCTGCCGAGCAGTGCGGCGATCTCGAGGAGGTCGTCGTCGGAGGTGTTGGCCTCCCACAGGCGGTCGAGCGCGACCAGGGCCGCGGCCGCGTCGGCCGATCCGCCGGCCAACCCCCCGGCCACCGGGATCGCCTTGGTGATCGCGACGTCCCCGGTCATCGGCAGGTTGTGGTGTGCGGCGAGGAGGGCCGCAGCTCGGTCGACGATGTTCTCGCCCAGCAGGGGGATGCCGGCGACATCCATCCAGCCGGGCACGGTGACGCCCAGGTCCCAGTCGGTCGACGGCTCCGCGGTCACGTCGTCGCAGAGACCGATCGCCTGGTAGACGGTCGTGAGTGCGTGGAAGCCGTCCTTGCGGAGCGCACCCACCCCGAGGTGCAGGTTGATCTTCGCCGGTGCACGGACCGTGACCGCGCTCATCGGACGGCCCCCGCGGCGAGGCCCTCGGCGATGCGCACGAACTGCTCGAGGCCGAGCGACTCACCCCGTGCCATCGGGTCGACGCCAGCGCCGACCAGGGCAGCCTCCGCCGCTTCCGCGGATCCCGCCAGCTCGCGCAGCACGCCTCGGAGCACCTTGCGGCGGTGCGCGAACGCCGCGTCGATGACCGCGAACACCGCAGCCCGTGTCGCGGTCGTGGCTGGTGGCTCCCGGCGTGTCCAGGCGACCAGGCCCGAGTCCACGTTGGGTGCCGGCCAGAAGACGTTGCGGCCGACGGATCCGGCACGTCGTACGTCGGCGAACCAGGCAGCCTTGACCGACGGGACGCCGTACACCTTGGAGCCGGGCGACGCCGCGAGCCGGTCGGCGACCTCGGCCTGCACCATCACCAGGCCGCGCTCCAGCGACGGCAGCAGCTCCAGCAGGTGCAGCAGGACCGGGACGGAGACGTTGTAGGGCAGGTTGGCCACCAGCGCGGTGGGTGGCGGGCCGGGCACGGCGTCGATGCGCATCGCGTCGGCGAGGACCACCTCGAAGCGGCCCGCCTGGTCCGGGGCGTACGTCGCGATCGTGGCGGGCAGCAGGCCCGCGAGCTTCTCGTCCACCTCGACGGCCACGACACGACCGGCGACCTCGAGGAGGGCCAGGGTCAGCGAGCCCAGACCTGGACCGACCTCCAGCACCACGTCACGGTCGGTGACTCCGGCCTCGCGGACGATGCGGCGCACCGTGTTGGCGTCGATGACGAAGTTCTGACCGCGCTGCTTGGTCGGCCGAAGGTCCAGGTCTGCTGCGAGACGACGCACCTCCGCCGGCCCGAGAAGCCTCGGACCGGCGGAGGTGGACATGCTGCGAACAGTAGTAGCCGTCAGCGCGGCAGCCCCAACGAGGCGGCACACGCGGGCCAGGCGCCGTAGCCACCCGACGCGTTGCGGACCAGCGTCGCGATCCGGATCTGCTCCTCACGACTGTTGTTGCTGGGCAGACCGCTGCCGCCGTACGACTGCCAGGTGCCGAGGTTGAACTGCAGGCCGCCGTAGTAGCCGTTGCCGGTGTTGGTCGCCCAGTTGCCGCCGGCCTCACAGTTGGCCAGGGCGTCCCAGACGGTGCCGCCGCCGGCGTAGTTGGCGGTGGCCTGCTGCTTGGTGCCGACCTTGACGATCTCGTCGACGGGGGCCCGCAACACCTGCTGGCGCAGGACCTTCCGGACGGCGAGCTCGCCGTTGCGGAACGTCAGCCGGTACGTCACGTTGCGCAGGCCGTCGGTGCCCGAGCGCACGACCGTGGACTGGCCCTCGTACATGGAGGAGTCGTCCTGCTCGATGGTGCCGTAGCCGAGGGTCTCGCCGTCGATGTGCCTGCGCACCACTCGGATGTTGGTGAAGACGACCTTGTCGCCGTCCTTCAGCTCGTGGCCGAAGCCGGGCTTGGCATGGTCGAACTTGTCGACCTTGACGCCCAGCTTGGCGAGGGCGTCCTCGACGGTCAGCGCAGCGACCTCGCGGGTCACTGGCTTGTGGGTGCCCACCTTGATCGTGAGCTTCTTGGGCGTCACGACCTCGAGGGACAGGCCCCCGCGGTCGATGTTGCCGCCGCGGCTGGTGGACAGCGCGGCACCGCTGAAGGTGCGGCCGATCTCGCCCAACGCAGAGGACACCTCGGTGGAGGTGACCCAGTAGGTCTTGCTGTCCCCGTCGACGGTGAGCTCGAGGGGCCGTCCGAAGCGGACGGTGATCCGGCTGCCGTCGGTGATCTTCTCGTCGAGGCCAGGGGCGACGACGTCGTGCTTGCCGATCTCGATGCCCTCGGCATCGAGGGCGTCACCGACGGTGGCGCCGAGGACGGAGACCTGCTCGGTCTGGCCGTCCAGCGAGAGGGTCACGGACTTGCTGAGGGCGCTGTAGCCGATCGTGGTTCCGGCCACGGCCAGGATCACGAGGGTGGTGAGGGTGATCATCAGGGCGCGGCTGCGGCCCATCGTCTTCACCCAGTCAGTGAGCGTGCTACGCACGATTCTCCGAACGTCGTACTTCCCGGTTCTCGGGTGCCAGCGCGGTGCACGCACACTCGTCAGCTTGCTGAGTGCGTCTCTGCGGAGGTCTTGCGCGGGGCTGCCGATCGTCTCCGGCGGCCACCTGTGCACTGGTCAGATCGATCCCGATCCCGGCCATCAAGGCTCCACACCACCAAGGTTCCGGACTGATTGCAAACTGAACCGCTCGTATTTGGGGACAACGTGAGCAGGGTCTCGACGGCAAAATGGGGGCCGCGGGGGTGGTGTGCGATGTCTACGGTTTCACTGGGCGGTCACCAACGGCCCCCGAAGGCGGCCTCGGTGTTGGCGTCGACGGCGGCGCAGAGGGACTCGAGGTCGTCGCCACGGACCTCCGCCATCAGGCGCATCGTGAGCGGGATCAGGTACGACGCGTTGGGGCGTCCCCGGTACGGCACCGGCGTGAGGAACGGCGCGTCGGTCTCGACCAGGATCCGGTCCTGGGGCGCGACCACGAGCGCGTCACGCAGCGGCTGCGCGTTCTTGAACGTCACGGTGCCCGCAAAGCTGAGATGCCCGCCCCGGTCCAGGCAGCGCCGGGCGAAGTCGGCGTCGCCGGAGAAGCAGTGCATGACCCAGCGATCGGGCACGCCCTCCTCGTCGAGGACTGCCAGCACCTCCTCGTGCGCGTCCCGGTCGTGGATCACCAGGGTCTTGTCCAGCCGCTTGGCGAGGTCGATGTGTCGCCGGAACGACTCGACCTGGGCGGCGCGCCCGTCCTCGCCCGTCCGGAAGTGGTCGAGCCCCGTCTCCCCCACCGCGCGCACGTGGTCGTGCGCCCCGGCCAGCGTCTCGATCTCGGCGAGCGCCTCCTCGAGGGTGCCGGCGGCGGCGTGTTTCGGCGCCTCGTTGGGATGCAGGGCGACCCCGGCTACGAGGGCGGCGTACGACCGGGCAGCCTCGACCGCCCACCGCGCGCCAGGCAGGTCGCAGCCGATCTGCACGATGCGGGGTACACCGACCTGTGTCGCCGCGGCGATCGCCGCCTCGGTGGCCAGCCATTCCTGACCGTCGGCGATGTCGAGGTGGCAGTGGTTGTCGACGACGGGGTGCGGCAGCGGCTCGGGTGCGGGCGGCCGCTCTTGGGCGCGGCGGGCGCCCGTGTCGTCGAACTCCGCTCGGGAGCGGGTAGGTCCCTCGGTCATCCCACCGAGCCGATCCGCTCGAGAATGGCGGCCGCGCAGGCCTCGGGCGCCTGGGTAGGGATCCAGTGCGAGACGCCGGGCAGCACCACGAACTCGTACGGCGCATCGACCCAGCGCTCGGCAAGCACCGCCGACCGGCGGTCGACGGCGATCTCGCCGTCGCTCCAGATGTACGTCGTCGGGACGCGCACCGCGGACCGCTGCATCAGCGGCCCGACCAGCGGCATCGCGCGGTACCAGTTCAGGGCCCCCGTGAGTGCTCCGTAGTCGACGATCTCGGTCCGGAACCGCGCCACCTCGTCCTCGGTCATGCCACCGCTCAGGAGGCTCTGGTCGAAGCGTCCGCCGGGCCGCGCCGCCGTCAGCTCCGGGATCCTCGGGAGCTGGAAGGCCGCCATGTACCAGGACTTCGTGACCTGGCCCGAGGTCAGCAGGGCCGACACGAACGCCCTGGGGTGCGGCACCGAGACCGCCGTCAGGGTCCGCACCAGCTCCGGGTGCCGCGCCGCCAGGAACCAGCCGACGGCCGCGCCCAGGTCATGACCGACGACGTGCACGGGACCACCGACCTGGGTGATGAGTGCGGCGACGTCGTCGACGAGCAGGCCGAAGCGGTAGTCCCGGCGGCGCTTCGGTCGGGCGCCGGGTGAGTAGCCGCGCTGGTCCATGGCGAGGGTGCGGAGGCCCCGCCCGTGGAGGAGCGGCGCGACGTCGCGCCAGGCACTGCTGCGCTCCGGGAAGCCGTGCAGCAGCACCACCACCGGGCCGGCCACTGGCCCCTCGTCGAGCACGTCGAACGTGAGCCCGTCGCGGCGGAAGGTGCGGATCCGGTAGCTCATGAGCCGTGCACCAGGTTGTAGACGTCGCGCTTCGGCACGCCGGCGAGCCTGGCCACGTCCACGATCGCCTCCTTGCGAGTGATGCCCGCCGACTCCCGTTCGGCCACGGCCGCGCGGAGGCTCTCCTCATCGGTGGCGATCGCAGCCCTCGGCGTCGCACCGGCCACCACGATCGTGACCTCGCCGCGCACACCCTCGGCGGCCCATTCCACGAGGTCCGTGAGCGGGCCGCGGCGTACCTCTTCATGGGTCTTGGTGAGCTCGCGGCAGACCGCGCCGGCCCGGTCCGGACCGAGCGCCTCCGCCATCGCGGTCAGGGCTGCCTCGGTGCGGTGCGGTGCCTCGAAGAACACCATCGTGCGCTGCTCGTCGGCGAGCCCGGCGAGCCGCCGGGCGCGCTCGCCCTGTTTCCTGGGCAGGAACCCCTCGAAGCAGAACCGGTCCACGGGCAGCCCGGACACGGCCAGTGCCGTGAGGACCGCAGATGGGCCTGGTACGGCGGTCACGCGGACGTCGGCGCCAACGGCGGCCACCACCAGCCGGTAGCCGGGATCGGACACGCTCGGCATGCCCGCGTCCGTCACGAGCAGCACCCGCTCGCCGGCCCGCAGCGCCTCGAGCAGGACCGGCGTCCGCGCGGTCTCGTTGCCCTCGAAGTACGAGACGACACGGCCGGTCACGGTGACGCCGAGATCGCCGGTCAGCCGCTTCAGCCGGCGGGTGTCCTCGGCGGCCACCACGTCCGCGGTGGCGAGCTCCTCGGCAAGGCGCGGCGGAGCATCGGCGACCCGCCCGATGGGGGTGGCGGCCAGCACGAGCACGCCGGCCCGGATGCCGTCGTCCGTGGGCCCAGTGATGGGCCCAGTGGTGGGCGGAGTGGTCACGAACCGATCATGTCAGGCGCGGTAGCGTTCCCCCTCGTGACGACGACCGCGCCCGGCACCGACACGGGCGCGGACCCCGGCAGCAGCACCGGCAGCGAGACCCGCACCGGCACCGGCGAGGTCGCCGGCCTGTCCACCACCGCGGCCGGGCGCGCCGTACCCCTCGCGCGGGACCGGTCCCGCAGCCGCCTGCGTCTCGAGGACCCGTTCGTTGGGTGGAGCGCCAGCATCGGCGTGGCCCTGCTGGCGCTGTTCCTGCGGCTCTGGCACCTCGGGTCACCCCACGAGTTCGAGTTCGACGAGACCTACTACGCCAAGGACGCCTGGTCCCTGCTGCACTTCGGCTACGTGCGCGACTACATCAACTCAGACGGGGTCAACGCCCAGATCCTGGACGGCAAGACGACGGGCATCTGGACCCAGAACCCCTCGATGGTCGTCCACCCCGAGGTCGGCAAGTGGATCATCGCGCTCGGCGAGAAGGCCTTCGGGATGGACCCGTTCGGGTGGCGCATCTCGGCGGCGATCGTCGGGTCGCTCATGGTGCTGGTGATGTGCCGGCTGGCCCGGCGGCTCACCGGCTCCACGGCCCTGGGCTGCGTCGCCGGCCTGCTGCTCAGCCTCGACGGCCTGCAGTTCGTGCTCTCCCGGCTGGCCCTGCACGACATCTTCGTCGCGTTCTTCGTGCTCTGCGCGGTGACCTGCATGGTCATCGACCGTGACTGGTACCGCGAGCGAATGGCTCGGCTGGTCCCCTCCGGGGTGGCCGCCCCACGATCCTGGGGACCCATCCGTCCTTTCCTGTTCCGCCCGTGGCTGCTTCTCGGCGGGATCTGCTGGGGGCTCGGACTGGGCACCAAGTGGACCGCGATCTTTCCGATGGCGGCCTTCGGGATCCTGGTGTGGCTCTGGAGCGCCGGCGCCCGGCGCTCCTTCGGGGTCCGGTTGCCGATGCTCAAGTCTGCGCTCGTCGACGGCATCCCCGCGTTCGTCCACCTCATCCTGGTGGCTCTCGTCGTCTACATCGCCTCGTGGACCGGCTGGCTGATCCATGCCAACCAGTACGAGGAGCACCTCGCCGCCACGCAGTACACCCAGTTCGTGTCCGAGGGCCCGTGCGTCGGTGAGGAGCCGCAGAACAAGACCGACCCGACGAAGCACTGGCCGACCGCGGACCAGCCCGATGCCACCGGCCTCGGGGAGCTGAAGCAGTCGCTGCAGTCCCTGTGGAGCTACCACCACGACGTCTACGTCTTCCACACGCACTACCTGAACTGCAAGACCCACACCTACGCCTCCAAGCCGTTCGGGTGGCTGCTGATCAACCGCCCGGTCGGCGTCGCCGCCGAGACCGACATCCAGCCCGGCACCCGGGGTTGCGACGCCCCGGCCGGCAGCGACTGTCTCAAGCAGGTCTTGCTGATCGGCACGCCGATGATCTGGTGGGGCGGCGTCGTCGCGCTGATCTATGCCTGCCTGGTTTGGGTCGGCGCCCGCGACTGGCGGTTCGGCCTCGCCGTCGTCGGCACCGCGTCCACCTGGCTGCCCTGGCTGATGTACGACGACCGGCCGATCTTCATGTTCTACGCCGTCGTCACACTGCCCTTCATCGTGATCGCCCTGACCCTTGCGATGGGCAAGCTGATCGGGCCCTCCCGGCTGCCGAGTGTTCGCCGTACGACGGGGGTGGTGGTGGCCGGTTCGTTCCTCGTGCTGGTGCTGCTGAACTTCGCCTGGTTCTGGCCGATCTGGACCAACGGCCTGCTGACGCACTCGGAGTGGCTGGACCGGATCTGGTTCTCCCGGTGGGTCTGAACTGAGTAATTCGTCTTCTCGAGTGGCTTCGTCCGCAGTAGGGGGTTACGCCCAGCCGGCCAGTCGGGCGACGGCCGCGATCACACCGGTGACCGCGAACGCGAGGGCCAGCGGCAGCAGGGTGGCGGTGGCCGTCCACCTGAGGCTCCGGGTCTCCTTCCAGATGGTCAGGACCGTGGTGCTGCAAGGGTTGTGCAGCATGCTGAACAGCATCAGGTTGACCGCCGTCAGCAGCGTCCATCCCCCGGCCTGCACCAGGACGGTCCCGGCCTGGGCGTCCGGCAGGTTCACCATCACCCCGCCCTGCACACCGAACTGCACCGATCCGAGCGTCATCGTCAGCATCATGATCGTGGGGATGACGATCTCGTTGGCGGGGATGGCCACGACGTAGGCCAGCAGGATGATCCCGTTGAGCCCGAGCAGCCAACCGACCGGGGCCAGGCCGCCGACCAGGTGTGCGGCGAGGCTCGCTCCCCCGACGTTCACGTTGCTGAGCAGCCAGATCACCGCTCCCGCGGGCGCCGCCATCACCAGGGCCCGGCGCAACACCTTGAAGGTCCGGTCGATGAGGCTGGTGTAGATGGTGCGCCACACCTGGGGCGGGCGGTACGGCGGCAGCTCGAGTGAGTACACAGAGGTCTCTCCGCGCAGCACGGTCCGCGACAGTCCCCACGAGACGACCAGCGTGGTGATGATCCCGAGCACGGCCACGACGACGACGCTGCCGGCTGCGACCAGGCCCGCCAACGCGGGTGGCACCAGGCTGCCGATGAAGATCGTGCCCATCAGGATCAGCGTGGGCCAGCGCCCGTTGCAGATGCTGAAGTTGTTGGTGATGATCGCGATCAGCCGCTCACGGGGGCTGTCGATGATCCGGGTCGCGGTGACCCCCGCGGCGTTGCAGCCGTATCCCATCATCATGGTGAGCGACTGCTTGCCGTGCGCTCCGGACCTGGCGAAGACCCGGTCCAGGTTGAACGCCACCCTCGGCAGGTAGCCGAAGTCCTCCAGCAGGGTGAAGAGCGGAAAGAAGATGGCCATCGGCGGCAGCATCACGGCCACCACCCAGGCCGTGCCCAGGTAGACGCCGTCGACCAGCAGCCCGGTCAGCCAGCCGGGCGCGCCAGTGTCGACGAACAACCCCCGCAGCCAGGAGTGTCCGGAGTCCACGAGCAGCCGGTAGAGCAGGTCGGAGGGTACGGCGGCGCCGGCGATCGTGAACCAGAAGACACCGAAGAACAGGGCACCCATCACGACGAAGCCCCACACCCGGTGCGTCAGCGCCCGATCGAGAACCTGGTCGAGCGCGGGGCGTGCCCTCCGGCTGTCCGCGGTGACGGTGCGCCGGGCAATGCGGTCGGCGTCGTCGAAGAGGGAGGCGACGACGCCGTCGGTGAAGTCCGGGGGGAGCTCGGCCCGGAGCCGGGAGGCGTTCTCGAGGACTCCGGTCGCGCTCATGACGTGGCCTGCCCCGCGGTGACCAGGTCCCGGCGCGATGCGTGCTGGCGTCCGACGTCCCCGAGCGTGCCGTCCCGGACGGCGCGCTCGGTGCTGACGTCGCCTTCGAGCAGCCGCAGGGCCACCCAGCGACTGTTCGCGAGTCCGGGGAACTCAGCGACCAGCTGTTCGGCGAGCGCGTCGACGGCCCGCTCCACCGCCGGTGCGAGCCGCTGCCGGACGCGGGCCCTGGGCGCCGTACCTCCTCGGGCAACCTGTGCCACGGAGTCGAGCAGCTCAGGGATGCCGTGACCCCGGCGCGCCGACATCGGAGCCACGGGCACCCCCAGCTCGCGGGCGAGGTGACGGGCGTCGACGGTGATCCCGTGCCGCTGCGCCTCGTCCATCAGGTTCAGGGCCACGACCACCCGGTCGGTGATCTGGAGGATCTGCAGGACCAGGTTGAGGTTGCGCTCCAGTCGGGTGGCGTCGACCACGACCACGGTCACGTCGGGGTCACCGAACAGCAGGAAGTCCCGGGCGGTGTCCTCGTCGTTGCTGGTCGACAGCAGCGAGTAGGTGCCCGGGAGATCGACGACCTGGTAGGCGTGACCCTGGTGCCGGTACGCGCCCTCCGCGCGGCTCACGGTCGTGCCGGGCCAGTTGCCGACGTGCTGCCGCAGCCCGGTCAGCGCGTTGAAGACGGTGCTCTTGCCGGTGTTCGGGTTGCCCGCCAGCGCCACGACGAAGTCGTGCCGTCCGCTGTGGAGACCGAGCTTCTCGAGGTTCGCCACGTTGTTGAGCGCACAGGACCCGCAGCTCCCACCCCCCGACGTGTCCAGCTCCGCGGAGGTCCGGGAGACCGGCAGGGGCAGGTCGGCGTTCATCTCGTTCGCACGCCGGGCTCGACGTGGATCCCGCGGGCCTGCGAGCGGCGGAGCGCGATCAGGCTCCCGCGCACGCGGTACGCCGTGGGGTCACCGAGCGGGCTCGTCCGCTCGGCGCGGACCGCGATCCCGGGCAGCAGCCCGAGGTCCATCAGGCGCCGCCGTTCGGGCCCGCTGCCGTCCAGGCTCGTCACAACGGCCTCGGCGTCGTGCGGGAGCTCGTCGAGGGTCACGACGCCACGTCGGTTTCGTCCGTGGCGACCACGTAGCCCTGGATGACGTCGACCAGTCGCACGCTCAGGGCGTGCCGATGCCCGTCGATGCGAACCCACATCGACCCGACCTCCGGGGACCGGGCTTCGACGTCCATCTGCACACCGGGCCCGATGTCGAGTGCCGCGAGGCGGCGCAGGGCGTCGCTGTCGCGGTCACGGACCCGCTGGACCACGAACCGGTCGCCGGGCACCGCGCTGTCGAGCGGCGTCTCCACGCTCTCGAGGTGCGCACCGGTCTTGGTGGGGATCGGGTCCCCGTGGGGATCGCGGTCCGGAAAGTCGAGCGCGAAGTCGATGAGGTCCTCCAGGTGCTCGCTCAACCCGTGCTCCAGCACCTCCGCCTCGGCATGGACCTCGTCCCAGCCGAGACCGAGAACCCGGTGCAGGAAGGTCTCCAGCAGCCGGTGTCGACGCACGATCCGGCGCGCATGGACCAGTCCGTGCGCGGTGAGGACGACCTGTCCCCACGCGGACTGGTCGACCAGGTCGCTGTCGCGGAGTCGGCGGACCATCGCCGACACGGACGGGGGCGACACGCCCAGGCGCTCCGCGATGGCCGACGTGCTGGCCGGGTTGCCCCGCGCCGAGAGCGAGAAGACAGCCTTCAGATAGTCCTCGACCGCCTCCGTGTGCTCGATGGCACAACAGGGCTGGGTCTTCGATGGTGTGTGTGCTGCTGGCATGTGGGCGACATTAGAGGGATCTAAATCACACAGCTGTCGCAATTTGAGACCGCGACGGCGAGGCGCCCGACCTCATCGAGAGGCAAGGCCGACGAGCGCCCCGACAGTGACCAGACCACCGCCGAACAGCAGCAGGACCGGGGCCATCCGGCTGGATCGCAGGACCCGCGGGCGCAGGGCCGTCGGGACCATCTCCAGGGTGACGCGGCGCGCGCAGAAGATCCGGACCGCCACGCTCAGGGCCAGTAGCGCGCCGGCCTGGACGAGGGCGATCCCCGTGTTCATCGAAGCGTGCATGACAGTCCTCGTGTGTCAGCGGGTCACTGCCCCGCCACCGTCCCGCCCCTCATACGGGCGGGACGGTGGCAGGGCCTGGCGCAGCCCGCGCTCAGTAGATGTTGGAAGGCCGGACCATGCCCTCGGCCAGGTCTCCGAAGCCGGGAGCCATGATCGCGCCCGGGTTTCCGAAGACCTCCTCCACGACTGCCGTCTCGGTCGTGATCAGCAGGGCGGCGATCGAGGCAGCGCTCTCCAGGGCGGCGCGCGTCACCTTCAGCGGATCCATGACGCCCTCGTCGAACATGTCGCCGTACTGCCCGGTCAGGGCGTTGAAGCCGTGGCCGCGTGGGAGCCCGGTCACCTGGGCCACGACCTCGTCGCCGTCGTAGCCGGCATTGATCGCGATCCACCGCAGAGGTTCCGACAACGCGCGGCGGACCACCTCACGGCCGACGGCCTCGTCCCCGGTCAGCTCGACTCGAGACACAGCGCTCTGGGCCTGCACGAGGGCCGCGCCGCCACCGGCGACCACGCCCTCCTCGAGAGCGGCGCGGGTGGCCGCCAGCGCGTCCTCGACGCGCAGCATCCGCTCCTTGAGCTCGACACTGGTGGCGCCGCCGACCCGGATCACGGCCACCGTGCCCGCGAGGCGGGCGAGGCGGAGCTGCAGGCTGTCCTGGTCCGCGTCGAGCTTGGCGCGCTCGAACTGTGTCTCGAGCTGCGCGATCCGCGCGTCCACGAGCTTCGGGTCGCCGTGACCGCCGACGATGGTGGTGTCGTTCTCGGTGATGGTGATGCGGTCGCAGGACCCCAGGTGCTCGCGAGTGATCTCGTGGAGCTCGATGCCGGTGTCCTTGGCGATCACGTGACCGCCGAGGGCCACGGCGAGGTCCTCCAGCTCCGCCACCCGGCGGTGGCCGAAGCCCGGAGCGCGCACCACGACGGACTGCATCGTGTTGTGCATGTTGCCCCCGACCAGCAGCTGAAGGGCGGGCCCGTCCACGTCCTCGGCCAGCACCACCAGGGGGCGCTCCGAACGCTTGGCCACCTCGAGGGTCGGCATGATGTCCTGGACCTGGGTGATCTTCTTGTTGGTCAGGAGGATCACCGGGTTGGTGTAGACGGTCTCCATCTTCTCGTGGTCGGTGACCATGTAGCCGGAGATGTAGCCGTGGTCGAACTCGATCCCGTCGACGACCTCGACCGACAGGCCCGGGGTCTCGGACTCCTCGGTGGTGACGACGCCGTTCTTGCCGACGTGCGTGACAGCCTCGGCGATGATCTGGCCGATCGCATCGTCGTCGCTCGCCGCGAGGGTCGCAATGTGCTCGAGGTCCTGCTGACCGCCGACGTCGGATGCCACGAGCCGCAACGTCTCGACCACGACGGGCACGGTCTTCTCGATGCCGCGCCGCACCCGCATGGGGTTGGCGCCGGCGTCAACCGCACGCAGCCCTTCTCGCACCATGGCCTGAGCGAGGACCGTGGCTGTCGTGGTGCCGTCCCCGACAACGCCGTTGGTCTTCATCGCCACTTCCTTGACCAGTTGCGCACCCATGTTCGCGAAAGGCTCGCGCAGCTGGATCTCCCGGGCGATCGTGACGCCGTCGTTGGTGATCGTCGGCGGACCGGTGAGCTTCTCCAGGACGGCGTTGCGGCCCTTCGGGCCCAAGGTCACCTTGACGGCGTCGGCCAGGGCGTTGACCCCGGACTCGAGCAGTCGTCGTGCATCTTCGTTGAACCGCAGTTCCTTAGCCATGTCGCGAAACCCTTCACGTGATGAATCGGTGGTCTGTTGGTTGGTGGATCTCGGATCGTTGATGGCGACCGGTTTCGTCAGATGTGGGCACGAGAATCGCCCGGCCGCGGACTCGGCCCGCGTCCAGATCGTTGATCGCCTCTTGGAAGTCCTCGAGTGGGTACTTCGTGGTGTGCAGCGTGACCTTGCCCTGGGCAGCCAGGACCATGAGCTCCTGCAGGTCGTTGTAGGAGCCGACGAGGTTGCCGATGAAGTTGATCTCGGTGGAGATCACATCGATGGTCGGCACGTCGATGTTCTCGCCGTACCCGACCACGTAGTAGTTGCCGGCCCGGCGCAGCATGGCGACTCCTTCGGACGTCGCGCCGCCCTCACCGACGAAGTCGATGACAGCCTCCGCGCCGTGTCCTCCGGTGAGCGCCAGGACCTGGGGGACGTGGGTGCCGTCCGCCACGATCCCGTGGTCGGCGCCGATCTCGATGGCGAGGTCCACTGCTGCCTGGTTGCGGTCGACGACGACGATGGTGGCGCCGGAGATCGCCTTCATCACCTGGATCCCGATGTGGCCGAGCCCTCCGGCGCCGATCAGGACGCAGTAGTCGCCGGGGCGCGTGGCCCGGGCCGCCTTGGCGGCGGCGTGGTAGGCGGTGAGGCCGGCGTCGGCGAGCGCCGCGACGTCCGCGGGCTCCAACCTGTCATCGATGCGTACGACGCTGCGTGCCGACGTGCGCAGGAAGTCGGCGTAGCCACCGTCGGTGTCGATGCCCGGGAACTGGCTGTTCTCGCAGTGGACGTCGTCGCCGAACCGGCAGGCGCGGCAGAGTCCACACGTGATGAGGGGGTGCACGATCACCTTGTCGCCGATCTTGACGTTGGTGACCGCGGCACCGATGGCGTGCACCCATCCGGCGTTCTCGTGGCCGATCGTGTACGGCAGGCCGACGCCCGTCTTCTCCTGCCACTGGCCCTCGAGGATGTGGAGGTCGGTCCGGCAGACGCCGGCGCCCCCGATCCTGACGATCACGTCGAGCGGTCCCTCGATTACGGGGTCCGGCACCTCGTTGAGCTGGAGCTTCGTGTGGTAGCCCATGACCTGGACTGCTCTCATGACGCCCTCCTGGCGAACCGGGTGTTGGTGATGCGAGTGGACATGTCCCCGGCCTCCGAGTCGGAGTACCGGGTGGCGAGCAACCCGCGGCAGAAGTGCGAGTTGCCCTCGATGGAGATGCGCACCGCCTTGGCGAAGCGCAGTCGCATGGGAACGGCCTCGGCGGGGATCGGGGCCCCTGTCTCGTCGACGAGGACCGGCTCCTCCGGACCGATGCCGAGACCGATGTCCGCGCGACGACGCAGCAGGGCGTCCTTGTGGCCTCCGCCGGGCAGGTGGCCGAGCAGCAGCCGGTGAGCGTCCTCGACCGCCAGGTCGGTGTCCTTCAGCACGGCGGCGACGCAGCGTTCCATGGCAGCGGTGTGTGCCTTGCGCTGGAACGTGAGGCGCAGCTCGTCGAGGCTGTCGTCCGCCTCCTGGCCGAAGGTCCCGACGTACCCCGCCTCGGCGGCCAGGCCCGAGTTGATCTTGTCGGAGTCGTGGTGGTCATCGAGCAGGACCTTGATCCGGCCGACGCCCTCCACGAAGCGCAGGGCGTCCTGGGCGTCGGAGGCCATCAGGTAGGCGAAGTTGGGCGAGCAGAACGAGGTCGGCAGGCGCAGGTGCACCGACACCCCGACGTCGTCGATGTGCACCGAGCGGACGAAGCCGAGGTCGGTGATCGGCTCGTCCAGCTCCGGGTCGATCACCGTCGCCAGCGCTGCCATCACCTCGGCCTCGAGAGACATGGCGAGGACGGTCATGACAACACGGCCTCCTTGGCGCCGGCGGCCACCTCGACGTCCGCGTCGCCGGCGTCGGTGGGCAGCCGGAGCTCGTTCGGCACGTCGAGGTCGTAGAGAGCGGCCGCGTTGAGCCCCAGGATCTTCTTCTTCTGGTCCGTGGTGATGGGGGCGTACTCGGTCAGGTCCGCGGGGATCTGGAAGTCGACGAACCTCTCGATCAGCCACTTCGGCGTCCAGAGCGCGTAGTCGCTGCTGAAGAGGATCTTGTCCTCGCCGATCCAGTAGAGGAGCTCACCGATGATCTGCGCGAAGTAGCGCGGGCGCGTGTGGATGAACGGCATCGCGACGGCGAGCCCGCCGTACACGTTGGACTCCTGGGTCGCGATCCAGCAGAAGTCCTCCAGGCGCGGAAGGCCGACATGCTCGACGATGAAGTTCAGGTCCAGGTAGTCGGTGGCGACGTGGTCGACGTCGGCGACGTCGAACGCGTCACGGTCCAGGGGACGGATCGTGGGGCCCTTGTGCACGTGGATGTTCTTGATGCCGAGCTCGATGCACTCCTCGAGGTAGCGCCGCGACCACTTGTCGTCGAGCTTGTAGCCCCGGGAGTCGCCGTACCACTCGGCCGTGTAGAGCTTGACCCCCTTGAGGCTCATCCGCTCCGCGTCCCGTCGAAGCTGCTCGAGTCCCGCCTCTTCGTGGCGCGGGTCGTAGGCGTGGTTGTACGTCAGCAGGTCGGGGTTGCTCTTGGCGAGGCCGAAGGCCTCCTCGGTCTGGCCGAACCCGTTCTTGTAGAAGTCCATGAGCAGGGCCGGCTGGAAGATCGCGTGGTCGACGTACCCATCCTCGAAGAGGTCCTTCATGAACCTGTCGCTGCCGTAGTAGGTGTAGGTGTCGTAGTCCCACACCACCTCTTCGGGACTGAGGTTCTTGTGGTAGTCGTAGAAGCAGTCGATGAACTGCTTGCCATGGACGTTCTTCAGGTTCGACTCCCGGGCGTCCCACAGGGCTACATGGCTGTCGACCACGTAGTACTTCTCGCCGGCCTTCTCGTACATGACTTCCTCGCTTCTTCGTGATGGTTGGAACGAATCCCGCCCGGGGCCACAGACCCGGACCCCGGACGGGACTCGCGTTTGGTGCTCAGCGCACGG
Source organism: Nocardioides sp. (assembly GCA_025965125.1). Lineage (GTDB taxonomy): Bacteria > Actinomycetota > Actinomycetes > Propionibacteriales > Nocardioidaceae > Nocardioides. The sequence goes on from JAOPXM010000238.1 coordinate 28,515, forward strand.
TGAGGTCGAACCCGATGTACTCGGCGGCGTCCTCCGGGCTGGCAAACAGGATGGTCTTGTCGTCGAGGTGGACCATGCGGCCGTAGTGGGTCGAGCTGATCTCCTCGAACACCGAGCCGTCGAACTCCGAGCCCAGGGCGTCGGTCAGCTCGTCGTAGTCGAAGTTGAGCAGCCCGACACCGTCGACGCGGATCATCGACGGGTACTCGGTCAGCTCGACGCCGTCCTTGGCGCCCATGACGTCGGCGACGACACGTCCGATGGGCGTGTTCATCAGGGTGACGCCACACATGTTCGAGAACTCGGTGGCGGATCCGAATTGCATGGTCATTGGTCCAACTCCTTGGGGATGTCGAGCCCGAGTTCCTCGAGCAGATCGCTGAACTTCGCCTTGGCGGCGTCGAGACTGGTCGCGAACGTGACGGCCTTGTCGGCCGGCTGGGACCAGATCGGCTGCAGCGCCTTCGCCGCGTCCAGGCAGCGGGGCACCCAGGTGGCGAGCCAGGTGCCGAACAGCTCCTTGTTGGCAGGCCCGTTCTCCTCGTCCCGGGTGAGCAGCTGGAAGAGGTTCCGGGTGTAGCTGAGGTCGCGGTCGTAGTCGTGCTCGCCGGTGCCGACGATCGTGGGCGTGATGTAGTCGCCGTTTCGGGCCGCGATCTGCATGATGAGCTCGCTGCGGAAGAGCGAACCCACGAGCTGCTCGAACACGATGTTGGTGGCGAACAGCAGCTCGCACCAGTCGCCGACGGCCGTGAGCCGCTCCACGACCTCGCGGGTCGGCTGCCACTCGGGGGCGTCCTTCCACACCTCGATGTGGGCTGCGCCGTCGAAGTCCACGTCGGCCTCGGAGAGGTCGAGGTTGAACAGCGCCAGGTCCTGGGCGAAGCGCATCTTGTGCGCCGCGTTCACCGCCACCGCGGTGTTGATCATGTTCGTCGGGCCGGAACGCTGCACGGCCGTGAAGACGTGCAGGGCGAGGCCGTTCTCCGCGTGCATCCAGGCGCCGAGGTTGCGCTCGATGAACTTGATCCAGGCGGAGTTCCAGCCGGAGTAGGCGCGGGCCCGCTTGGCGTTCTTCAGGCAGAGGTCGACCTGGCGGACGACCGCAGCGTTGTTGCGGTAGATCGTCTGGTCCCACTCCTCGTTGGGGTCGAGGAACGCGTGCCAGTTGGACGACTTGGCTGCCGTCCACTCCTGGGGGTAACCGCCGGGTCCGTCACCGAAGCCGTAGATCCAGCCCTGGCTGAGGTGGCGCTCGGGGTCGGGCTGCACGTCGACGGTGACGTCCTCGTACATCGTCGCGCGCAGCTTCGCCGGCTTGTAGTAGTTGTACGTGCGGCTCTTCGAGCTGGGGAACTCCAGCGCGCCTGCCTCGGAATCGGTGAACTCAATCTTCGGGAAGCTGCGTTTCTTGGTGGCTGTGGGTTCGGCCATTTCGTTCAACTCCAATGGTGTGATGGGACGGAAGACTGCTGCCGATCACTCGGTGGCGGGGCTGGTGAACTTGTCGTAGAAGACCTGGTCGTGAGGGACGTTGCTCGCGTCGAGAAGAGCCAGGGCGGCGTCGACCATCGGTGGCGGTCCGCAGAGGTACACCTCGGACCGGTGAATCTCCGCCTCCCGGCGTTCCACCACGTCGGTGACGTTGCCCTGCTCGACAGTGACGCCAGCCGCCTCGGGCGCGGCGTCCATCGACTCGGACAGACAGGCCACGAACTCGAAGCCGTTGAGCTGCTTGCCGAGTTCGGTGATCTCGTCCAGGTAGAACAGGTCGGCTGCGGTGCGGGCGCCGTAGTAGAAGCGGACGGCGCGGGTGTTGCCGGTCTCGGTCATGTGCCGCAGGAGGGACAGGATCGGTGCCATCCCGGCCCCGCCGCCGATGCACACCATCGGCAGCACGTGGCCCTCCTTGATCGTGAACGATCCGTAGGGCCCGGTCAGGAGGATCTCGTCGTCCACGGCGAGGCCGTCGTCGAGCAGGGCGGAGAACCTGCCGCCCGGGTACTTCTTGATCAGGAACTCGACCTCACCCGGCGTCGACTGCGTCGTCGCCATCGAGAACGAGCGGTGGTCGTCGCTACCGGGGATCATGAGGTCGGCGTACTGACCCGGCTTGAACTCGTACGTCGGCGGGTCAACGGCCTGCAGCCTCAACGACACGATGTCGCGGGTCACGGGCTTGATGGCGGCGATCCGCGTCGTGACGTTCTGGATCTCGACACCGTTGAGCAGCTCGTCCTCGTCGAAGTTGAGCAGCTCGATGGTGCAGTCGCTGAACGCATGGGCCCGGCAGAGCAGGACGTAGCCCTCCTCGACCTCGGCATCGTTGCAGGCGAAGGTGGAGTAGCGCTCCATCTGGATCTCGCCCTCGAGGACGTAGGACTTGCAGGCCGAGCACTGTCCCTCGCGGCAGCCGTGCATCAGGTGGATTCCCTGGCGGAAGGCTGCGTCGAGGATCTTCTCGTCCTCGCCGACCTCCATCTCGATGTTGACCGGGTCGAACTGAATGCGGTGCGTGTCGGCCACGGTTCCTCCTCAGGTGACGTGGTGGGTCCGGGACTGGTGGCGTCGTCAGGCGGCGACGCCACCAGTCCGTTTCGGAAGGTGGCCGCGTCTCAGACGCGGCCACGGCGGTCAGGCGGCCTTGGTGCCGTTCGCCTTGTAGGCGGCCACGTGGGCCTCGCGATCGGCGTCGGACATCTGGTTCAGGAGCACGTTGGGGCTCATGAACGTGTTGCCGCGGACGTCGTCGAGGGTCCACATCTTCTTCGGGTCGTCGAGGTCGAGGTGCGGCTGGCCGATCAGGGTCTTGCCGTCGTCGCGCACGTATCCCAGGTCCTGCACGATGTCGGCGAGGTCCTTGTTGTGGTGCAGCGTTTCCCACTCGCGGAACCCGGTGAGCCGGCCCATGTTGGGCGTCTCCCTGCCTTCGTACTCTCCACGGAACGCGACGGCGTCGGTCCAGTAGCAGGTCTCCGAGCAGTAGGTCCGCCACTGGTCGTCGACCTTCTCGACAACCATGTCCTCACGGATGAGGGCCGGGACCATGCAGGTCCAGCAGCGGTGGGGGTACTCGTAGCCGACGTCCTCGAACGCGATCGGCTTGTTGCGACCGGGGTAGGCGAGCCGGTTGTAGTTCTCCCACCACTTGCCGTACTTGGAGTACCAGCCGGGGTACTTCTCCTCGAACCACTCGAAGTCCGTGTCGGTCATGGCGTCGATGCGCCAGTAGTTGACCGGCCAGCCGGTGGCGAAGAACCGCGCGACCTCGTGGACGTAGCCCTTGTTGACGATGCGGTTCCACGCCTCCTCGACGAGGTCGTGCGGGATGGTGAGCCCGTACTTCTCGAGGGGGAGCAGGTAGCTGCGGTAGTAGTCGTCGTAGATCCACCGGCGCCACATCTCCGCGGAGCTCTCGCGGTCCTTACGACGGTCCTTGGTGCCGTACTCGATGAACGTCCCGATGGCCGCGTCGACCACGCAGTGGTTGTTCCACCAGGCGTAACGCATGTCCCGCTCGAGGAGCGGACGGTTCCGCTCGTCGGCAAGAGCCATGAGCAGGATCGAGTAGCCGTTCGAGATGTGGCGCGACTCGTCGGACTGGACCGAGTGGAAGACGGTGGGCAGCAGGTAGTCGCCGTTGGCGGCGGCCTCGTCGGGCATCGCCACGAAGAGCGTGTTGGTGAACGCGGTCTCGGCAACCACCGTCAGGTAGATGTTGGCCGCGGTGATGGCGTCGCCGGTGATGAAGCCTTCGCCGAACTGCCGGCCGATGGTGCCCGCGTAGTTGTTCGCGAACGCCTTTTCGGTCATGTCGAAACCGGCCGGGTCGATGTAGTTGTTCATGTAGAGCTTCTTGAGGTTCATCTGGATCGTCGAGTG
>JAOPXM010000001.1 GCA_025965125.1 Nocardioides sp.
GGCGGGCTCCGCTCCGGTCGGGGCGGGGCTCTTGTCGGAGGGCGGGACCGACGGCACGAGGTAGACATCGACGACGGCGCCGGACTCGACCGACGGCGGCACCTGCTCCGCGTCGACCGCTATCGGCACCTCGACGGTGTCGGTCCCGGTCGCCGACCCGACGGCGGTGCGCGGCAGCAGCTCTCCCGCGCTCACGGGTCGGGTCAGCTCGAGGTCGGCGGGCAGCTCCTCGTCGGCGGCGAAGTAGCGGTCCAGCGCGTCGCCGTCCGCGAACCGGACCCGGTGCGCGACCAGGTCGCCCTCGGTGAGGTGGGCACCGGTGCCCATGTCGGCCGACAGTGCCCAGACCGGGACGGTGTCGTCGGCCGCTGCGAGAAGCCGCGCGCCCACCACCACGGACACGGCCACGATGGCCACGCCCACCCACAGCCGGGGATCGCGCCAGCCGGGTCTGGTGGCGCGCACGGCCAGTGGCGCGTCGGACGCGCCCGAGGTCCCGAGATTCCTGACCACGTGGACATCATTGCTCGCCGGGCCGCTGCGGTCACCCCTTCATCCACAGCCGTCGTGCGGTCGCTCGGATCGCATCGGCGGGATGCAACGATGGGTCCATGGCCGGAACGCCCCGCTTCCTGACCCTCGCCGACGTGGCGGAGGTGCTCAACACCTCCAGCGCGCAGGTCTACGCGCTGGTGCGGCGTGGCGAGCTGGTGGCGATCAAGATCGGGGGCCGCGGCCAGTGGCGCGTCGAGGCGAGCCAGCTCGAGGACTTCATCGCGAAGATGTACGCCGACACGAAGGACTTCGTCGACGCACATCCCTACGTCGAGGCCGAGCCCCGCGAGGAGACCCAGCCGTAGCGCTAGCCGGTCTCCGAGCCCAGCGTGACGGAGATGACCTGCTCGTCACTGCCGCGCTCGATGGTGAAGTCCAGCGTCTCCCCCGGCTGGTGGGCCCGGATGGCCACGATCAGGGCGATGCCGTCGGTGACACGTTCGCCGTCGACCGCGGTGACGATGTCGCCTTTCTCGAGGCCCGCGTCGTCGGCGGGAGTGCCCTTGACGACCTCGTCGATCTCGGCGCCGCTGCCGTCGTTCTGGCCGGTCTGCACCTTCGCCCCGATGACGGGATAGCTTGCCTCGCCGGTCCGCAGGATCTGGTCGGCGGTCACCCGGACCTGTTCGATCGGGATGGCGAAGCCGACGCCGATGTTGCCGGCCTCGCCCGAGGCGCTCCCGCCCGTGGTCGCGATGGCGGAGTTGACCCCGACGACCTGGCCGCGCAGGTTGACCAGCGGCCCGCCCGAGTTGCCGGGGTTGATCGCGGCATCGGTCTGCACCGCGTTGATGTATGACGAGTCGTCGGCGGTGTCGCCCGTCGTGACCGGGCGGTGCAGGGCGCTGACGATGCCCGCGGTCACGGTCGAGCTGAGCCCCAGGGGGGAGCCGATGGCGACGACCCCCTCGCCCACCTGGAGGGCGGCCGAGCGACCGAGGGACGCCGGCCGGAGGTCCTTGACTCCCGGGGCGTAGAGGACAGCAAGGTCATAGACGGCGCTGCGACCGACCAGGGTCGCGGTGTAGCGGTTGCCGTCCTGGTCGACGATCTCGATCGGGCCGTCGTCCGAGGCGGCACTGGACACGACGTGGTTGTTGGTCACGACGTGGCCCTGCCGGTCCAGCACGAAGCCGGAGCCGGTCGCGCCGTTGGCCTGCCCGTCGTACTCCGCAGAGATCTGGACCGTGCTCGGCAGGAGCTTCTGGGCGACCGCGGCGATCGAGCCGTTCTCGGCCGACAGCGGAGGCGCGGACACGGTGTCGACGCCGCCGAGACCGCCGACGACGGTCCCGGGGGTGGTTTCGTCACCGTGGTAGCGCTCGTAGGCAACACCGCCGGCGACGCCGCCAGTGACACCGACGACGAGGGCGATCGTCGTGACCACCGGCCAGATCCAGCCGCTGACGCGCCCCCGGGGCACCACGTGGCGAGGCGGCGGTGGAGCCAGCGGCCGGGTGCCGGGCGGCGGAACGGCTGACCACTGACCCGGTGGCGGCTGGGTCGTCGGCGGGACCCACGAGGGAGCCGCCCCCGGGGGCGGGCTCGTCGGGCGGCCGAACGACAGCGGCTCAGTAGGCTCGCTGCCGGAACTTTCCGGCCGGTCGTCCTCGTTCACACCCCCATCATGTCCTGACGGGAAAACCCGGGCCCGAGGACCCCGGTCTCAGGGAGTCAGCTCGGACTGCCTGCGCAGGAACGCGTTCGAGGTCGGGCTGGGGTTCACAATCTGGGTGACCGGGGTGCGCCGGTCGATCGTGGGAGCGTCGGCGGGCGCTGCGCCGAGGGCGAGCACGCCCATGACGGCGGCACCCACGGCGCCGCCACCCACGGCGATCAGCCCGGCGTTGCGGCGCGGGCGGCTGTCGACGTGCTCGGCCAGCGCGAGGTAGGCGTCACCCGGGGGCACCCCGGCGGAGGTGTCGATCAGCGAGCCCTTGAGGTGGTCCGGAGCCGAGGCGGTGCCGAACGAGAGGCCGGCCAGCCGGGTCTTGACCCAGCCCTCACGCTCGACCTGGTCACGGCAGGTGTGGCAGGCGTGAACATGCTCCCAGGCCCGCTCGGTCTCGTCCTGGGACATCTGGCCATCAAGCAGTGCGCTCACCCGCGGGCCGAGATGGGCCATCAGGCCGTCCCCCGGACAGACAGCACAGTGGCAGGACCGGAGTAGCGGGCGCGGCCGGCCGCAGGGGCGCGGTGCGCCAGGGCGCTGCGCAGCATTGCGCGACCCCGGTGGATGCGCGAGCGGACGGTGCCGAGCTTGGCGTCGAGGATCTCGGCGATCTCCTCGTAGGTCAGCCCCTCGACGTCACACAACACGACCGCCGCGCGGAAGTCGGGCGGCAGCGTGGCCAGGGCGCGCTCGATGTCGTCGTCGAACGTCTGGTCGGCGTAGGCGACGTCGGGCGTCGGCGAGTTGCTGGTGAGCCGGTCGGCCCGCTCGTCGGAGAGCGCATCGAAACGGATCCGCTGCTTGCGCCGGGCCTGGTCCAGGAAGAGGTTGGTCGTGATCCGGTGCAGCCAGCCCTCGAAGGTGCCGGGCGTGTAGCTCGACAGCGAGCGGAAGACCCGCACGAAGACCTCCTGGGTGAGGTCCTCGGCGTCATGGCGGTTGCCGGTCAAGCGGTAGGCAAGGCGGTAGACCCGGTCCGAGTGGCGCTCGACGATCTCGTCCCACGTCGGCACACCGGCCTCAGGCGTCGACTCCTGTCGAGCGTCCATCGAAGCCCCCCGATCTCCCTGCTGTGTCCTGAACAGCATCCTGGCCTCTCCCACCGTAGGGAACTTGTCTGAAAGAACCCTGTGAACGGGCCCGGAACTCCCAACCACGTCCCTGGCTACCCATCGATCCCAACGAGCACGGCAGCACGAGTGTTCCCGGGAGTGTTCGAGGCCGTTCACCCGCGCGAGGCGATACGGTGAAATCGCGGTAACCCGCGTCCCCCCGAACGGGGTCGGGCGCCGTCCTCAGGAGGCCACCATCACCACGCCGATAAAGCCCGCGAGTTGGTCCTACGCCGAGGCGTACGTCGAGGAGGACGAGGTCCTGGCCGCCGCCCGAGCCCGCGCCGAGGAGGTCGGCGTCGTCCCCATCGGTCCCGGCGGTGGCGCCGCCCTCAGGTTCCTGGCTTCCGTGCTGGACGCGCGAGCGGTCGTGGAGATCGGCACCGGCACCGGCGTCTCGGGGCTGTGGCTGCTTCGCGGCATGCGCTCGGACGGGGTGCTGACGACCGTGGACATCGAGACCGAGCACCAGCGGCTTGCCCGACAGTCGTTCACCGAGGCAGGGATCGCCAACCAGCGGGCCCGCACCATCTCCGGTGCGGCGCTCGACGTGCTGCCCCGGCTCACCGACGGCCACTACGACATCGTGTTCTGCGACGGCGACAAGGCGGAGTACGCCGCGTACCTCAAGGAGGCGCTGCGCCTGCTGCGTCCCGGTGGGGTCGTGGCGTTCGACAACGCGCTCTGGCACGACCGGGTCGCGGACCCGGCCCAACGCGACGAGGAGTCGGTGGCGATCCGCGACCTCGGCAAGGAGATCGCGTCGAACGAGGCGCTGGTGCCGGTGCTGCTGCCTGTCGGCGACGGTCTGCTGCTCGCCAAGAAGGAATGGACCCCGGAGACCGACTGAACCCGTCTCGAACCCCGGCAGGGAAGGGCAGGGCCTACTCGTAGCGGGAGCCGGCCTCGAAGCCGTCCCAGCCCTCCGCGACGGCGACGATCTCACAGGCCTCGATCAGGATCGGCGGGCTGCCGACGATCTTCGAGCCGGGCGCATCTGCCGCAGTGGCCGTGAAGGTGTCCTGGAACTCCGCCCGGGCCTCGTCGCTGACGAACACGTAGCAACCCTCGAACCACTCGCCGGTGCGCATCCGCCAGGTCTTGAACCGGAGCCCGGCCATGCCGGTGAAGCGCGCGTGCGAGGTGCCCTCGACGTACGTAGCCAGCTCGGCCTCGACGCCGTCGGCTGCGTCACCCAGTGACCAGCGGACCGTCAGACCCTTCATCGGACGCCGACCAGGGGATCGGGGCTGCCGAGCCACTGAAGCAGCGCTCGGGCGCCGAAGCCGGTGGGCCCGGTCGTCCACTCGTAGTTCTCGGTCGGGGAGTCGCCCGCGGACGCCACATCGAGGTGTGCCCACGACACGTCACCCACGAAGTGCTGCAGGAACAGCGCCGCGACGATGGCGCCGGGGCCGCCCGGGGCGTTGTCGCTGTCGGCCACCTTGGAGGTGATCTTGTCCTCGTAGACCGCGGCCAGCGGGAAGCGCCACAGCGGCTCCCCCGCGGCGTTCGCGGCGTCGAAGAGCGAGGTGGCCAGGGCATCGTCGTTGGCGAAGAAGCCGCCGGTGCGCTGGCCCATCGCCACCTTCATGGCTCCCGTGAGAGTGGCGATGTCCACGATCACGTCGGGGTCGAGCTTGTCCACGGCGTACGCGAGCGCATCCGCCAGCACCAACCGGCCCTCCGCATCGGTGTTGGTCACCTCGGTGGTGCGGCCGCCGTAGTGGCGCACGACGTCGCCGGGGCGCAGCGCGTTGCCGCTGATCGCGTTCTCGGCCGCGGCAACCAGGCCCACGACCCGCACCGGGCACTCGACGGCCGCCAGCGCGGCGAGGACCGAGATGACGACGGCGCCGCCGGTCATGTCGCGCTTCATGTTGACCATCGACTCGCCGGGCTTGATGGACAGGCCACCGGTGTCGAACGTGATCCCCTTGCCGACGAGCACGACGGTGGGGGTCTTCCGGGAGGTCTTGCGCGGGGAGTAGTCGAGGCGGATCAGCCGCGGTGGCGTGTCCGAGGCCTGGCCGACGCCGACGATGCCACCGAATCCGTCGGCGGCCAGCTGCTTCTCGTCCCAGACGGTGAAGTCGAGGCCGGCGTTCTCGGCCACCGCCCGGGCCTGGTCGGCCAGCCAGGCCGGGTTCTTGAGGTTCGAAGGCACCGAGGCGAGCACGCGGGCCCGCCAGCCGGCGCCGGCCACGGCGACCGCGCGCTCCAGCGCACGTTTCTCGTCCCTGGTGTCGGGCACTGCCGCGAGCACGAGGCGCACGACGGGTTGGTGCTCAAGCGGCTCGGACTTCCAGTGGAAGACGAAGGACCCCAGGGTCGCGCCCACCACGAACGCCTCGAGACCGTCCGCGGGTGACAGGGCCGGGATCGTCGTCGCCACGGTGCCACGGTCGACGGTGGCGCGGGCCAGAGCGGCCCCCGCACGCCGGAAGTCGGCGGGCCGCTGCCCCCCGACGCCGACCAGGAGGACCCAGCGGAGGTCGGGGTGGTCCGGGCCACCGACCGGGAGGGGGTACGTCGTGATCTCTCCGGCCTTGCCGGAGGAGGCGTTCAGCTCCAGCAACGTGAGCAGGTCGAGGCCGAGCAGGTCACCGAGCTCAGCGGCACCGGGACCGAGCAGCGGCGAACCGCCGTCCTCCTCAGCGGGGAGGACCGGGATCGCCACGACCTCGGCGCCCGGGACGGCGTGGGGGCGGGCTGCGCTGAGCGAGAACTCCGGGGGTGAGACCTGGGCGGGTAGCGATTCGACGATGGGCGTGGCCAAGGGGGGTCAGCCCACGACATCCTTGAGGGCATTACCGAGAGCGCCGGCTTCCTCGGCGTTCAGCTCGACAACGAGGCGGCCACCGCCTTCGAGGGGAACGCGCATGACGATGCCGCGCCCTTCCTTGGTGACTTCCAGCGGACCGTCGCCCGTCCGCGGCTTCATTGCCGCCATCCGGCACCTCTTCCTTTGCTCATCTGGGCGCGCGCGACCGACATCGGCCCCGGCGCAAAGTGCATGCCGGTCATTATCCCCCATGCTCGGGGCGACGCCGACCACAGGCCCATCTCGACTGGCAAACTCGGGTCATGCATGCTCGCTCGGCACTCTTCGACGTGTACGGCGACCACCTGCGCAGCCGCGGGGGTCAGGCCCCCGTCGCGTCGCTGCTGCGCCTGCTCGAACCAGTCGGCATCGCCGCCCCCGCGGTCCGGACCGCAATCTCCCGGATGGTGGCTCAGGGCTGGCTGGAGCCGGTGAGCCCGGACGGCTTGCGCGGCTACCGGGCGACGTACCTCGCGACTCGACGCCTCGACGAGGCGGGCGAGCGCGTCTACCGGCGCGCGCCGACCACCTGGGACGGCACCTGGCACCTCGCCATCGTCGATGCGCCCGCGCACCGCACCGCCCGGTCCCGGCTCCGGGCCGACCTGACCTACCTCGGCTACGCCGAGCTCGCTGACTCGGTCTGGGTCAGCCCCTACCCGCGTGGCGAGCTCGACTCGGTCCTGCAGCGGGCCGGTGCGACCGCCCACACCGCGAGCGCCGACCGGGTCGACCCGGTGCCGACGTCGGCGTGGGACCTGGACTCGTTGCGGGCGGCGTACGTCGACTGGCTGCTCGGCGCCGGCGAGCAGGTTGCCGACCAGCTCGCCCTCCACGAGGACGACGACGAGGCGGCGTTCGCGGCGCGCTTCCACCTGGTCCACGAGTGGCGCAAGTTCCTCTTCCGCGACCCAGGGCTCCCCGACGCGCTGTTGCCCGATGACTGGCCCGGGCGCGAGGCCGCCGAGCTGTTCACCCGGGAGGCCAGCCGGCTCCAGCCCGGCTCGGACCGGTTCGTGGCGCGTTGTCTGGAGAGCTGACCGCCGCCTGAGCGGCATCGGGCAGACTTCCCCCATGACCGACGCGCCTGTGCTCTACGACCTGACCGACGGGGTCGCCACGATCACGCTGAACCGCCCGGAGGCGATGAACAGCCTCGACGTGGCGACCAAGGTGCTGCTGCGCGAGACCGTGCAACACGTCGCCGACGACCCCGCAGCACGGTGCCTCGTGCTCACGGGCACCGGCCGAGCGTTCTGCACCGGCCAGGACCTCAAGGAGCACATCGGGCTCCTGGAGAGCGGCGGGAGTGATGCGCTCTTCACCACCGTCGACGAGCACTACAACCCGATCGTGACCACGCTCGCGGGGATGGCCAAACCGGTCATCGCCGCGGTCAACGGCGTCGCGGCCGGGGCGGGTGCGAGCCTCGCATTCGCGTGCGACCTGCGCGTCGTCGCCGACACCGCGGGCTTCAACCTGGCGTTCGCCAACGTGGCGCTGTCGTGCGACACCGGCGCGAGCTACCACCTGCCGATGCTGGTCGGCCGGGCCAAGGCGATGGAGCTCCTCTACTTCCCGAGGACGATCCGGGCCGACGAGGCACTCGAGCTGGGCCTGGCGACCAACGTAGTGCCGGCCGACCAGCTCGACGGCGAGGTGGCCGGCCTTGCTGCCCGGCTGGCGGCCGGCCCGACGGTGGCGTTCGGCGCGATGCGCAGGTCGGTGGCCTTCGCCTCCGGTCACGCCTTCGAGGAGGCGCTGGTGTTCGAGAGCTCGATGATGACGCTCACCGGTGGGACCAGCGACCACCGGGCCGCGGTGGCCGCGTTCGTGGCCAAGGAGAAGCCCGTCTTCGAAGGACGCTAGGCGCCAAGGCAGGCTCGGGCTGGGTGCCCGGAACCAGCTCGAAGCCGGGCCGGCCGCGCCAGGCGCCGAAGATGCCGAGCACCTGGGTCGGGGCGGTCCTGCGCATCCGGACGCGCCCGGGGTGCGCGCCGTACTCGACGGTGAGGGCGGTGCCACGGAAATGGTGGTTGTACCAGCCCGTCATGGTGCCGTGGCAGACGCCGCCACACGTCAGCGACGATCGCGGCAGGTGCAGGTAGCGAGCCACCCGGCGGGCGAACCGCTCGTCCTTCGTGTCGGTGTCCACGCTGTTGAGTGGCTGGTGGAAGCTGAGGATGTAGTGCGGTCGGATCCTGCGCAGGAACCGCATCATCGCCCGCGTCTCGGGCTCCGAGGCCGGTCCCGGCCCCGACTCGTAGCTGCCGTCCAGGTCGGTCCACGCGTAGGGGTAGTTGCGGTTGAGGTCGACACCATGGGCGTTGCGTCGGGTGTGCGCGGCCAGCCCGTCGGGGTTGTACGCCGGCACCACCCACAGGTCGACGCCCTGGAGGACGGGACCGTCACGCAGCGCCTCGAGGATCCCGCGGGGAGCGCCCTCGTTGCCGTGCATGCCCGCGATCAGCAGCACGCGTGCCGCCCCGGGGCGCCCGGGCTCTCCGAGGTGCCAGGCGGTGATCGGCCGACCGCGCACCGAGTGGCCGATCACGCGCTCGCCGACCACCGCCGGCCGGTCGTTCGCAGTCCGCGCGACGGTTGTGGTCGAGTCGGCAGCCGGCGCCGACATCAGCGGCAGCGCCAGGGCGACCAGGAGCCCGAGAGTTCTCACGTCGTGGTTCAGACCTTCGCGTTCAGATAGGCCCAGGTGAAGACACACACGCCAACGAACATGCCGACGTGCGCAAGCACCGACAGGCCCGGCCCCGCGGACCAGCTGTCCTCGGTGCTGCTTGCCGCGTGCTTGCCGTGGCTGGGCAGCCAGCGGACCAGGATCAGGAGCCCGATGAGGACCACGATCCACCAGCACGCGAGCGCGATGATGCCGACCGTGTCGCTACCGGCCGTGGTGGTGTCGGCGGCAATCAGGAAGACCAGCCAGCTCAGCAGGGCCAGCACACCGAACACCAGATGCAGATGGATGAGGGCGCGTGGCACCTGGAACCGCCCGGCGCCTCCGTCATCCTTGCCGAGACGGAGTCGGGTGAGGACCACGACGAGCGCCGCGAGCGCGGTGAGGACATAGACGACGACCTGGGGCGACACGTGGGCGACGACTAGGGGCGACACGGGGGCAGTGTGCCCTAAGGAGTGCGTCCGTCGCCACGAGCCTCGCGCTCGGCGCGTCCGTCGGCTGGCAGTTCGAC
>JAOPXM010000023.1 GCA_025965125.1 Nocardioides sp.
TCACCGGTGTCGTTGTTGGTGAACTCCGCGGAGACGTAGAGCGGAGCGGAGTAGGTGAAGTCCTTCTCCTTGCACTCGTCGACGGTGTACTTGGGGTCGTAGAACACGGGGTTCTCGAACGAGAGCGACATCGTCTCGGAGAAGTCCTCGATCGGAGAGATCTCCTCGAAGATCTCGGTCAGACCTGACTTGCCGGAAACGTCCTCCCCTTCGGAGCGGCGCCGCTCGACGGCGACGGTCCACTTCTCGTTGCCGATCAGCCAGTCGAAGCTGTCGGTCTGCAGGGAGAGGAGCTGGGGAACCTCGAGAGGCTCGGAGATCTTTGCAAATGAAATGCGGCGGGGGTTACCGGAGGTGGTGCGCGCGGCCAAGAGGTGTCCTTCGACGGGAACTCACGTGAGATCGCACCGACCGACCACACGATCAACCACCGGGCAGGTTGATTGGCATCTGAGGGCAGGCGCAACGCGCAACACTACAGCATCAAACGGCGCGCCACAACACCTGCATGCGCCGAGTAGACGAGCGTTGCCGACGATGATGAACCTCCGAGGGCCACAGGTCAAGCATCCGGGCCGCACACCTGTGGGCGAACAGGCGGGCGGGCGACCCGGATCAGCTGCAGCTGTCGTTGGCGACGGTGACCAGGCAGTCGACCAGCCAGGCGCCGTCGACCAGGTTCAGGTACGCGGTGACCTGGTTGTGGAAGACCACGGGCGTCTTGCGCAGCTTGTCCGTCTTGGGCTGGTCCACGAACAACAGGATCGCCACCCGGTTGTCGCCCGACCGGACGATGCCCGACGCGATCACCTCGGTGCCGAGCTTCACCTTGAGCGCCGGAGCGTTCTGCTTGACGACCGCGAACAGCTTGTCGTAGTCCTGGCGGTAGCTGCTCGTCATGTACTGCTCGGCGGCCGCCTGGTCGGTGTCCAGATGGCGGTAGTTGTAGGAGAGGATCGGCACGATGGCCCGCTCCGCGGCGGCCTGGGCCGACTGCGTCGCGTCCTCGACCGAGGCGCCGGAGGGCCGGTCCGACCACAGCCATCCGGTGACGCCCAGGGACACGGCGGTCACCACCGCCACGCCGATGAGCAGCCAGCCCGGGATGCCCCCGCGGGGAGAGCGGTCGACGTCAAGGTGCTGGAGCTCGAGGCTGGTTGGCGGCTCGTCGTCCACCAGGGCCGGGGCTGCCGGCTCGGCGGGCTTCTCCAGGGATACGGCCTCTGCGACCGGCTCGGCGGGCTCGGGCGCGACAACGGGAGCCGCCGCGGCGAGCTCGGCGTCGTACGCCGTGCGCCGCGCCGGGTCGAGCAGCACCTCGGCCGCCTCGTTCACGACGCGGAAGCGTCGATCGGTCGGTCCCAGCTCGGCGACGAGCCGCTGCCAGGCCGCCCGGATCTCCTTCGCGGTCGCGGTCGGCTCGACATCGAGCACGTCGTACCAGGTCGGGTTCACTGCTGAGCCCCTGTCACGGGGTTGAAGTTGTCGATCAGCCACTTGCCGCCGGTCTTGACGAGGTTGACGGCCACGCGGAACGGCACCGGGTCGTCCTGGACGCGCTTCGAGTCCGGGTTCTTCGGGTTCTTGAGGTAGGAGTTCGTGAAGGAGCCGGAGACGAGGACGACTCCGGAGTCCGTGTCCATGCTCGACACGCCCGTCGCGAAGATCTTCGAGGTGCGGTCGAGCCCACCCTTCGACACCGTCTGCTCGGCCACCGTGACGAGCTGCTCGAAGGAGGTCTTGAACTTGGGCGTGATGACCTCGATGACGCGCTGGCGGTACTCCGGCATCTTGCCGCTGTCGTCGAGCAGGTCGGGACCGTAGGTGTTCACGCGAAGCATGAACTGCTCGGCCTGCGACATCAGCGTCTCGCGCTCGGCCTGCTGGTCGTCGGTCTTGCCGCTGCGGTCGGCGAGCAGCCAGATCGTGGTGCCGGCCGAGGCCAGGAGCACGACGACCAGCAGGCCCAGCAGGACGAGCCGGAACGTCCCGGATGTGGGTCCGGCGCCGGTCGAGGGGTGGGGCGAGCTGCTCGTCAGTCCTGGCTGGGCATCAGGGGCTGGAGGAACAGCCACTTCCACGACTCCTCTCCAAGGGTGTCGGGCGCCACGGTACCGGGGCTCGCCAACGCCGGGTCGACGTGGCTGCCCCAGTGGAGCTTGCGCGTCGAGGGGTCGTACGACGCGACAACGGGTGCGCGGTAGTTGGCGCCGGCGCGGGGGGCGTTCTGGGCGCCGCGAGCGTTGCTCTGCGTCGGCGGCTCGGTGCATCGGGCGTTCTCGTTCATTGGCCAGTTCGCGCCGTTCTGCGGCGGACGGTGCTTGGTGGACTCGTAGCCCTTGTGGCAGATCGCCTGCGTGGTGATGATCATGCCGAAGTGAGCGTCGTACAGGCCGGTCTCGGGAGATTTGGAGACCACGGTGAACCCACCCTCGACGACGTACGGGTAGATCACGAGCAGCTGCTCGATGCCGTCGAGGTGCTTGACGATGACGTCGCCCGTCGTGACCAGGTTGTTGATCAGGTCGCCGAGCTCGACGCCGTTCTGCTCGAGGAAGGTGCGCAGCTGGGTCGCCGTCGCCGAGCCCTCGTCGATGATCGTGCGCAGCGCCTGGTCGGACCCGGCCAGGCTGCCGCTGAACAGCGCCAGCTTTGAGGCGAAGTTGCGGATGGCACTCGCGGAGTCGACCTGCCCGTGGAGCACGGTGTTGCTGTCCCGGATCAGGGCGGTGGTGGTGTCGAAGTTCGCATTGGCGGTCTCGAGGAACGAGTTGCCGGTGTCGATGATCCGCTGAAGGTCCTTGCCGGTGCCGTCGAAGGCCTGACCGAGCTCGGACACCGTGGTGCGCAGGGCATCCTTGTTGACCGACTCGACGGTGTTGGAGAGGTCGCCGAGGAGCGTCTCTGTGGCGATCGGGGTGCGGGTGTCCGCGCGCGCGATCTCGGAGTTGTTCTGGAGATACGGCTGGTCGTTGGTCTGCGGCTGGAGCTCGACATACTGCTCACCCACCGCGGAGCGATTGCCGACGACGGCGAGCGTGTCCGACGGGATCTTGTCGTAGCTGTTCGCGATGTCGAGGTAGACGTCGACGCCGTCGTCGGTGAGCACCAGCTTGTTGACGGTGCCGATGCCGACGCCGCGGTAGGACACCTCGCCGCCGGCGAAGATGCCGCCGGACCGGTCGAAGTGGGCAACCACGGTGTAGGAGTTGTCCACGATGAACCGGTCGAGCTTGGCGTAGCGGGCACCCACGAAGGTCACGCCGAGCAGCGTGATGATGACGAAGACCATCAGCTGGATCTTGGTGCTGCGGGCGATCATCGGACCAACATCCCTGGCACGAGGAGGTCCACGAGATCGGGGTCGAAGGCCTGGGTCATCTGACGAATGGACGGACCCCGGGT
>JAOPXM010000037.1 GCA_025965125.1 Nocardioides sp.
GTCGCGTGCGGCAAGGACGACGGCCCGGTGCGGATCGAGTCCCCCCACGTCTCCGGGCAGGTGGCGCACACCTGCCGGGGGCTCCTCGACGACCTGCCAGACACCCTGGCCGACGAGGTTGCCCGGCCTGTGTCGCCAGGCGGTGCACTCGGTGCCGCCTGGGGCGACCCCGCGATCACGCTCACCTGCGGGGTGTCGATCCCCGACGACTACGACCAGTACGCGTTCTGCGAAGAGACGAACGGGGTCGGCTGGTTCATCCCGGACGCCCAACTGGACGACGAGTCCAGCGACGTGACGTTCACGACCGTGGGCTACCGGCCCATCATCGAGGTGCGACTGCCGGCGACCTACCGCCCCGACGGGGCGGCGGCGGTCCCGGCCCAGCTCGCCGATGCGGTCAAGGCCAACCTCAGGCTGGTGAAGCGGTGCCTGTGACGAGGTCTCAGCGGAGGCCGGTGTCGCGGGCCAGGGCCAGCTGGATGAGCCGGTCCACGAGCGCAGGGTAGGCCACGCCGCTGGCCGCCCACATCTGGGGAAACATGGACGTCGGGGTGAAGCCGGGCATCGTGTTGATCTCGTTGACCACGAGCGAGTTGTCGGGTTGTACGAAGAAGTCGACGCGGGCCAGGCCCTCGCACCCGACCGCCTCGAAGGCCCGGCTGGCCAGGTCCCGAAGCTCCGCGGTGAGGGCCGGCGTCAGGTCGGCCGGGATGTCGATCTCGGTGTGCTCACCGGGTAGGTACTTGGCCGAGAAGTCGTAGAACTCGTGGTCCCCGCCGATCCGCAGCTCGGCAGGCAGACTCGTCTCCGGTGTGCCGTCGAGCGCCTGCAGCACGCCGCACTCGACCTCGCGAGCGCCTTCCGCCGACACCTCCACCAGCGCCTTGCTGTCGTGGCGGTGCGCCTCCTCGAGGCAGGCCCCGAGCTCGGACGCGTCGTGGGCCTTGGCGATCCCGATGCTCGAGCCCCCACGGGCCGGTTTGACGAAGAGGGGGTAGCCGAGCGCGCCGACTCGTTCGCGGCAGGCCGCAGGGTCGGCATCCCACTCGCGGGCGGTGACCGTGACCGACGCCATCACCGGGAGCCCGGCCGCGGCAAGGACGATCTTCATGTAGGCCTTGTCCATGCTCACCGCGGAGGCGAGCACGCCGGCACCGACATAGCGGACGCCGGCCATCTCGAGCAGCCCCTGGATGGTGCCGTCCTCGCCCCAGGGGCCGTGGAGCAGCGGGAACACGACGTCGACCTCCCCCAGGGTGCGGGGCGGCTGTGACGGCTCGGTCACGATGAGATCGGTCGAGGATGCGTACGGCGCGAGAGCGATCGCGGCGCGGTCGCCGTCGACGCTGGGAAGCTGGTCGGGCCCCTGGATCCGCAGCCGCTCCGGATCTCCGGACTCGAGCACCCAGCGACCGTCGGTCGCGATCCCGATCGGGATGACGTCGTACTTGTCGCGGTCGATCGCGGCAAGCACGCTGCCTGCGGTGACGCAGGAGATCGCGTGCTCACTGCTGCGGCCGCCGAAGACGACGGCGACGCGGGGCTTGCGGCTCTCACGTCCGGCGGGCTCGTTCATCGCAGCGACCCTATCTGCCTATTCTCGTAGGCATGACCGAGGACTCGCCCGCCCCCGACCTGCGGCCCGCCACCCTCGCGGTGACCGGTGGGCGACCCCCGCACACCCCGGACGAACCCCTGAACGTCCCGATCACGATGGCATCGACGTACGTCGCCGGGGGCGACCTCGAGTACGGCCGTTACGGCAACCCGACCTGGGCCGCGTTCGAGGAGGCACTGGGCGCACTCGAGGGTGGGCGGGCGCTGAGCTTCTCGTCGGGGCTCGCCGCTGTGGCGACCGTGCTCGACCTCGTCGGCCACGACAGCCTGGTCGTGGCGCCCCGGAACTCCTACAACGGCACGATCCTGCAGCTGGCCGACCTGGAGTCCCGTGGCCGGATCCGCTCCGAGCTGGTCGACATCACCGACACCGACGCTGTGGTCAAGGCGTGCGACGACGCCGCCCTGGTCTGGCTGGAGTCGCCCACCAACCCCGCCCTGGAGATCGCGGACATCCCGGCCATCGAGGCGGCGGCGCACGCCGCTGGGGCCTACGTCGTGGTCGACAACACGTTCGCCACCCCCATCCTGCAGCGTCCCTTGGAGCTGGGCGCGGACATCGTGGTGCACTCGGTGACCAAGTATCTCGCCGGGCACAGCGACGCCCTGATGGGCGCGATCGTGACGCGCGACGAGGAGCTGTACGCCGTGCTCAAGGGGCGTCGCGACCTGATCGGCGCCGTGCCTGGAACCCTCGAGGCGTTCCTCGCCCTTCGCGGCCTGCGCACCCTGCACCTGCGGGTCGAGCGGGCCCAGGCCAACGCGACCGAGCTCACCCGGCGCCTCGCCGGCCACCCGGCCCTAGACGAGGTCCGCTACCCCGGCTTCGGCGGCATCGTGTCGATCGTGCTCGCCCAGGGCGCTCCGGCCGCCGACCTCCTCACCCGCAAGACCTCCCTGTGGGTGCACGCGACCAGCCTCGGCGGCGTGGAGTCGACGTTCGAGCGGCGACGCCGGTGGAAGTCGGAGCCGGCGACGATCCCGGACGGGCTGGTCCGCCTCTCGGTCGGGATCGAGGACATCGAGGACATCTGGGCCGACCTGGCCGGCGCGCTCGACGACCTCGGCTGATCTCACCGCCCTGCGGATCTCACCGGCCTCGCGACGGGCGCTGCGCGACCCTCCTCGACCAGCGGGTCAGTCGGTCTCGGCCTTGGTGTCGCGGCGGATGAACGCATCCATCATGTCGTTCGCGGTGAGGCGACCGGCGACCACGTCGTCGACGTACTGCGCGATCGGGGCGTCCACCCCGGTCTGCTCGGCCAGGGCGCGCAACGAGGCGCATGACTTCGCACCCTCGGCGACCTGCCGGGTGGTGGCGTAGATCTCCTCGGTGCTCATGCCCTGTCCGAGCTTCTCGCCGAAGCTCCGGTTGCGAGACAGCGGAGACGAGCAGGTCGCCACGAGGTCCCCGAGACCCGCGAGACCCATCAGCGTCAGCGGGTTCGCACCCAGCTTCATCGCGAGCCGTGCGGTCTCCGCAAGGCCACGGGTGATGACCGACGCCTTGGTGTTGTCCCCGAAGCCGAGACCCACCGCCATCCCGACGGCAAGGCCGACGACGTTCTTGTAGGCCCCACCGAGCTCGCAGCCGAGCACGTCGACGCTCGTGTAGGGCCGGAATGCCGGCGAATGGCATCGACGCTGGAGCATCCGCGCCACGTCCTCGTCCGCGCATGCCACCACGGACGCGGCAGGTTCGCGCCGGGCGATCTCCTTGGCCAGGTTGGGGCCGCTGATCACCGCGATCCGCTCGGGGCCGGCGCCGGTCACCTCCCCGATCACCTCGCTCATCCGCTTGACGGTCCCCAGCTCGACGCCCTTCATCAGCGACACCATGACGGCGTCGGGCTCGATGTAGGGCGCCCACTCCGTCAGGTTGGTTCGCAAGGACTGCGACGGGGTGGCCAGGACCACCAGGTCGGCGCCATGGAGTGCTTTCTCGACGTCCGCGGTGGCCGAAACCGTCGGGGGCAGCTCGACGCCGGGAAGGTACTCGGGGTTCTGCCGGTCGTCGTTGATGGAGGAGGCGATCTCCTCGCGGCGGCACCACAGGGTCACGTCGTTGCCCCCGTCGGCGAGCACGATCGAGAAGGCACTGCCCCAGGACCCGGCACTGAAGACGGCGATCTTGCCTGCGCTCACGGACGCTCCCTCTTGTTGCGGTCCCTGTTGGGGTTGCCGGTCGGCCGGACTCCAGCCTTGCGCATGTCGAAGCGCTCGGCGGGCGCGGTCTCGCCACGGACCTCCTCGACCAGCGCGGTGATCGCGGCCATGATCCGGTCGGTCGCCTGCTGAACCACCTCCTGGGTGCGTGGCTGGTCGACGAGATCGCTCAGGTCGACGGGCTTGCCCACCCTCATGGTGATCGGCTTGCGCGGGAACAGGTGCGGACGCTTGGTGTACGGCGCGAGGAGCCTCTGGGCGCCCCACTGGCCGATGGGGATGACCGGGCAGCCGGTCTCGAGGGCGATCCTGGCCGCGCCGGACTTGCCCACCATCGGCCACAGGTCCGGGTCGCGCGTCAGCGTCCCTTCGGGATAGACCACCACGCACTCCCCGTTGCGGACCGCCGCCACCGCGGCGTCGTACGCACCGACGGCGTTCTTGCTGAGCCGCTCGACCGGGATCTGCCCGGCCGCGGTGAAGAACCGGGAGAGCGCCCGGTTCCTGAAGAGACTGGACTTGGCGAGGTAGCGGGGCAGCCGACCATGGTCGTAGACGATGTGCGCCGCCGTGAGCGGGTCCAGGTGGGAGATGTGGTTCATGACCACGATGCAGCCGCCGGTTCCCGGGATCCGGTCACCGTCGATCCACTCCTGCCGGGTCGTCGCGAGCAACAGCGGCTTGATGATGGGCACGGCAATGTTCCAGGCCCAGCCCCTCTTCTGCTGAAGCTTGCGAACCGTCACGAGAGGGCAGGTTACTCGTACCTGCTCGGGTGTCCCGTGTCTCGACACGGGACACCCGGCGGCTCGGGCGACGATGGGCTGACAGGATCGAGGCGATGTCTCCGTCGCCTGTGCAGTACGCCGTCGTGGTGCCCGTGAAGCCGCCCGCCCGCGGCAAGTCACGCCTGGTGGGACTCACCGATGTGCAGCGACGCGAACTGGCGGGGGCGTTCGCCCTCGACACGGTCACCGCCTGCCTGGCAGCCACCACCGTCGGTGCCGTTCTGGTCGCGACCGACGATGCGACGTTCTCCGCAGAGCTTGCCCGGCTCGGCTGCCCCGCGATCCCGGACGGCGTGGCGAGCGACCTCAATGCGGCCCTCCGCCAGGCCGCCGCCGAGGCACGTCGCCGCTGGCCGGACCTGCTCCCGGTCGCGTTGTGTGCAGACCTGCCGGCGCTGCGACCCGAGGACCTGGACCTGGCGCTGGGGTCGGTGGCAGCCGGAGAGACCCGGTTCGTCGCCGACGCAGCCGGGATCGGGACCACGCTCTACACCGCGCCGTACGACGGGTTCGATCCTCGCTTCGGTGTCGACTCCCGCGCCGCCCACCTCGACGGAGGTGCCCGCGAGATCACTGGACCGCTCGCCTCGCTGCGCCGCGACGTCGACGACCTGGCGGACTTGCGCGACGCCCTGGCGCTGGGAGTCGGCACGCGCACCGCGTTCGTCGCGGACGGGCTGGGACTCGACGCCTGAAGTCAGTGGAGTGAAATGCACAGCGGGTCACCCTCCGAAGAGGGCGACCCGCTGTCGTGCTTTCAGGACTTCTTTGCCGGGGCCCTCTTTGCGGCCTTCTTGGCTGGTGCCTTCTTGGCCGGTGCCTTCTTGGCCACTGTCTTCTTGGCCGGTGCCTTCTTGGCCACCGTCTTCTTGGCCGGTGCCTTCTTGGCCACCGTCTTCTTCGCCGGTGCCTTCTTGGCCGGTGCCTTCTTGGCCACCGTCTTCTTCGCCGGAGCCTTCTTTGCAGGCGCCTTCTTTGCCGGGGCCTTCTTCGCCGCCTTCTTGGCTGCGGCGACCACCTTCTTGGCCGGCGCCGTCGCCTTCTTGGCAGCCGGCGCGGCGGCCGCGACCGTCACCTTGGGCAGCTTCTTGGCACCCGAGACGACATTCTTGAGGTCCGCGCCTGCACTGAACTTCGGAACAGCTGTCTTCTTCGCCTTGATCCGCGCCCCGGTCTGGGGATTCCGGACCCAACGGGCCTCGCGAATGCGCTTCTCGAACGAGCCGAAGCCGGTGATGGCAACCTTCTCGCCCTTGGCGACCTCGCGAGTGATCGTGTCGAGAACGGACTCGAGCGCGTGGGCGGCCGCCTTGCGGTTGCCCTCGTAACGCGCTGCAAGCGCGTCGATGAGCTGAGACTTGTTCACTAGCTTCCCTTCCAATGAACTTTGGGCCGAGCCTGTGCTCGACTTTCCTCAAGGCACGCTAGGCATTCGTGGCGATGGTCACAATCACCACGCCGGGTCATTCCGCAATTTCTTCGACACCGCGCGAGCCGTCCGCAACGCATTCCTGGGTGTCGAGCGGCTACCAAAGTCCCTGATTCCCAACGGGGGTTGGGGAAACTCGTCCGGGCAGGGCTCTCATGGAGTGAGCTATGACCGGGAACAGCCACCGAACAGATTTGTTCGGATTTCCCTTGTTTTCAGGGCAGAACGGCTATCCGGCGTGGATCGTCGCGGGCTTCCAGCTCGGCCGGGTGAGCTCGTACGACGCAATGTCGGGCTCGTTTCCGAGGGTGATGCCGATGTCATCGAGACCCTCGAGCAGTCGCCAGCGCGTGTAGTCGTCGATGTCGAAGGAGTCCTCGATCGCCTCGACGCCCTCCCCCGCACGGACCGTGCGTGACTCCAGGTCGACCGTGACTGTGGCGCCCGGGTTCTCCTCGAGGTGGTCCCAGAGCCGCTGGACTACCTTCTCGTCCACCTGCGCGGCAACCAGGCCGGACTTGCCGGAGTTGCCCCTGAAGATGTCGGCGAAACGCGGGGATATGACTGCTTTGAAGCCGTAGTTCTGCAGAGCCCACACGGCGTGCTCGCGTGACGAACCGGTGCCGAAGTCGGGACCGGCCACCAGGACCGAGCCTCCGGCGTACGCCTCGTTGTTGAGCACGAACGACGGCTCGTTGCGCCAGGCCGAGAAGAGCCCGTCCTCGAAGCCGTCGCGGGTCACCCGCTTGAGGTAGACGGCCGGGATGATCTGGTCGGTGTCGACGTTGCTGCGCCGAAGCGGGACGCCGACGCCGGTGTGGGTCGTGAACTTCTCCATGACACTTCTCCGTTCGGGTGCTGGTCAGCCGGCCGCGACAGCGGACTCGAGATCGGCCGGGGACGAGAGCGTGCCCCGGATTGCCGTCGCCGCGGCAACGGGGACAGACACGAGGTGGGTGCGTCCGCCCTTGCCCTGCCGGCCCTCGAAGTTGCGGTTGGAGGTCGAGGCGCTGCGTTCTCCGGGTGCGAGGGTGTCGGGGTTCATGCCCAGGCACATCGAGCATCCAGCGCCACGCCACTCGGCGCCCGCCTCCTTGAAGATCACGTCGAGGCCTTCCTGCTCGGCCTGCAGGCGCACCCGCACCGAGCCGGGCACCACCAGCAGGCGGGTGTCCTTGTCGACCTTGTGACCCTGGATGATCTCGGCTGCCAGGCGGAGGTCCTCGATCCGGCCGTTCGTGCAGGAGCCCACGAAGACGGTGTCGACCTTGATCTCGCGCATGGGGGTGCCGGCCTCGAGCGCCATGTACTGGAGTGCCTTCTCGGCGGCGACCTTGTCCTGGATGTCCTCGAACTCCTCGGGGTGGGGCACCGAAGCGCCGAGCGGGACTCCCTGCCCGGGATTCGTGCCCCACGTGACGAACGGCGTCATCGTGCCCGCATCGAGCACGATCTCTGCGTCGAACTCGGCATCCTCGTCGGTGACGAGAGAGGTCCAGTGCGCGACCGCGGCGTCCCAGTCGGCACCCTTGGGCGCCTCGGGCCGACCCTCGATGTAGTCGAACGTCGTCTGGTCCGGCGCGATCAGCCCGGCCTTGGCACCCCACTCGATCGACATGTTGCACACGGTCATCCGGGCCTCCATCGAGAGCTCCTCGATGGCCTGGCCGCGGTACTCGACGATGTAGCCCTGCCCGCCGCCAGTGCCGGTGTGGGCGATGAGGGTGAGCACCATGTCCTTGGCGGTCACCCCGGGGGGCAGACTGCCGTTGATCGTGACCGACATTGTCTTCGGCTTTGCCTGCATCAGCGTCTGCGTCGCGAGGACGTGTTCGACCTCGGAGGTGCCGATCCCGAACGCGATCGCGCCGAAGGCGCCGTGGGTGCTGGTGTGGCTGTCTCCACACACGATCGTCATGCCCGGCTGGGTCAGGCCCAGCTGCGGACCGACGACGTGCACGATGCCCTGCTCGATGTCGCCGAGCGGGTGCAGCCGGACGCCGAACTCCTCGGCGTTGCGACGCAGCGTCTCGACCTGGGTGCGCGAGACGGGGTCGGCGATCGGTTTGTCCCAGTCGACGGTGGGGACATTGTGGTCCTCGGTGGCGAGGGTGAGGTCGGGACGGCGCACGGTGCGACCGGCGATCCGGAGACCATCGAAGGCCTGCGGGGACGTGACCTCATGGATGAGGTGGAGGTCGATGAACAGCAGGTCCGGCTCTCCCGGCATCGATCGGACGACATGCTCGTCCCAGACCTTTTCGGACAACGTCCTGCCCATGGCGAAACTCCCTCACTTCCGGTGGCGTCGTCGACGCGGCCACCCGTCTGCGTACGTCACACAGACTAGCCCTTGCATCCCATGATCTGAGACGGCAGTATTGCCATATGGACAACTCCAGCGGAGTGGGCGTGCTCGACAAGGCCGCGCTCGTGCTCACCGCCCTCGAATCGGGACCCGCCACGCTTGCGGGTCTCGTCGCCGGCACGGGACTGGCCCGACCGACCGCGCACCGCCTCGCCGTCGCCCTGGAGCACCACCGACTCGTGGCGCGCGACATGCAGGGCCGGTTCGTGCTCGGGCCTCGGCTTGCGGAGCTCTCCGCGGCTGCCGGTGAGGACCGCCTTCTCGCTACCGCGGGTCCCGTGCTCGCTCGCCTGCGCGACATCACCGGCGAGTCCGCCCAGCTCTGGCGGCGCCAGGGCGAGCACCGCGTCTGCGTCGCCGCCGCCGAGCGGCCGAGCGGTCTGCGGGACACGATCCCGGTGGGTTCCCAGCTGACCATGCGGGCCGGGTCAGCCGCCCAGGTGCTGCTGGCCTGGGAAGACCCCGAGCGCATGCACCGCGGCCTCCAGAACGCTGCGTTCTCCGCGGCTGCCCTGTCCGGCATCCGGCGCCGCGGCTGGGCGCAGTCCGTCGGTGAGCGCGAGCAGGGCGTGGCGTCCGTCTCCGCTCCGGTCCGCTCCCCCGGCGGCAAGATCATCGCCGCGGTGTCGGTCTCCGGACCGCTCGAGCGTCTCTCCCGTCAACCCGGGCGCATGCACGCCCCCGCCGTGCTCGCCGCCGCGGAGCGGCTCTCCGAGTCATTGCGTCGCGCGGCGGCCGACTCGGCGTGACGTCGAGTTTCACCGGTCGACCCGGCGAATCCTCGCCCCGATCACGGCGCGGTGATCACATTGTCGGCCAGCGTGATCGTTCCCAAGGACAACGCCGCGCCGACCAGGGTTGATCCAGCGCCGAGGGTGACTGCTCCCGCGGCCAGGATGTTCCCGGCGAACGACGCCAGGGCACCGGTGCCCACCGCCCCCTCGACCTGCCAGTAGACGTTCTTCGCCTGGGCACCGTTCACGAGAACGACCTGGCTCGAAGCCGCAGTGTTCAGCGCGGCGTCGACCTGGAAGATGAAGACCGCGTTGGGGATGCCCTCCGCGTCGAGCGTCAGGGTCCCGGTCAACGCGAACGCGGTGGCCGAGTGGTGCACGCCGGCATGGAAGGTGCGCCCGTTCTGATCCCCGGCGAACTCCGTGTGGACGACGCGGGCATTCGCATCGTTGTACGCGAGCACGAGATCGGCCTGGGCCTGCGCGGCTGCCGCGTCACCCGCGTGGACGGTGCCGGCCACCACGATGGGCGGGTCCCCCGAGATCCCGGTGCCAGGGCTCACGCCGAGGTTGCCGCCCAGGATCGTGACGCCGGTGCTGACCACGCTCGTGCCTGCCAGCACCGAGTACGCCGCAGCCGTCTGCAACAGGACCGGGTCGGGATTGACCTCCACGGCGAGAGACTGCGTGGCGGTTCCGGCATTCCCGGCCGCGTCGCGAACCGAGGCCACCAACGGGTACACCCCGGCGAGCATGGCGTCCGCGGTCACGTTCCAGGTGCCGTTCGCCTGAGCCGGGGTAGTCAGCAGCTGCCCCGCGACCGTCACCCGGATCGTCGTCGCGGCGGCCGCGTTCGTCGTCCCGGTGATCGTCGGGGTCGGGTCCTTGGTGACGGCCGCGGCACCGCCATCGATCGCGATGGTCGGGGGCAGCGCATCGGTGAACCGGACCGTGTTGGCAGCCATGGTGACGGTGCCGTAGGACAGCGCTCGACCGATGAGCTGCGTTCCAGCACCCAGCGTGATCGCACCCGCGGCCAGGATCGTGCCGGCGAACGTCGAGTCCGCGCCAGTGCCGGCAGCGCCCAGGGACTGCCAGAACACGTTGGACGCCCGGGCGCCGTTGACCAGGACCACATGACTGGCCGCTGCGGTGTTAAGCGCGGCATCGACCTGGATGACGAAGACGGCGTTCGGGTGGCCCTGTGCGTCGAGGGTCAGCGTCCCGGTCAGGGCCATCGCCGCGGCGGTGTGGTGGACACCGGCACGGAACGTGACCCCGTTCAGGTCACCCGCGAACTCGCTGCTCGGGACGAGCGCGTCAGCGGCGTTGTATGCGACCACCAGGGCGGCGAGTGCCGCGGCGGCGGACAGGTCGCCGGCGTGGATGGCGCCCGCCACCGTGCCCGGAGGGAATCCGGTGATCGCGGTGCTCGGACTCACGCCGAGGTCACCGCTGAGGCTGGTGGCGCCCGTGCTCACGACGCTGGTGCCGGCCAGTACCGAGAAGGCCGCGGCCGTCCCGAGTGCCGGCACGTCTCCCGGCGCTTCGACCCTGACCACGCTGGCACTCGTCGCCACACTGACGTTGCCCACTCGATCGCGGACGACGTAGCGGTACCGGTAGCAGTGTCCGGCGGAGACCTGGTCATCCACGCGGGGAGACGTGGGGGTGACGGGTCCGAGGTCGGAAAATCCGGCGTACGTCCCACAGGCGTCGCCGGCCAGCGTGGCAACGTCGCGCTGCAGCTGCCGGGTGGCGATACCCGAGCCGCCATCGGTCCCGGTGGTGAACGCGACGCTGACCGACAGCTCCGTCTGGTACCCGTCGGGGTAGGCGACGGTGCCGTTCGTCGGCGGCGTGCTGTCGTTGAGGAACGTCAGCGTCGTGTCGGTCGCGTTGCCGGCTCCGTCGCGGCCGGTGACGACCTCGGTCGGGGCGCTGGCAGTGCCCGCGGTCCAGTCGAAGCCGCCGGACTCATAGGGTCCGCCAACTGGAACCGCGACCGTCGACGGTGAGTGGGACCACCCGGACGCGCTTCCGACGAGGCTGTGCGTCTGGCTGGACGCCGGCCCAGTGCCCGCGTCCTGGAGCGCGTTCGTGAGCTTCAACGATCCGGCCAGGGTGCCCAGGTAGTACAGCGTGCCCCCGGCGAGGTAGGCCCCACCCGTGACAGCGGACAGGGAAAGAGCGTTGACCGGTGGCGTGACGTCGATGGGCACGTTCACGACCACGGGACTGCTCGGGGCACTTTCCGCTCCCCGCCAGCTCGTCGCGAAGATCGGGGTGATGGTGTAGCTCCACGACCCGTTCGGAACTTCGCTCTCGGTGCAGGTCGTGCTCGTGATCGTCCCGGAACACGCCGACAGGACGGCGTACTCCGGCGCACCCGACGCGTCGTAGCGCCTGATCTGGTACCCGCTGACCGTGGCACCGGACGTCAGCACGGACGCGCTCCAGATGAGAGTGACGGCCCGTCCTGCGACGCTCCCGGTCGGGGTCTCGCCCGCGTTCACGGTCGCAGCAGCGGCCGCCCCGCCACCGCCCGGCTGCGAACCCACTGTCCAGTAACCCCAGCCGATCCCCGTGGTGACGGCGCAGGCGAGCACCGTGGCGGCGACCAGCCAGAGCCGGGCGGTACGCCGCACCCTCATCAGCTCTGGACCTGGCTTCCGGACGCGGCGTAGTCGAGTCCGACGATTGCGCCCTTGCAGCCGTCCTGGTTGCCCGACGTGTTGAGCATGCCGACGCGCGGCCACGAGTTGGCGGGTACGGCAAGCCCGGACAGCGTGACCGTCGCGTCTGCGGAGATCACGAGCGCCAGGTCGTCGGACGGCTGTCGGATCACAAAGTCAGCGACCGTGCAGGGATGTGCTCCGTCCGCTCGCGACGCCGTGACCTCCCGGATCGAGACCGTCAGGGCGGTCACCGACAAGGCGTAGCCCTCGGGGTTCGTCAGCTCGAGATCGAGGGCGGCGCTGAGGCCCGGGGAGATCGGGCTCGTCGTGTGTCCCGATATCCCGAACGACGTCGAGGTGCCCGTCGGGGCGGCGAACCCGTCCCCGCCTCCCGGCAGGGACTCGACCGAGGACGGGGCGCAACGGATGAGCGTGATCAGGATCAGGGCCGCGAGGACGACGGCCGCGCACCAGCGGCCGGCTCGCCCGCGGGCGGCCTGTCCGATCCCGGCTCCCCGGCGGCGTGCCGGGCGCTCCTGGAGCACCGTGAGGAACCTCTCGATGACGTGCGCAGTGGCCGTTACATCGCTGAGTGGACCTCGTGGGACGGTGTAGTTACCCGAACTCCGAGCGTACGCAGCGTGCTCCGTGTTCCGGGACGGCCGATAGAGCCGACCTCGTAGTCCCTTTGGGTGTCTTCGCGCCTTCCGCTCAGAACCTCAGAACAGCGCGTCCTGCTCGAGCTCGAGCAGGGTCTGCTTGCGCTCGATCCCCCCGGCGTAGCCGGTGAGCGTCCCGTCGGCGCCGATGACGCGGTGGCACGGGATCACGATCGGGATCGGGTTGCGGCCGTTGGCACTTCCCACGGCCCGTGAGGCCGCGTTGGTGAGGCCGAGGCGCGCCGCGATCTGGCCGTACGACGCGGTCTCGCCGAACCCGATGAGGCAGAGCTGCTCCCAGACGCGCTGCTGGAAGTCCGAGCCGACCGGCGCCAAGGGCAGGTCGAACTCCTTCAGATCCCGCTCGAAGTAGGCGCGCAGCTGTCCTGCGGTCTCCACGAGGAGCGGGTGTGCATCATCACGACCACCCTTCGGCCGGCCGTCGGCGTCGCGGAACGGCGCGAACTCGATCTGCGTGATCGCGGCGTTGTGCTCGACGATCCGCAGCTCCCCGACGGGGCTCTCCATCACGGTCCACATGTCAGTTCTCCTTCGGGGTGGCCATTGGGCTTGTTGGCATCAGGGTGTTCCAGAGGTGCATGAGCGCGTAGGAGCGCCAGGGGCGCCAGGCCCCGCTGCGCGCGAGGGCCTCGATCGGATCGTGGCCGAGACCCACCAGGGCGTTGCGCACCCCGATGTCGGTCGGTAGGAAGACATCGGGATGGGCCAGCGCACGCAACGCCACGTAGTCGGCTGTCCAGGGCCCGATGCCCGGGAGCGCAACCAGCGCACGACGTACGCCGTCGCGGTCCGGGCCGCGGTCGAGCGCGATGTCCCCGGCGGCGAGCGCCGCCGCGAGCCCGACCAGGGCTCGCCCGCGAGCACGCGGCATCGGGAGCTGTTCGGGGTCCAGCGCGGCCAGGGTTTCGGCCCGCGGGAACAGGTGGGTCAGACCGGGGATCTCGGTCGCGACCGACCGGCCGTGCGCGACGACCAGCCGCCCCGTCACCGTGCAGGCGCCGGCGACACTGACCTGCTGACCGATGACGGCGCAGAGAGCGGTCTCGTCGCCGTCCACCTGCCCCGGCACCCGAAGCCCGGGTTGGCGACGCGCGAGCGGGCCGATGACCGGGTCGCCGTGGAAGTGGTCGGCCACGGCGAGGGGGTCGCAGTCGGCATCGACCAGACGCCGCGCACGCTCCACGGCCGCGGAGGTGTCCCGGAGATCCTCGAGCGCGAACGTCGCGGTCACGAACGCGGTCTGTCCCTCCTCCACCGCATCCACGATCTCCAGGCGGACGGTGCCGGGGGCGTGCGGGAGGTCGAGGGTCCGGGCGTACCAGCCCGGGCCCGCCGCTTCGACGCCAGGGACGAGGTGGTGGGCCAGGAAGGCGAGCAGTGCCTGACCGGAGAAGGGGGTGCGCACGGCCAGTCGCATCGTGATCGTGCCGGTGGCGGGTCGCCCGCCGCGCCGCCCCCGCAGCTCGCTGGGGGTGCTGGCGTAGACCTCGCGGACCGTCTCGTTGAACTGTCGGATGCTCGAGAAGCCTGCGGCGAACGCCACGTCGGCGTACGTGAGGTCGGTCGTCTCGATCAGCACCCGTGCCGTTTGGGAACGGCGGGCCCGGGCGAGAGCGAGCGGGCCCGCTCCGAGCTCCGCAGTGAGGATGCGGGTGAGGTGGCGGGACGTGTAGCCGACCTTCTGGGCGAGCCCGTCGACGCCCTCGCGGTCCACGACGCCGTCGGCGATCAACCTCATCGCCCGACCTGCCGCGCTTGCCTGGACGTCCCAGTCGGGGCTGCCGGGGGTCGCGTCGGGCAGGCACCGCTTGCAGGCGCGGTAACCGGCGGACTGGGCCGCCGCCGCGCTCGGGTGGAACGTGACGTTGTGGAATGCGGGCAGGCGCGCCGGGCACGAGGGCCGGCAGTAGATCCCGGTGGTGCGGACCGCTGTGTAGAAGACGCCGTCGAAGCGTCGGTCCCGGGACTTCACCGCCCGGTAGCAGGACTCGGGGTCCAGCCGCCGGTCACGGGTCTCGGTCTGCGTCATGGCTCCATCATGAAGCACTGGACCGACAGTCTCTGGCGGAAATCGGACACGGCGACAGTAGACCCCGTCACCGCCGATCCGCAGTCGAGTTGCGGCCCGTCTGCCACACTTTCGCCGTGCCCGACGACGAGACCCCGCCGGCCGCGTCGTCCTCCGACGGCCCGGCGTCCCCCGGGCCAGCCGAGACCGCCGTACCGACGAAGCTCGAGCCGCACCACAAGCGCACGGTGCTCAGGGTCATCCTCGTGGCCCAGGTCGTGGTCGCGATCCTGACGGCCACGACTGTCGTCCTCGCCTACCGTCACCTCGACGGAAACATCGTCGTGGGCCCGCCGATCACGCACCACAACACGAAGAAGCCGAAGGCACCGGACCAGCCCAACGAGCCGCTCAACATCGTGATCATGGGCACCGACAGCCGGGCGTGCCCCGGGTGTCATGTCGACAGCGAGGCGGGTGGCGGCCTCTCCGACACCACGATCCTCCTGCACGTCGCCGCCGACCGGAAGTCGGCCTACGGCGTCTCGATCCCACGCGACCTCCTGGTCAACCGCCCGGACTGCACCGTCAACGGCAAGGTGTTTCCCGGCGGCCACGACGTGCTGTGGAACGAGGCCTACAAGGTCGGCGGCCCCGAGTGCACGGTCGAGCAGGTCGAGTCCGTCTTCAAGCCCGTGTTCGTCGACGACTACCTCACGATCGACTTCGGCGGCTTCAAGGACATGGTCGACGCCCTCCACGGGGTGAATGTCTGCATCCCGGTGGAGCTCGACGACCCGAGGTACCTCCACGTGCACTTCGACCCCGGCAACGACGTCCATCTCGACGGCACGCAGGCCCTCAACTACGTTCGCCTCCGGCACGTCCTGACCGGCACCGACATCGGCCGGATGAAGCGCCAGCAGTCGTTCGTCGCCGCCATGATCAACAAGGTCCTCTCGGCCGGCACCCTCACCCGTCCCGACCGGCTGCTGAGCTTCGCCAACGCCCTCACCGGCTCGCTGCAGGCCAGCCCGGACCTCGCCAGCGCCGGAGCGCTCGTGGACCTCGCCCTCGAGCTCAAGGACGTGGACCTGACCCACATCAGGTTCGTGACGATGCCCAACTTCCTCTACCCCGAGGGGACCGCCGGCTATCCGCACGTGGGGCTGTCACCGTCCTACAAGAAGCTGATCCGGCTGGTGCACAACGACCAGCCCCTGGGGACGTTCGTGCACGACTCCGTGTCCGCCGACGGCCCGAAGAAGCATCCGAGCCAGGCCGAGCGGGACGCCGCAGCGGCCGACGGCATCTGCGCCTGAGCGGACGGCCGCTCAGCCCGCGTCGGGGATGTCGGCGAAGGTAGCGGGCCGGTGGATCAGCTCGAAGTGGCCCAGCGGCCAGATCAGCGCGAACACCTTCCCGACCACCAGGTCCGTGCCCACCCACTCGTCCCCGGGCGTGCACCCGGTGTCCTTGCTGGTGCACATGTGCTCGCTGCTGTCGGCGGACTGAGCCCGGTTGTCGCCCATGACGAACAGGTCGCCGTCAGGAACCGGGCCGGCGCTCCAGTGGCACGTGGTCGCCGGCATGGGTCCGTTGCAGCGCGTCTGGGGCGCGATGTAGTCGCCCTCGTCGAGCGGCTGCCCGTTGACCGAGATCCGGCCCTGGTCGTCGCAACACGTGATGGTGTCTCCGGCGATCCCGATGACCCGTTTCACCAGGTGTCCTCCGGCGGGATAGAGCCCGACCCTGGACATCAGCTTGGCCACGGGGTTCGAGGGACCCGCGGTCTCCGGACCGGTCAGCCAGTCCCCGGGGTCCTTGAAGACCACGATGTCTCCTCGGCTCGGCGAGTTCGGCCCCCAGTAGGACACCTTCTGCACCAGGATCCGGTCGTTCTTGACGAAACCCGGCTCCATGGACCCCGACGGGATGTAGAACGCCTGCACGAAGAAGGCCTTGGTCACGATCGCGAGCACGAGGGCGATCGCAAGGAGGAGCACCGTCTCCTGCCACACGTTGAGGCGGCGGGATCCCGAGCTCGACATGGGAGCAGTATGGCTGGGCGTTCCAACGCCTCCGACCCTGGCCCGGGCAGCAGCAAGGCCCGGTCCCACGGGACCGGGCCTTGCTTGCATGGGTGGTACCCCCGACCGGATTCGAACCGGCGCTAACGCCGTGAGAGGGCGCCGTGCTAGGCCGCTACACAACGGGGGCATCGCTGCCAGAATGGCTCTCGAAGAGCCGCTCAGAACAACCTGCGAAACTCTAGCGGAGGCCGGAGAGACGCACAAAATCGCGGTCACCGACCGCGATCTCGCTGGGATACTAGGACTCGAACCTAGAATAACTGGACCAGAACCAGTCGTGTTGCCAATTACACCATATCCCACTGGTATCGGCCCCTCAGGAGCCGAGTGGAAACCTTACACGCGACGTCCGGACCCCTCCAAAACGGCCGGATCCGCGGTCGTTCGGAGCCCCATCCGACGGGCCACGACCAGTGCCAGACCGAGGTAGACGAGCGACTGGGTGAGCGTCACCGGGATGCTCCACCAGGTGCCTCCGGAGGGGTTCAGCGTCGACGCCATGTCGCCGTACGCGAGCGCGAGACCGAACGCCAGCCAGTTGTTCAGGACGTGCATCGCGATGCCGGCCTCGAGCCCGCCTGTGGTGATCGCCAGGACGCCGGCGACGATGCCGAACGCGAACCGGTCGAAGAAGATCGGGGCGTCCTGGGCACCGTG
The DNA here is from genome assembly GCA_025965125.1 of Nocardioides sp. Taxonomy (GTDB): domain Bacteria; phylum Actinomycetota; class Actinomycetes; order Propionibacteriales; family Nocardioidaceae; genus Nocardioides. Next base: position 17,222 of record JAOPXM010000037.1, read on the forward strand.
CGCCAGCGCGAAGAGCAGGGCGGGGGCGACCACCGCGACCCACCGCTGGCGGAACAGCCCACCGAAGGCCTGGGTGAGGTAGCCACGGAAGGCGTACTCCTCGCCCGCGGCCTGCAGGGGGGTCAGCAGCAGCACGACGAGCGCGAAGTCGCGGGTGGTCGACGTGAAGTCGTTGAGGCGGCCACCCACATCGCCGGTGTCCTGGGCCGGAAGCGCGGCGGAGACGATCAGGGTCGCGAAGAGCGCCACGATCGCCACGCCGAAGCAGGCGGCGAACCAGGCCCACCGGATCCGGGGGCGGACCGACGCCAACCACCGGGGCTTCAGGCCGTGGACGACGCGGATCAGCAGCCAGGTGACAGGGATCGCCGCAGCGAGCGCGAGGTTCAGGTAGGCGAGTCCGGCCGGCGTGGGATCGGCCGTGTCGACGAGGCTGTTCAGCTGCGACTGCAGGTCCCCGCCGCGGATCAGGAACCCGACCATGAACGCCACGAGCAGGACGGTCGGCACCACCAGGACCTCGGTGACGACCAGCGCGACGATCCCCACGGCCGGCCGCCATCGGCCGGGGCGCCCGGCCTGGTGGATCTGTTGGTAGGGAACCCGCGACGGCTCAGACAAGGGCGCTCTGCAACCGGATCAGGCTGCGGTCGCGGCCCAGGAGCTCCATCGACTCGAACAACGGCGGCGAGATCCGGCGTCCGGTCACGGCTACCCGGACCGGCCCGAACGCGTTCCGCGGCTTGAGGCCGAGCTCGTCGACGAGCTTCGCCTGGAGGGCCTCCTGGATGGCGGCGGTCGACCACTCGCTCAGCGTCGACACCGCGGCGTACGCCGCCTGCACGACCGCTCGTCCGTCGTCGTCCAGCAGCTTCGCGACGTCCACCTCGTCGCGGGTGAAGTGGTCCTCGTCGACGAAGAGCCAGTCGAGCATCTCGACCGCCTCGGTGAGCTTGTTGATCCGCTCGCTGACCAGCGGCATCGCCTGCTCGAGCAGCTGCGCATCGGCCACGGACACCGGGGTGGTCAGGACGCCGGCGGCCTGGAGAAACGGCGTGACCCGGGTGGTCATGTCGTCGAGCGACAGCATCCGCATGTGCGCCGCGTTGATCGCCTCCGCCTTCTTGAGGTCGAAGCGCGCGGGGTTGGGGTTGACGTCCTTGATGTCGAACGCGGCCACCATCTCCTCGAGCGTGAAGATGTCGCGGTCGCCCGAGATGGCCCAGCCCAGCAGAGCCAGGTAGTTGAGCAGGCCCTCGGGCAGGAAGCCCTGGTCACGGTAGGCCATCAGGTGGGCCTGCGGGTCACGCTTGGAGAGCTTCTTGTTGCCCTCGCCCATGACGTAGGGCAGGTGGCCGACGCGAGGCTGCGTGCCGGTGCCGACGCCGATCTGGATGAGCGCGTCGTAGAGCGCGATCTGGCGCGGCGTGCTGGAGAGCAGGTCCTCGCCGCGCAGGACGTGGGTGATCTCCATGAGCAGATCGTCGACGGGCGCGACCAGCGTGTAGAGCGGGTCCCCGTTGGCACGGGCCAGGGCGAAGTCGGGCACGAACTCGGTCTGGAACGTGATGTCACCGCGCACCAGGTCGTCGAACGTGATCTCGCCCTCGGGCATCCGGAACCGCACGACTGGCTTGCGGTCCTCGGCCCGGAACGCATCGACCTGCTCGGCGGAGAGCTCGCGGCAGAACCCGTCGTACCCCATCACCTTGGAGCCGGACGCCTTGCGGCGGGCCTCGACCTCCTCGGTGGTGCAGTAGCAGTCATAGGTGAACCTGCTCTCGCGCAGCCGGGCGAGCACGTCGGTGTAGATCTCGGAGCGCTCGGACTGGCGGTACGGCGCATACGGGCCGCCGACCAACGGTCCTTCGTCCCAGTCGAGGCCGAGCCACTGCATGACCTCGATCAGGCCGTCGAGCGACTCCTGGGTGTTGCGGGCCGCATCGGTGTCCTCGATGCGGAACACGAACGTGCCGCCGTGGTGACGGGCGAACGCCCAGTTGAAGAGAGCGGTCCTGGCCAGGCCTACGTGCGGGCTGCCGGTCGGGCTGGGCGCCATCCGGACCCGGACCTTCGTGCCGGGTTCGCTCGTGCTCAACGTCGTGCCACCTTGTTCGTCAGGGTGCCGAGGCCGGCGATCGAGACCTCGACCTCGTCACCGACCTGCATGGGGCCGACCCCCTCAGGGGTGCCGGTGAGGATGATGTCACCTGGCAGGAGCGTCATCACGCTGGAGATGTAGGCCACCAGCGTGGGGATGTCGAAGATCAGGTCGCGGGTGTTTCCGTCCTGCACGACATCGCCGTTGAGGTGCGTCTGGATCGAGACGCCGTCCGTGAACGTCTGCGGGTCGAGATCGGTCTCGATCCAGGGCCCGAGCGGGCAGAACGAATCGAAGCCCTTGGCGCGGGTGAACTGCACGTCGCTCTTCTGCAGGTCACGAGCGGTCACGTCGTTGGCGATCGTGTAGCCGTGGATGACATCGGTGGCCTGCTCGGGAGGAACGTCGCGGCAGATGCGGCCGATGACGACCGCGAGCTCGCCCTCGTAGTGCAGGTTCTGCGTCTGCGGCGGGTAGAAGATCGGGTCACCGGGTCCGACCACGCTGGTGTTGGGCTTGAGAAACATCAGCGGCTCGGTCGGCACGTCGCTGCCCAGCTCGGCGGCGTGGGCGGCGTAGTTGCGGCCGATGCCGACGACCTTGCTGCGTGGCAGCACCGGGGCGAGCAGCCGGACGTCTTCCAGCTTGTGCTCCTGCTCGAGGAGCTTCACACCGACGTACAACGGGTCCCCGGCGAGAGCGACGATGACGCTGTCCTCGTCGGGCTGGCCGAACTCGTCGAGGTCGCCGGTCAGCACGCCGTAGAGCGGGTCTTCGCCGGTGGTGAATCTGGTGATGCGCACGGGGTCGACACTATCGACCGAGGACCAGCGCCTACCCTGCGGGGCGTGAGGGAGGTGATGGCGCAGACGGTGCTCGACGAGGTCACGTGGCGGTCGCGCGCGGCCGCTCACGAGGCGCGGGTCGACGAGTTCGTGGCGCCACACCTGGCCCGTCGCCAGGCGCGGCAGACGCACCCCGTCCACGACTTCCTGTTTACCTACTACTCCCAGAGTCCCGCCCAGCTGCGGCGCTGGCACCCGGGGTTCGGGGTCGGCCTCGAGGGTGGCGAGCTGACCCGGGGCTATCGGGTCGTGTGCCCCACCTCACCCCCTGGGGCGTCGTCAGGCACACAACCGGTCGTTGCGGTCAGCAGGGAGTACGTCGCGAGCCAGCAGCCGCTGCTCGAGTCGCTGCACGCGCTGCTCGTCGCCACGGCCCGTCGGCCCGCGCACGTCGGCTGCTTCGGGCTGCACGAGTGGGCGATGGTGCACGGGCTGCAGGCGGACGAGACGCGGCACCCGGACTGGCCGCTTCGCCTTGGCCCGCAGGGAACCGACCACGTGGTCGAGACACACCGGATCGCGTGCTCGCACTTCGACGCCTACCGCTTCTTCACGTCGTCCGCGCGACCACTCAACACGTTGGCGCCGACGTCGGCGGACCGAGTCGACTTCGAGCAGCCGGGCTGCCTCCACGCGGGCATGGACCTCTACAAGCACGCGTTCCGGCTGACGCCGATGATCTGCTCGGACCTGGTCGCCGACTGCTTCGAGCTCGCCCGCGATATCCGCGTGCTCGACATGCGCGCGGCGCCGTACGACCTCTCCGACCTCGGCTTCGAGCCGGTCCGGATCGAGACACCCGAGGGCAAGCAGGACTACGTCGACGCGCAGCGCGGGTTCGCCGAGCGCGGCGCTCCGTTGCGAGCTCGGCTCGTCGCCGAGTGCGAGCGGCTGCTGGTAGTCAGCTCGTCGTGAGCTCCACCGACTCCGTGGCCTGGTCGCGGCCGATCAGGGTCAGGGTCACCGTGCCGCCCACCGCCGCCTGGGGGAACACGAGCACGACCGTCGTGGTCCTGCCGCCGACGCCCCCGGTGGGGCCGACGAAGGACGATGCACTCACCTGCGAGCCGTCGGACTGGTACGTCGCCTGGTCCGACACGATCGTGACGCCCTCAGCAGCGGCCACCTTGACGACGACGTAGAGGTCCTGGCTCTGCACGGACTGGTAGGCGTAGGCGACCTGCACGTCCCCGATGGAGCCGGCCGGCACGGTGGTGCCGTCACCAGCGCTGATGCGTGAGTCCAGGGTCTCGCCGTTCACGGTGAAGTCGACGAGCTTGCCGTCTCGGCCCGTGAAGTCCGACCACACGACGCAGTCGTTCGTGCGCCCGTCGGCCCTGCAGGCCGTGTAGGCGTCGGCGCCGGCGGGCTCGATCTTGGCACCGGCTTCCGGGCTGCCGCTGGCGACAGCGGCCCTGGAGAGCTCGAGGAGGTAGCCCACGTAGTTCGCGGCCACGGACCCGTCCTCGGTGGACGCCTGTGCCGCCCTGAGCTGCGCGGGGTCGTAGGACGCGACCGCCGCGAAGTAGGCCCTCACCTCGGAGGCGGGCGGCAACGCGTCGCTCTGCTGGGTCCCCGTCGAGGCCGCGCCGGACGAATTGGCCGGGTCGGCCGGCGTCTTCGGCTCGGAGCCGCACGACGCCAATACGCTCAACGCGACGGCAAGGACGATCACGGCGGCACGACGTGCCCGGTGCTGGCTCATGACACGCATCCTGCCGCAGCCGTGCGGCCCACAGATGGCATCGGGTCGCGTTAGCGTGGCGCCATGAAGCGATTGCTCGGGGTGTTGCTCCCGCTGTTGCTGTGTCTGCTGGCCGCGCCGGTGCGGGCCGACGGCGACCCGCGGTGGATCTTCTACACGCGGGACACGACCTACTACACCTCGCCGTGGTTCGCCGGAGCCCACCGGATCATGGTGCCCTTCGGGTGCACCAGGGCGCCGTACTACTCCCCCGACCCGCGCTGCGAGCACGGCCACGGATTCCACCACGGGCTCGACATCGCCATGCCGTGCGGGACGAGGCTGTTCGCCGCGAACGGGGGCCGGGTCGTCTCCAACGACGGGCTCGGCCCGGCGTACGGCGACAACCCGTTGATGCTGCGCAACGTCAGGCTGGGCTACGACCTGGTGATCGGCCACACCCGCAGGGTCTACGTGCACGAGGGCGAGCGGGTGAAGCCCGGCACGCTCATCGCCCGCGCCTCCGACAACGGCGCCCCCGACGGCTGTCACCTGCACTTCGAGAAACGAGCCGTGGGCGGCGGCCTGGACTCCGCGGTGTGGCCGCGTCCGCTGCTGGACCTGACTCCCGACGCGCACTGACAGGGGACCGATCGTGAACGAGCGGGTGCTGGCCCATTTCCTGGCGCCGGACGGGACGCTGCGCGTCATCCCGACCAAGCACGCCAAGCTGCTGGTGGTGCTCGACCGCCTGGCGCAGGAGTTCGAGCCGGGCAAGAGGTACTCCGAGATGGACGTCAACGACGTGCTCAACCGCTTTCATCCCGATCACGCCGCGTTGCGCCGCTACCTGGTCGAGAACCAGTTCCTCACCCGCCAGGACGGCGTCTACTGGCGCAGCGGCGGCTCCTTTGAGGTCTGAACAGCTGCGTGGGTTGGACTGGTACGGCGAGGACCTCGGGGCGATCGCCTACTCCGGAGCGACGTTCACGGACGTGGACCTCAGCGAGGCCACGACCGCAGGAGCCAGCTTCGAGGAATGCACGTTCCACAACTGCCGCTTCAACGCGTCGGTGCACGCGAGCTCGGCGTTCGTCGCCTGCGACTTCCGGCGCACGAACTTCTTCGACGCGACGCTCGAGGGGTGCAAGCTGAACGGTTCGGTGTTCACCGACTGCACGTTGCGGCCGATGGTCGTGCGCGGTGGGCAGTGGCGCGGGGTGACGATCCGGGGCGCCAAGCTCACGAAGCTCGACCTGTCCGGGCTCGACCTGCGCGAGGCCGACCTGTCGCTCAGTGACCTCACCGGGTCGTCACTGAGTGGCGCGCAGCTGTCCGGCGCCAGCCTCCGGGAGACCAACCTGGACGGCGTCGACCTCCGAGGCGCGAGCCTGGACGGGGTCGACCTGGCTGCGGCCCGCCTGCGTCGTACGAAGCTGGACCTCGCCGGCGCCGTCCTCCTCGCCGAGCAGCACGGGGCGGACGTCGACACGTCGGGCTAGTCAGGGGCGGGATAGTCCGTGACGGAACTGCTGTCAGTTCGGCGTGTCGACGACAGTTCCGTCACGGACTATCGCAAATCGCGCAATTGTCAGCCGGTCAGGACGCCGTGCTCGACACACTCGGCGGCCCAGCCGGTGGGGGTGACCTGGACCTTCATCCGGCGGTCACAGGAGGCGCAGAAGCGCGGGGGCTCCATGACCAGGTGTACGGCGCAGACGGTGTGGTCGCGGGCGTCGATGGGTTCGCCGCAGTGACCGCAGAACTCACTCAAGGCCGGCCATCACAGGGTTTTCGCGAGTTCCTTGATCGGCATCTTCAGGTCCGCGAGGAGCTCGATGTCGGCGTCGGCGGCCCGGCCGAGGGTGGTCAGGTAGTTGCCGACGATGACGGCGTTGATGCCGCCGAGCAGGCCGTCGCGGGTGCCGAGGTCACCGAGGGTCAGCTCACGGCCGCCGGCGTACCGCAGGATCGTGCGCGGCATCGCGAGCCGGAACGCCGCGATCGTGCGCAGGGCATCCTGGCTGTCCATGATCGGCAGGTCACCGAACGGCGTGCCAGGCCGCGGGTTCAGGAAGTTCAGCGGCACCTCGTGCGGGTCGAGCTGCGCGAGCTCGAACGCCAGCTCGGCGCGCTGCTCGAGCGACTCGCCCATGCCGACGAGCCCGCCGCAGCACAGCTCCATGCCCGCCTCGCGGACCATCTCGCAGGTCTCCCACCGTTCCTCGTAGGAGTGAGTGCTCACCACGGACGGGAAGTACGACTTCGCGGCCTCGAGGTTGTGGTTGTAGCGGTGCACCCCCATCGACGCCAGGTCGTCGACCTGCTCCTGCGTCAGCATGCCCAGTGAGCACGCGACGTTGATGTCGACTGCTTCCTGGATCGCCTTGATGCCGTCGCGGACCTGCGACATCAGCCGCTCGTCGGGCCCACGCACGGCGGCCACGATGCAGAACTCGGTGGCACCGGTGGCTGCGGTCTCCTGGGCGGCCTGCACCAGCTGCGGGATGTCGAGCCACACCGAACGCACCGGCGAGGTGAACTGTCCCGACTGGCTGCAGAAGTGACAGTCCTCCGGGCAGCCGCCGGTCTTGAGGCTGATGATGCCCTCGACCTCGACCTCCGGGCCGCAGTGCTTCATGCGGACGGCGTGCGCGAGCTCGAGCAGCGCGGGGATCTGGTCGTCGGGCAGCTGGAGCACCTCGACCAGCTCGTCGAGCGACAGTCCCTCGCCGTTGTCGAGAACCTTGGTCGTGGCACGCTGGAGGATGTCGGTCACGCCTGCAAGATATCCGTCGTACGCCGGAGTCGGTGCGGCCGGTCGGTTACTGGAACGTACGCCGGACGGACGTCCGGGCCCGAGGGCCCGCGCTCGTAGACTGCCGGGGCCATGCCGCACACGTCACTGCACACCGCCGCCGACCTGCTCGCCTACGACCGCGAGCACCTGTGGCATCCCTACACGTCGATGACGGATCCCACCCCGGTGCGGCTGGTCACGGGGGCGGACGGGACCAGGATCACCCTCGACGACGGCAGCGAGCTCCTCGACGGCATGTCCTCGTGGTGGGCGGCGATCCACGGCTACAACCATCCCGCTCTCAACGCGGCCCTGACCGACCAGGTTGCCGACTTCGCCCATGTGATGTTCGGCGGGCTCACCCATCGTCCGGCAATCGCCCTGGCCGAGAAGCTCGTGTCGATCACGCCCGAGGGTCTCGACCACGTCTTTCTCGCGGACTCCGGGTCGGTGAGCGTCGAGGTGGCGCTGAAGATGGTGCTGCAGCACCAACGCGGCGTCGGCCGACCCGAGCGCACCAGGATGCTCACGATCCGCGGTGGCTACCACGGCGACACGTTCGGCTGCATGAGCGTCTGCGACCCCGTCGGCGGGATGCACTCGATGTTCAGCCAGGTGCTCCCCACCCAGGTGTTCGCGGACCGGCCGCCGGCCGGGGTCGAGGACGTCCCGGCCTGGGCGGAGGGTTTCCGCTCGCTCGCGGCCGAGCACGCCCACGAGCTCGCCGGCATCATCGTCGAGCCGCTCCTGCAGGGAGCCGGCGGCATGCACGTCTACCCCGCCGAGTGCCTGCGGGTCATGCGCGAGGTGGCCGACGAGCACGAGCTGGTGCTGGTGTTCGACGAGATCGCGACCGGGTTCGGGCGAACCGGCTGGCTGTTCGCGGCCGAAGCCGCCGGCGTCACCCCGGACGTGATGTGCCTGGGCAAGGCGCTCACCGGCGGCTACCTCACCCTGGCGGCTGTGCTGTGCACCGGTGCCGTCGCTGCGGGACTGTCGCGGTCCGAGTCCGGTGTGCTGATGCACGGCCCGACGTACATGGGCAACCCGCTGGCCTGCAGCGTCGCGCTTGCCAACCTGCGGTTGCTGGAGACCGGCGATTTCCGGTCGGACGTCGAGCGGATCAACGCTGGGCTGGTCGCTGGGCTGGCCCCGCTGCGCGACCTGCCCGGGATCCTCGACGTCCGCACGATCGGCGCCGTGGGCGTCGCCCAGCTCGACCACCCGGTCGACGTCGTCAAGGCGACCGACGCGGCCGCCGAGGAGGGCGTGTGGCTGAGGCCGTTCCGGGACCTGATCTACACGATGCCGCCGTACGTCTCGACCGACGAGGACGTCGCCCTGATCTGTACGGCGATCGGGCGAGCCGCGGTGGTCGCATGACGTGGTCCGAGTGGCTCGCGGAGCAGGCTACGCAGAGAGATGGCGCCGGCCTGCGCCGCACACTGCGCCCGCGGGCGGCGGCCGACGGAGTCATCGACCTCGCAGGCAACGACTACCTGGGACTGTCCAGGGACTCCCTGGTCACCGCGGCGGCGGCCGACGCCGCGATGATGTGGGGAGCGGGTTCGGGCGCCTCGCGGCTCGTCACCGGCACGCTTCTCCTGCACACCCACCTCGAGGAAGCGCTGGCCGACTACACCGGGCAGCCCGCGGCGCTGGTGATGTCGACCGGCTACCACGCGAACCTCTCGGTCGTGTCCGCGCTGGTCGACCGCAACAGTCTGGTCGTCTCCGACGCGCACATCCACGCTTCGCTGATCGATGCGATCCGGCTCTCCCGAGCCGATCTCGTCGTGGTGCCGCACAACGACGTCGAGGCGGTCCGAACTGCCCTGGCATCGGCTGCGGGTCGCCGGACGATGGTGCTCGCCGAGTCGATCTACTCCGTCCTCGGCGACGCGGCACCCCTGGTCGAGCTGGCGGCGGCGTGCGAGGAGCACGGCGCCCTGCTGGTCGTTGACGAGGCGCACGGGCTCGGTGTGCACGGGCCGGGGATGGTGCGGCTCGCCGGGTTGAACGGACTGCCCCACGTCGTTGTCACCGCGACGCTGTCGAAGGCGCTCGGCAGCCAGGGCGGTGCGGTGCTCGGCTCCCCCGAGATCATCGAGCACCTGGTCAACAGGGCCCGCCCGTTCATCTTCGACACGGCCCTCGCACCGGCGTCGGCCGCAGCGGCCCTCGCTGCGTTGGGTGTGCTGCGCGAGCGTTCCGAACTGCCGGGCCTCGTGCGCAGCCGGGTCGTCGACCTCGCCGCAGCGCTTGGCGTGGAGCCGCCCGCCGGTGCGGTGCTCTCCGTGCCGATGCCGTCTCCGCGGATCGCACTCGCCGCCCAGGCCGCTGCGGCGGCGCAGGGGGTCCGGGTCGGCTGCTTTCGGCCGCCGTCGGTGCCGGATGGGATCTCGCGGCTCCGGATCACGGTCAACGCGGGCGTCGCCGGCGAAGACTGGGCGCGCGCGACCGAGGTGCTCGTCGCGGTCGTCAAGGAACACGCTTCGTGACGCACCCGGCGTCAGACTGTCCGGTGAGACTCGCGTGACCGGCCGTGTCATCGTTGTCACCGGCACGAGCACCGGCGTCGGCAAGACCGTGGCGACGGCCGCGTTGGCGGTGCGAGCCCGGGGCGCGGGCCAGGTGACGGTGGTCAAGCCCGTGCAGACCGGGATCACCGGCATTGACCCGAGCGATGCCGATGAGGTGCACCGGCTGACCGGGTGCTCGGTGCAGGAGTACACCGCACTCGACGACCCGCTCGCGCCGGACACCGCGGCTCGTCGGCAGGGCATGCGCATCCCGCCGGTGGCGGAGTACGCCGACCGGATCCGGGTGCTGACCGGGTTCCACGACGTTGTCCTCGTGGAAGGCGCGGGCGGCCTGCTGGTGCGGCTCGACACCGATGGCGGCACGCTCCTCGACCTCGCGGCCGAGCTGGCCGAGACGGTGCCGGTCGAGGTGGTCGTCGTGGCGGCGGCGGGGCTCGGGACCCTGAACCACGCGGAGCTCACCGTGGGTGCGCTGCGCGCTCGAGGGCTGGAACCGGCCGGGCTCGTGATCGGTGCCTGGCCGGCCGAGCCCGGGCTCGCCGAGCTGTGCAACGCCGAGGACCTGCCCCGCCTGACCGGCGTACCCCTGATCGCGACGATCCCGGCAGGAGTCGGCGCCCTGGGCAGCGCGGAGTTCCAGGCTCAGGCGCCGTCCTGGTTCAGCTGACGGGTACGGGTCACCACCCGGGCGGCTTCCGGTCGATCCACGGGGCGGCGGCCTCGATCTGCGCCGAGAGCGAGAGCAGCAGCTCCTCCTCGGCGGGGCGGGCCGCCAGCATCACGCCCACTGGCAGGCCGTCCGGTGTCCAGTGCAGCGGCAGCGACACGGCCGGCATCCCGGTGACGTTCCACGCCGAGGTCCAGGGCGTGAACGCTTTCTGCGCCTCGAAGTCGGCGGCCGGGTCGGCGTCGTCGCGCATCGCCCCGACCAGGACGGGCGGGGCCGCGAGGGTGGGGGTGAGCACGGCGTCGTACGGCGCCAGCATCGTCAGCGTGCCGGCCGCGAAGCGGCGCATCGCCCCGATCGCGAGCCCGAACTCCGGCCCCGACACGGCGTTGCCCCGCTCGGTGAGCCAGCGGGTCAGTGGTCGGAGCAGGTGCCGCTTCTCGGGTGGCACCACCGACAGCGCGGTGAGCACCGACCAGCAGGTCTCGAAGACCGGAACGGCTTCCGGCGGCAGGGGTACGGCGATGTCCACGACCTCGTGGCCGAGCGACTCGAGCAGGGTCGACGCGCCCTCCCAGGCTTTGACGCACTCGGGGTCGACGCGCACGTCCGCGATCAGCGGCTCCACGAACCGCGCGATCCGGAGCCGGCCGGGCTCGCGGTCGCATGCGCTCAGGAAGCTGTCGGACGGGTCCGGCGCCCATGACGGGTCACCCGGGCGATGCCCGGCCAGCACGTCCAGGAGCGCCGCCGAGTCGCGGACGCTGCGAGCGAGAGGACCGGCAACCGCCAGGCCGACGGGATCGCCGTACATCGGATGGCCGCTGATCCGGCCACGCGTCGGCTTCAACCCCACCAGGCCGCAGCAGGACGCGGGGATCCGGATCGACCCACCGCCGTCGGAGCCCTGGGCGAGCGGCACGAGTCCCGCGGCGACCGCGGCTGCTGCGCCACCGGACGAGCCGCCGGCCGTCCGCGTGTGGTCCCACGGCGTCACCGCGGGCGGGGCGATGTCGGGCTCGGTGTAACAGGGCGAGCCGAACTCCGGCGTGTTCGTCTTCCCGATGCTCACCATGCCGGCGGCCTCGATGGACAGCGTCACACCGTCGGAGATGTCCGGCACGAAGTCGGCGAAGACGGCCGACCCGAACGTCGTCCGCACGCCGGCCGTCATGTTCAGGTCCTTGATCGCGGTGGGTACACCGTGCAGCGGCGACTCCCCCGGCTCGAGCGCGGTGGCCCGTTCCCGCGCGCGCTCGGGCGTCAACGTGACGAACGCGCCGACCGAGTCGAGCCGGTCGGCGCGTTCGAGGTAGTGCTCGGTGAGCTCGAGCGGCGACACCTCACGGCGGCGTACGAGCTCGCCCTGCTCCCGGGCGGTCAGGTCGTGCAGTTCGGTCACGTGCCAGACGCTAACGGGTCAGGCGGCGACGAGCTCCGGCTCGAAGTCGACCAGCTTGCGCATCGCGTCGCTCAGCCTGGCGAGCACCTCGGGGTCGGTGAGCACGTCCACACCGATGGCGGACTGCGAGACGGTCACGTCCTCGACGATGACCGCGCCCGCGATGCCGGCCGAGCGCTGGGTGTCCGCGTGCGCCCACTTGCCGCCGTACGGGGTCGGGGTGGCGCCGACGACGCCCAACGGCTTGCCCGTGAGTGCGGACGCCCCGTAAGGGCGCGAGAGCCAGTCGATGGCATTGTTGAGGACCGCCGGCATCGTGCCGTTGTACTCAGGGGTGACGACCAGGACGCGGTCGGCGGAGCCGACCTGCTCGCGCACGGAGACAACCGCCGCGGGGGTGTTCTCGCCGTCCATGTCCTCGTTGTAGAACGGCAACCGGTCGAGGCCGTCGACGATCTCGACGCTGACGCCCTCCGGCGAGGTGCCGCGCAGGGTCTCGGCGATCTTGCGGTTGAGGGAGTCGGCGCGGAGGCTGCCGACCAGGACGATGACGCGGGTGTCCGACATGAGGGGCTCCTCGAAGGGTACGGATGAGTGGGACGTTCACGGGTGTAAACGGACTGTGGTCCGCTTCTTATTCCCGCCCGGTTCGCGAACTTCCCCCGCGGCGCGACGGCGCCGCCTCCTAGAGTGAACGCCTCATGTCCGAGCCCCATTTCCTGCCTCTGCTCGGCGCTCCCCCGGTTGAGCGCCGCGACGCCGCGCGGAATCGTGAGCGACTGCTGGTCGCCGCGGAGCGGCTGATCGACCACTGCGGACTGGATGCCGTGACGATGGACGCCGTGGCGGCCGAGGCGGGCGTCGGCAAGGGCACGGTCTTCCGTCGCTTCGACTCCCGCGAGGGCCTGATGGGCGCGATCCTCAACCACTCGGAGACCGAGTGGCAGGCCGCGGTCATGTCGGGGCCGGCGCCGCTGGGTCCGGGGGCTCCGCCGATGGAGCGCCTGCTGGCGTTCGGTCGCTCCCGGCTTGAGATCACCCTCAAGCACGCGGAGCTGATCCGCCACGCCGGGCGCGCCGTGGCACGGTCCTACGCGGCGTACTCCTTCGCCGCGATGCACGTGCGGATCCTGCTCGAGGAGATCGGCGTCACCGGCGACCTCCCGCTGCTGGCGGTGGCCCTGCTCGCCCCGCTCGAGGCGCCCATCCTGGAGCAGCAGATCGACATCGACGGGTTCCCGCTGGAGCGGGTCTACGAGGGCTGGACTGATCTGGCCCGGAGAGTCGTCGGGCCGTCCGCCTGACGAGGTGCCGAGGCACCCCCTGGATCGGACGGTTCAGCTGTGGTGGCGGCGCAGACCGAACGTCAGTCCGTCCACCAGGGCTCCCCACGACGCCTCGACGACGTTGTGGCCGACCCCGACCGTCACCCACGAGGAGACGCCATCGGTGGTCTCGATCAGCACCCTGGTGATCGCGTCGGTTCCGTGCCCCTGGTCGAGGATGCGGACCTTGTAGTCGATCAGCTCGAACTTCGCGACCTCCGGGTAGGCCTGGACGATCGCGGTCCGCAACGCCGCGTCGAGGGCGTTGACGGGACCGTTGCCCTCACCGGTCACGACGAAGCGGACGCCGTCGGCGTTCAGCTTGACGGTGGCCTCGGACACCGCCTCGACCCCCGGCCCGGACTCGGGGAGCGTCTCGGTGATGACGCGCCAGGACTCGACATCGAAGTACGCCGGCCGCGCACCCTCGACCTCCTCCACCAGGAGCAGCTCGAAGGACGCGTCCGCAGCCTCGAACGTGAACCCGCGCGACTCCAGCACCTTCACCCGGTCGGTGATCCGGCCCACGAGGTCCTTGTCGCCGGACAGGTCGAAGCCGAGCTCCCGGCCCTTCAGCTCGATCGAGGCACGGCCGGCCATGTCGGAGACCAGCAGCCGCATGTCGTTGCCGACGCCGACCGGGTCCATGTGCTGGTAGAGGTTCGGGTCGACCTTGATTGCGCTGGCGTGCAGCCCGGCCTTGTGGGTGAACGCCGACGTGCCGACATACGGCTGGCGCGACGCGGGCGGGAAGTTCGTGACCTCGGCAACCGCGTGCGCGATTCGGGTGGCGTCCCTCAGCAGACCCTGGGGCAGCACCTGGCGATCCAGCTTGAGCTCGAGGTTGGCGACGATCGAGACGAGGTCTGCGTTGCCGGTGCGCTCGCCGTACCCGTTGATCGTGCCCTGCACGTGGGTCGCGCCGGCCTCGACGGCCGCGAGCGTGTTGGCGACCGCGCAGCCGGTGTCGTTGTGGCAGTGGATGCCGACCCGTACGCCGGTCGTCTCGACGACGTCGTGCACGACGTCGGAGACCCAGTCCGGGAGCATGCCGCCGTTGGTGTCGCAGAGCGCGATCACGTCGGCGCCCGCGTCGTACGCCGTGCGGAGGACCTCGAGGGCGTAGTCGCGGTTGGCGCGGTAGCCGTCGAAGAAGTGCTCGGCGTCGAGGAAGACCTGCTGACCCTCGGCGCGCAGGTGGGAGACCGTGTCGCGGATCATCGCGAGGTTCTCCTCGAGGGTGGTGCGCAGCGCCAGGTCGACGTGCCGGTCGTGTGACTTCGCGACCAGGGTCACGACACCGGCGCCGCTGTCGCGCAGGGCGGCGATGCCGGGGTCGTCGGCCGCACGCAGGCCGGCCCGGCGGGTGGCACCGAACGCCGCCAGCTTCGCGTTGCGCAGGTCCAGCTCCTGGCTCGCCCGGCGGAAGAACTCGGTGTCCTTGGGGTTGGCCCCTGGCCAGCCGCCCTCGATGTAGCCGACGCCCAGGTCGTCGAGCTGGCGCGCGATGCTCAGCTTGTCGGCGACGGAGAGGTTGAGTCCCTCTTGCTGCGCGCCGTCGCGCAACGTCGTGTCGTAGACGTGGAAGTCGCCGTGCAGGTCCATTGGTTCGCTTTCGACGTTCGTTGAAGAGCGGCTTCGCCCTGTTCCTCAGGCTCTTTGTCGCACAAAAAAACCTCTCGAGGGACGAGAGGTCGGCGCGTCGGTCTCCGGGTGGCGGAGGGCGACGCGCTAGCAAATGATGATGACGTGGTGCTGCATGGGACTCATGGTGCCACGGGTCGCCGGGTCCCGGGAGCCCGATTCCGGGATACGGATGCGGGCGGGCCGCGATCAGCCGCGGCCGGCGCCGTTCTGCGAGCTGAACGGCCGGTCGTTTCCGGGGGTCCAGCTGGTGCCGGAGACGGAGACGCGCAGGCCCGCCAGCGCTGCGACCACCAGGACGACGGCGACCGCGCCCAGCCAGGTGCGCGAGCCGCGGGACAGCGGGGTCACGATGCGCGACAACGGAGACCGCACTCGTGAGCCCCCAGGACCGGTCCAGGCCGATGCCGCGAACACGACCCCGCTGACGAACAGGGTGGTCGACGGGCTTGCCGCGACCGCGTAGCAGATCAGCGCCCCCGCGATCGCAAGGCCGAGGGCCCACAGCTGCAGCAGCACTGTGCTGCCGATGGATCGGACGAGGTGCCAGGGCGCAGCGAGCAGGAACCGGGCGCCGTCGTACCACCTGCGACCGCGGACCCGCCGCCGGTCACCTGCCGCGCTCGCGGCCAGCGACCCGCTGCGGAGCAGCCAGACCAGGAGCAGGAGCACCCCCGCGGCCGGCCAGGGGAACGCGGCGACCAGGGCACCCGCTGCCACCGCCGTGGAGGTCAGGAGGATCGCGCGCCGGAGCCGCTCGGCCAGCGGCGGGCGGGGCTCGACGTACGGCGTGTCCCGGGCCGGGTCGAAGCGGGTCGGGTCCTGGCCGCTCGGGTCGAACCGGGTCGGCATCGCGAAGGTGTGCGGGGCCCTCGAGACGTCGCCCAGCCGTTCTGTCACATCGTCCTGGCTCGCCTGGGCGGCGAGGGCGAGCGGGAGGGTGAAGAGGTCCTCAGGTCCCGTCGGCACCGGTGGTACGACGGTCCGTCCGGCCGCCACCTGGGGCCTGAGCCAGCCGAGGATCGCGTCGAGGGTCGGGCGGTGCAGCGGATCGGGCTCGAGGGCCGCGGTCACGAGTCGTCTCAGCTCGTGCGGAAGACCCGTCAGGTCGTGCTCGCCCCGGCGGACTCGGTCCATGATCGCCATCGACGGGCCCCGACCGAACGGCGGGTTCCCGGTGCCCGCGTAGGCGACCGTCGCCGCCCATGAGTGCACGTCCGAGGCCGGTGTCGCGTCGTCACCGTGCAGGATCTCGGGCGCGAGGTAACCGGGCGTGCCGAGCAGCCATCCGGTGTGGGTGAGCTTCGGGTCGTCGGCAACCCGGGCCAGCCCGAAGTCGATGAGGATCGGCGTACGGCCCTCCATGAGCACGTTGGACGGCTTCACGTCGCGATGCAGCACGCCCACCGAGTGCACGGAGGCAACCCCTTCGGCCAGGCACGCGGCGAACCAGACGAGGTCTGGCCCTTCGATCGGACCCTCCTCCTGCACGAAGTCGTGCAGGGACAGGCCGGGTACGTACCGCGTGGCTACGAAGGGCACGACCGCCCACGGGTCCGCGTCGACGATCTCGGCGACCCAGCGACTGCGGATGCGCCGCAGTGAGCCGACCTCACGGGCCAGCCGGGCACGCGCCTCCTCGTCACCGACGATGTGCGGACGAAGGACCTTCAGCGCGACCCGATCACCGCCCGGCTTGCGGGCCAGGTGCACGACGCCCATGCCACCCTCCCCGATCCGGGAGAGCAGCGTGTAGTCGCCCACCGTGGTCGGCCCGGATGCGGGCGACCCCGGCGGCCCAGCCTGCACAGTCACGGGATGAGGCTACCGACGCATCCACCGCTGGTTGAGGAGGTGCGTCAGCAACCGCCTCGAAACTCCCCGCACGTTCGCGGTGCCTGCCTCAGACGATGCGGTGCATCCAGCCGAACATGTCCTCCGACCGGCCGTACTGCACGTCGACCAGGGCGTTGCGGATCTCCATGGTCACCTCGCCGCTCACGTGGGCAGCCGGGATCTCCCCGCCCGCCCACTTGAGAGCCCCGACCGGGGTGACGACCGCGGCGGTGCCGCACGCGAAGATCTCGGCGATCCGCCCGCTGGCCACGCCGTCGCGCCACTCGTCGATCGTGATCTTGCGCTCCTCGACCTGGTGGCCGAGCTTGCCGGCCAGCTCGATGATGCTGGCCCGGGTGATGCCCTCGAGGATGGTGTCGGAGTCGGGCGTGACGATGTGCCCGTCGTCGTAGACGAAGTACATGTTCATGCCGCCGAGCTCTTCGATGTACTTCCCCTCCTGGCCGTCGAGGAAGACCACCTGGTCGCACCCCTGGCTGGTGGCTTCCTGCTGGGCGATCAGCGAGCTCGCGTAGTTGCCGCCGGTCTTGGCGGCACCCATGCCGCCTCGTCCGGCCCGGGTGTACTCCTCGGTCAACCACAGGGTGACGGGCTTGATGCCGCCCTTGAAGTAGGCGCCGGCCGGACTGGCGATGACCATGAACGTCACGTGCTGGGCGGGGCGGACCCCGAGAAAAGCCTCGGAGGCGAACATGAAGGGCCGGATGTAGAGGCTCTTCTCTCCCGCCGGGTCCGGCACCCACCGCTGGTCGACGGTGACCAGCGCGTCGACCGCCTGCACGAAGTCGGGGACGTCGAGCGCAGGCAGGGCCAGCCGGTGGTTCGAGCGCACCATCCGCGCGGCATTCTCCTCCGGGCGGAACGACCAGATCGAGCCGTCCTCGTGCCGGTAGGCCTTCATCCCCTCGAAGGTCTCCTGCGCGTAGTGCAGGACCGCGGTCGCGGGATCGAGGCTCAGGGGCCCGTAGGGCTCGATGCGTGCGTCGTGCCAGCCGGCGTCGGGTGTCCACTCGATACGCAGCATGTGGTCGGTGAAGTACTTGCCGAAGCCCGGGTTGGCGAGAACCTCGGCGAGGCGTGTCTCGTCCACGGACTCGGTCGAGGAGACGGTGCGGATCTGCATGGTTGGCAATTTAGTCGACCTTCCTAGTAAATGCAGCGGCCGGGCACGCACCTTGCGTGCCCGGCCGGGAAGAAAGAGGCGGGGCAGCCGTCAGCCGGCTACTCGCGCGGCGATGGCGTCGCCCACCTCGGAGGTACGACGAACCGAGGCGCTCCCCCGCGACGCAATGTCGTCAATCGCCGCGCGCTCCACCCGGGCGGCCGCTTCCGGGTGGCCCAGGTGGTCGAGCATGAGTGCGACCGAGAGGATCGCGGCGGTCGGGTCGGCCTTCTGCTGGCCGGCGATGTCGGGAGCGGAGCCGTGCACCGGCTCGAACATGCTCGGCGAGGTGCGGTCCGGGTTGATGTTCCCGGAGGCCGCGAGGCCGATGCCACCACTGATGGCACCCGCGAGGTCGGTGATGATGTCGCCGAACAGGTTGTCGGTGACGATCACGTCGAAACGCGACGGGTCGGTGGTCATGAAGATCATGGCGGCGTCGATGTGCATGTAGTCGACGACGACATCGGGGAACTCCTGGGCGACCTGCTGGGTGAGCCGCCACCACACGGCGCCCGCGTGCACCAGGACGTTGGTCTTGTGGACCAGGGTGAGCTTCTTGCGCGGCCGTCGCTGGGCGCGGGCGAAAGCATCGCGGACCACGCGCTCGACACCGAACGCAGTGTTGACCGACACCTCCGTGGCGATCTCGTGCGGCGTACCGACCCGGAGGGCACCGCCGTTGCCGGTGTAGGGTCCCTCGGTCCCCTCGCGGACCACCACGAAGTCGACCTCGACCCCGCCGATGACACTGTCGGCCAGCGGGGACGCAACGCCCGGGAAGATCCGGGACGGCCGCAGGTTGACGTAGTGGTCGAGCTCGAAGCGCAGCCGCAGGAGCAGCCCGCGCTCGAGGATGCCCGGCGGCAGGTTCGGGTCGTTGGGCTTGCCGCCCACCGCCCCGAGCAGGATGACGTCGTGCTCGCGGATCTCGGCGAGCACCGAGTCAGGCAGCACCTCACCGGTCGCGAGGTAACGCTCGGCGCCGAGGTCGTAGCGGGTGGGCTCGAACTTCACGTCTGCCGGTGACGCCACCTCGAGGACCTTCAGGGCCTCCGCCGTGACCTCCTGGCCGATGCCGTCACCGGGGATGACGGCAAGCTTGAGGGTGCCGGAAGCTCCGGCGCTGGTGGCGGTGTCGGGGGTGCTCATGGGACAGAACGCTAGTTGTCGTCCGGGCGTTCGCCGCCGTTGTCTCGCAGGTCAAGCGACTGCTGGACCGCTTCGTAGCTGCGAGGGTTCTCGGGGTTGTGACTGGCCGGGCCCCAGTCGGGATACATGTCGTACATCGGTTTCTTCTCTCGTGATCCAGGTGTGCTCGTAGTCGGCTGCGAAGACGCCCCACGACGGGGACGGTCGACTCATGGATCGCATGAGGGAGAACCTGCAGGGATGCGGGTCGCGCACGTGCTGTGGGGCGGACCCGCCGCGGAGGCGTCTTCAGATGGGTCGAGCCGTGAAGCTGAGCTTCTTAAGACGTGAGACCGGTCAACGCCGAACACCGCGGCGAGGTGGCCTCACTCAACAGGCCTCGCCGCGGCGCACGATAAGTACGTAGACGCTCCGCATGGTGAGCCCACCGTACGACGCGTGCAGCCGCACGGCCACGGGATATCGCCATCTGTCCGAAGGACGAGACCGGTGTCCCAGGATGAAAGACTCGCTGCATGAGCGCCCCTCCCGACCTGCCCGACGTGGTGGAGCGCGCGTTCGCGGTGTCGCGGCGCGCCGGCTATGCGTCGTTCTGCCGAAACGAGACGGGTCGCCTGCTCGCCGCTCTGGCCGCGACCCGGGCCGGGACGATGGCGGAGTTCGGCACCGGCTGCGGCGTCGGCACTGCCTGGTTGCGCTCGGGTGTCCGCGGCGATGTCCGCATCGTCACCGCGGAGCTCGACCCCAAGCTCGCGACCGCCGCTGCCGAGATCTTCGTCGACGACCCGCAGGTCGAGGTGCTCGCCGCCGACTGGTCGACACTTCTCGACAAGGGCCCGTTCTCACTGCTCTTCCTCGACTCCGGCGAGCCCACCGAGGTCGGCGTGGACGCCATCGCGGATCTCGTCGAGGACGGCGGCATCGTGGTGCTCGACGACTTCACGCCGTGCGAGATGTGGCCTCCGATCACCGGCGGCCGCGTCGACACCCTGCGCGAGCAGTGGCTCACCGATCCGCGCTTCACCAGCGTCGAGGTGATGGTCGCCTCCGATGCGGCCACGCTGATCGCCACGAAGCGCTGACGACTCAGGCGCGGGGCGGGTCGACCGGGACGGTCCACCACGGGAGCCACCGCTGGGTGAGCGGACCGATGACCAGCGCATAGAGGACGGTGCCCAGGCCCAGCCCACCCCCGAGCGTCAGCCCGACCAGCACGACCGCGACCTCGATGCCGGTGCGCACCAGGCGCAGGGACAGCCCGGTCCGGCGGTGGAGGCCGGTCATCAGCCCGTCGCGGGGGCCGCGCCCGAGCTGGGCGCCGATGTACATCGCGCCGGCCAGCCCGCAGAGCACGACGCCGCCGACCATCAGTGCCCCGCGGAACGCGAGACCGTCCGGCCTGTCGAGCAGCGCGAGCGTGGCGTCGGCGGAGAACCCGACGACCAGGGCGTTGGCGACGGTGCCCAGACCGGGGGTCTCACGCAGCGGGATCCAGAGCACCAGCACCACGAAGCTCATCAGGACGACCGACTGACCGAGGGTGACCGGGATGTGACGGATCAGCCCGGAGTGCAGCACGTCCCACGGAGCCAGGCCGAGGTCGCCGCGCACCATCAGCCCGAGGGAGACGCCGTACAGCACCAGGCCGACGACCAGCTGGGGCAGCCGGCGGCCGAGCCGGCCGGCACGGAGCTGGGCGATCGGGCCGAGGTCGGTGAGACCCGGGCGAGCGATGGCGGTCGACGTCATGCGACCAGCCTTCCGCAAATTGGCCTTTCAGAAAATAGCCAATCATGGAACAGTGGACCCGTGGCCCCACCCCTGCGCACGTCCATCAGCGCCACGCGCACCGCCGCTCTCGTGGGCGACTTTCCGCGCAGTCCGGCGTACACGGGGCTGGCCGACGCGCTCACGCTCCTGATCGGTGACGGCCGGATCACGTTCGGCACCCGGCTGCCCAGCGAGCGCGAGCTGACCGAGGCGCTCGGGGTCTCCCGGACCACCGTGACCCGGGCGTACGCGGCCCTGCGCGACAATGGGTACGCCGAGGCTCATCAGGGCTCCGGCACCTTCACCCGGGTCCCGGGAGGTCGCGAGCGCGCCCACGACCGGGCACTGCTCCCGCGGCCGGGCGACGGTGACGCGATCGACCTGAACTGTGCCGCGGCCTCCGCTCCGCCAGGAATCTCGGCGGCGTACGCCGAGGCGGCGGCCGACCTCCCGGCGTACCTCGGCGGGCACGGCTACTTCCCCGCCGGGCTGCCCCAGCTGCAGCAGGCGATCGCCCGGACCTACGACGCCCGCGGACTGCCCACGGACCCCGGCCAGATCATGGTCACGTCCGGGGCGCTGTCGGCTGCGTCGATCGTGGCGCAGGCCTTCACCGGACCGGGCGACCGGGTGCTGGTCGAGTCGCCGGTCTACCCCAACGCCACACAGGCGCTCCGGAGCAGCGGGGCCAGGCTCGCCGCGTCGCCGGTCGATCCCGACGGCTGGGACCTCGACGCGGTCGGGGCGGCGCTCAAACACACCTCACCGCGGTTGGCGTACCTGATCCCCGACTTCCAGAACCCCACCGGGCACCTGATGGATGACGCCCAGCGAGACGTGTACGCCCGGCACCTGCGGCGCGCCGGCACGGTGGCGGTGGTCGACGAGGCGCACCAGGCGCTGGCCCTGGACGGGCAGTCGATGCCGCGTCCGTTCGCGTGCTTCGCGCCGGACGCGCTGACGATCGGCAGCGCGAGCAAGACCTTCTGGGGCGGGCTCCGGCTCGGCTGGATCCGTTGCCCCGAGGGCCAGATGGACCGGCTCACCCAGGCGCGGGTCGGGCTCGACCTGGGTGCGCCCGTGATGGAACAGCTCGTCCTCGCGCGGCTGCTGGCGGACGGCCCGGTGCTCGCCGAGCACATCACCCGACTCCGCGAACAGCGCGACCGACTTGTCGCGGCGATCCACACCCACCTGCCGGACTGGACGTTCCGGATCCCCACGGGCGGCCTCGCGCTGTGGTGCGAGCTGCCCCACCCGACGGCCACGGCCCTCGCTGCGGAGGCCGAGCGGTCCCGCGTCATCATCGCGCCGGGTCCGGTGTTCGCGGTGGGGGGCGGCCTCGACCGTTTCGTGCGAATCCCATGGGGCCGACCCGGTGACGAGCTCGAAGAGGCCGCGCGGCGCCTGGCGGTCGCGTGGTCCGTCGTACACGGTCGTCAGGGTGTGGCAGAGCACCCCGCCGGCCGGGTCATGGTGGCCTGAGGATCCTGGGCCGGTCAGGACCAGACGCGGACGTAGTCGACCGTCAGGCTCGCAGGCAGGGGGGTGGTGGCCGCGCTGAACCCGTTTCTGCCCGCCATGCCGAGGGCCTGGGTGAGGTTGATGAAGAACGGCTTGTCGAACGGCGCCCTGGTCGACGGGGGAACGGTCGACCGGACCAGGTGGTCCACACAGGTCTGGCCGTCGATCGCCACGATGATGTGGCCGGGGGCCCAGACGAGCGTGTAGTCGTGGAAGGCTGACGGGTCCGCGACCATGCAGAAGTTGTTGGTCACGGTCGGGTCGCCCGGGATGTTCGCGTGGTGCAGGTAGGGAATCACCCGGTCGGGGTAGGCGGTGTAGAACTCGCCGATGTCGATCTCGCCGGACGCCGGCCACGGTCCATACGACTGCTGGTCGGGCCACATCCACAGCGCGCTGTGCAGCCCCGGCACGTGGACGTCGGGGAACGCGGCACGGATCTCGACGCGGCCGTAGGCCTGCGAGAACTTGCCGAGAGTGCTCACCTCGCCGGACGTGTAGGGCGTCACCGGGTCCCCGAACACCCCGGGATGGCAGTGCCGGGCAGTGCCGCTGTCGCGGGCAGTCAGCACCAGCGAACCGTCGCGGACCGCCACGTTGTCAGGACTGTCGAGGTAGCACTCGGGTCCGTGGCGAATGCCCTCGCGGGCGGTTGTCAGGACCGACCACTTCGCACGGTTCAGCGAGGTGCCGTCGAACTCGTCCGCGAACGTGCACGTCCAGAACCCGCCCGAAGCCTTCGCGATCGGCGTCCCGCAAGCGTCCGCGGCACCGAAGGGCGAGGACTGGGGCTTCAGCTGCGGTGACGGCTGCGCCAGGGACAGCAGAAGCAGCCCGGCGGCCAGGAGGCCGAGCGACGGCCATCGGATCGGCCACGACGCCGCTCTCGAGCTGTTACGAGTCCCCATGGCTGTCCTCCGTGTGCGGCACCCGTACGGCGCGGTGCGCGAAAGGTAGCAGCGCGGCCCGCGGTGCGGCAGGCGGTCTCGACCAGGGGCGGCACCCGCGGCCGGCCAGGTCGCCGACCGCTTTCAGGCGAGGTTGACGGCGCGCACGGAGGCGGCGTCCATGGCGAGCTGGATCTCCAGGAGGGTCTCGGCCGAGATCGCACTGTCGACCGAGATCGCAACGAGCGCCTGGCCCCCCTTGGCATCGCGGGCGACCTGCATGCCGGCGATGTTGATGCCGGCGTCGCCGAGGAGGCCGCCGACGGTGCCGACCATCCCGGGCCGGTCCTCGTAGGTGAAGAACGCGAGGTGGTCGGTGGGCTCGATGTCCACGTCGAAGCCGTTCACCTCGACGAGCCGCTCGCGCTGGTGGATGCCGATCAGGGTCCCGCTCACAGACACCTGCGACCCGTCGGCCAGGGTGCCCCGGATCGTGATCAGGTTGCGGTGGTCGGGGCTCTCGGGGTCGGAGACGAGGCGTACGGCGACGCCCCGCTCGGCCGCGAGCAGCGGCGCGTTCACGTAGGAGACCTGGCTCTCGACGATGTCGGTGAAGACCCCCTTGAGGGCGGCGAGCTCGAGCACCTTGACGTCGTAGTCGGTGATCTCTCCGCGGACCTCGACGTCGAGCTGCTGGGCGACCTCACCGGCGAGTCCGGTGAAGACGCGGCCGAGCTTCTCGGTGAGCGGGATGCCGGGCCGGACGTCCTCGGCGATCACGCCGCCCTGGACGTTCACCGCGTCGGGCACCAGCTCACCGGACAGCGCGAGCCGCACGGACTTCGCCACGGCGATGCCCGCCTTCTCCTGCGCTTCGTCGGTGGAGGCCCCGAGGTGCGGGGTGGCGACGACGTTGTCGAGCTCGAACAGCGGGCTGTCGGTGCACGGCTCCTGGGCGAAGACGTCGAGGCCGGCCGCGGCGACCCGGCCCTCCTTGAGGGCGGA